>NZ_CP030126.1:1907500-2245000 GCF_003568845.1 Indioceanicola profundi | reverse complement strand
GCTCCTCGATCCGGCGGATGTACTTGATCGCCGTGGCGGGAAGCTGCGCCCAGGACCGTGCGCCGCGGGTGGATTCGGACCAGCCCTCGAAGGTCTCGTAGATCGGCTCCACCTCCGCCTGGGCGGTCTGGCCGGCCGGCAGATGGTTCACGACCTCGCCCTTCAGGCGGTAGCCGGTGCAGACCTTGATCTCCTTGAAGCCGTCCAGCACGTCCAGCTTGGTCAGCGCGATGCCGGTGATGCCGCCGGTCTTGATGGCCTGACGCACCAGCACGGCGTCGAACCAGCCGCAGCGGCGCTTGCGCCCCGTGACCGTGCCGAATTCCCGTCCGCGGACGCCGAGCTGCTCGCCGGTCTCATCCAGAAGCTCGGTGGGGAAGGGACCGGAACCGACGCGGGTCGTGTAGGCCTTGGTGATGCCCAGCACATAGCCCACCGCCCCCGGACCCATGCCCGACCCGGCCGAGGCCTGGCCGGCCACGGTGTTGGAGGAGGTGACGAAGGGATAGGTGCCGTGGTCCACATCCAGCAGCGCGCCCTGTGCGCCCTCGAACAGGATGCGCTTGCCGGCGCGCTTCAGCTCGTCCAGCCGCTGCCAGACCACGCCGGCATAGGGCAGGATCTTCGGGGCCACCTCGCGAAGCTGATTCAGCAGCTCCTCCCGGTCCAGCTCGGCGGCACCGAGACCGCGCAGCAGGGCGTTGTGGTGGAACAGGAGCTGGTCCACCTTGTCCTCCAGCACGCGGGCATCGGCCAGATCGCACAGGCGGATGGCGCGGCGGGCCACCTTGTCCTCATAGGCGGGGCCGATGCCGCGGCCGGTGGTGCCGATCTTGGCGGTGCCCCGCGCCTCCTCCCGCGCCCGGTCCACCGCGCCGTGCAGCGGCAGGATCAGGGTGCAGTTCTCAGCGATCACCAGCGTCTCGGGCGTGATGTCGACGCCCTTGGCGCGGATCTTCTCGATCTCCGCCAGCAGTGCCCAGGGATCGACCACGACGCCGTTACCGATCACCGACAGCTTGCCGGGCCGCACCACGCCGGAGGGCAGCAGGGACAGCTTGTACTCCACATCCCCGATCACCAGGGTGTGGCCGGCATTGTGGCCGCCCTGGAAGCGCACCACCACGTCGGCCCGGCTGGACAGCCAGTCGACGATCTTGCCCTTGCCCTCGTCACCCCACTGGGAGCCGACGACCGCCACATTCGCCATGGTAGGAAACTCCTTGGTTTTCCGTAGGTCGGATTAGCGAAGCGTAATCCGACAATCCCCGCATGAATGTCGGATTAAGGGCTGCGCCCTAATCCGACCTACCATCACACCTCAACCGCCCGGCCGTCCTGGAAGACATGGCCGCAGCCCAGCCGCTTCGCCTCCGCCGCGGCGTCCGGCACCGGGGCCAGGGCCGAGACGGTCTGCCACCCCTGCGCCCGCAACGCGGCACCCTCGGCCGGCGGCGTGCCATGGGGCAGCAGCACGCGGCGGGGCAGCTCGGGACCGGGGAGCGCGCGCAGCACCGTATCGGTATAGAGCGTGAAGCCGGTGGAGGGTTCCGCCGCCTCGGCATCCCCGCTCAGATAACGTCCGCCGCGGCCCAATTCGCCGGACACGCCCCGCGCGAAAACGGTGAAGCTGAGGCCGGTCTGATACTCGAAGCCGCGCAGCTCCACCGGATCGATGGTGACGATCAGGTCGGGGGCTGCCGCGGTGATCAGCTCCACCGCCCTGGCCAGCCGCGCACGCTCCGCCGCCGCCGCCGGGGGCAGGGCCAGCGCGTTCAGCTTCTCCAGCGCCGTGCGGGCCGGTCCGGATGCCGCCATCATGGATGTCAGCGCCTGGGCGGCCGGGCCGGCGGAGGCCGCCAGCTCCACCGGATCGCGCCGGTCCAGGGCGGCGCGCACGCCTGCGATGGCGCGCTCCGACAGGCCGAGGTCGCGGCAGATGATGGGGACCAGGGTGGGAACGGTCAGGTCGATGGTGATTCCGGCAACGCCCACGGCGGCCAGGGCGCTGGCGGCCAGCAGCACGATCTCCGCATCCGCCTCCACCACATCGGCGCCGATCAGTTCGGCCCCCACCTGCCCGAACTGCCGCTCAGGCCGGAGCTGGGAACCCTTCACCCGCAGCACCTGCCCGGCATAGGACAGGCGCAGCGGCCGAGGCGCGTTGCCAAGACGGGAGGCGGCGATGCGGGCCACCTGGGTTGTCATGTCGGAGCGGACGCCCATCATGCGCTGGCTGACCGGGTCCATGATGCGGAAGGTCTGCTGCGCCAGCGCGGCGCCGGGGCCGGACAGCAGCGCCTCCTCGAACTCGATCAGGGGCGGCTTCACGCGCTCATAGCCGTGGGCGGCGAACTCCGCCATCACCCGGCCGACAATGCCGGCCTCATGCTCCGCATCGGGCGGCAGCAGGTCGCGCAGGCCCGCGGGCAGCAGGGCTTTCTGGGCAAGGTTGGCGGCGTCGCTCATGGCTCACTCGGCGCGGGCGGAAGATGCGCGCGGGGGCAAGCGCCCCGCACCAAGTGAGGTTTGGTAAACCCTCCCGCCGGTCCATGCAAACGGAAAGGGGGGGCAGCGGGGCAGGGCAGGGATGCCGCGGCTCAATAGGCGGCGGCCTGGATATCCGTTTGGGAGAAATCTCCGCCCTTGAACAGCAGCGGCAGCCCGCGCGTCTTCGCCAGCGCATAGGCGCAGCAGTCAGCCAGGTTCAACTGCGCCGGATGGCCCTGACCTTTGCCGAAGCGGTTGAAGGCTTGCAGAGATGCTTCCGATTGCCGACGGTCGAACGCGATGATTTCGGTTCCCAGATCGGCCAGAAGCGCATCCAGCTTTTCCAGCATCGGGACGCCATACCTTCCGCGCAGCAGCATCCGGGCTTCGAAATGATTGACGGCCGACAGGATGGTTGCCGGCGCGTCGTTCAGAATGATGCGTAACCGCTCTGCTTCAGGTTCGTCCAACAGAATGGCGACGAGGATCGAGGTGTCGAGGACGATCAATCGAATGTCCCGATATCGTTATAGCCCAGGATCTCGTCATCGCTGCGTGGGTCCAGAACGGGAAGCTTAGACGCCTCCCTCGAAATCGCGCGCAGCCGCTCCAGCCGAGCCTGGCGCTCGGCTTCCGTCAGGGGGTGGGAGCGAAGGGGATTGCCGATCCTGTCAATCCGCTCCTCAAGAGCGCGGGCCAGGGCCTGTTCGGGCGTCTCACCGGTTGCAGCGGTCAATGTGCTCAACAGGCGGTCGATTTCCGTGGTGGTGATCATGGTGCCCATGGCACGGCCCTCACTTGCCAAGTACCTATAGGTTGGTACAGCCATTTGCTGCTGGCAAGCCTCTGTAACGAGAAGGGGCAGCGCCTTCCAGCACCGCCCCGTCCGCCTCACACCACCCGGATGTTCTTGAACTGCCAGGGGTCGCTCTCATCGATGTCCTCGGGGAAGAGCTTGTTGCGGCCTTCCAGCGGGGTCCAGTCGGTGTAGGCGCCGACCACCGGGCCCAGATAGGGCATGCAGATGTCCAGGCAGCGCTGGTAATCCATCTCGTCCGGCTCGACGATGCCCTTGTTCGGGTTCTCCAGGGCCCAGACCATGCCGGACAGGGCCGCCACGCAGACCTGGAGTGAGGTGGCGCTGTTGAAGGGCGCCAGCTCGCGGGCCTCGTGGATGTCGAGCTGGGAGCCGTACCAGTAGGCGCCCTTCTCGTGGCCGGCCAGCAGCACGCCCAGCTCGTCCACGCCCTCAATGATCTCATCCATCAGAAGGCGCTGGGTCTCCTGCTGGACGAAGTTTTTGCCGGCGAACTCATGGATTGATTTCACCGCGTCATCGCAGGGGTGGTAGGCGTAGTGGGCCGTCGGCCGGTAGACCACGTTGCCGGCATCGTCCTTCACCGTCAGATAGTCCGGGATGGAGATGCTTTCGCTGTGGGTGATCAGGAAGCCGTGGAAGTGCCCCTCCATCGGCGTCCAGGTGCGCACCCGCTGCGTTACGCCGGGACGGTTCAGATAGATCGCCGCCCCTTCGCCGAACTCGTGGCGGGAGCCGTCCGGCGGGAAGGTCTTCTCATGGCTGCCCCAGCCCAGCTCCGCCGGCTGGCAGCCTTCGGAGATGAAGCCGTCGATGGACCAAGTGTTGACGAACTCCCCCCGGCGCTTCGGGATGGAGGCGATCTGGGTGTCCCGCTCGGCGATGTGGACGACCTTGACGTTCAGCTCCTGCGCCAGCCTGGCCCAGCCCTCCCGCGTGGTCGGCGGGGTGGCGTCGCGGCCGCTGTCCTCCGCGATGTTCAGCATGGCCTGCTTGACGAAGTGCGACACCAGCCCCGGATTGGCGCCATGGGTCAGCACAGCCGTCGGGCCGTTCGGATACTTCTCCCGCAGCTTCAGCGCGGTCTCGCGCAGCGCGTAGTTGGAGCGCAACGACGGGCTCACCGACGCGTCGGTGTAGCCGCCCGGCCAGGGCTCAATGCAGGTGTCGAGATAGAGCGCGCCCACCTCGGCGCAGAGCTCGATCAGAGCTACCGAGGAGACGTCCACGGACAGGTTCAGCAGGAAATCGCCCTTGCCCAGCAGCGGGCGCAGCATCTGCTGGTAATTGTCCTTGGTCAGCGGGTCCCGAATGAACTTGATGCCGAAATGATCGGCTTCGGCATGGCCGCGATCGTCGGCGGTGACGATCGTGATCTGCTCGGGCTTGATGTCCATGTGACGCAAGATCAGCGGCAAGACCCCCTGACCGATGCTGCCGAATCCGACCATGACAAGGCGGCCGGGGAAATTGCAGTGCTTCACATAGTCCGTCATTTCATTTGCGCTCCGAGCTGTTGATCCGCGTGCGGATGGAGGTCCTTTCGACCTGGTTGGACGGGAAGAGGGTTATGGCATCCGCCGCCGCCCGCCCCGGCCGCAGAGCCATTGCGAACGGCAACAGGGAAGAGACCGGCCGCCCGTCCGACGGCCGTTCTCCTCCTTGTCCTATGTTGAAGAGTGAACTACCGGGTGGCCTCTGGCAACCGTGCCGCGACGCGATGACCCGGAGTTTCCAGCAGAGGCGCATCCGCGACCTCCGCCATGCGCGCCACGTCGAACCCGTTGAAGGCGGTACGCAACGTGGCGCCATAGGCGCCCAACTGGCCGATTTCGATCCAGTCGCCCTCGCGGATGTCCGCGGGCAGCAGGAACGGCCCCTTCATCCGGTCAGCGCTGTCGCAGGTCGGGCCCCAGAAGCTGAAGGCCATGAGCTCGGCGTCGGACTTGCCCTCCGGCCGGACCAGCCGGCAGGGGAAGCGGAAGGCCGGCACGCCGGCATCCGAGAGGGAGCCGTAGACGCCGTCATTAATGAACAGCTCATCGCCCCGGCGCCGCTCCACCTGCACCACGATGCTGCCGCCCGCGGCGACCAGCGCCCGGCCCGGCTCGCACCAGACGCGGGTGCGGGCGGGCAGGGCCAGCTTCTCCACGCCGCGGCGGATAGCGGCCATGAAATCGTCCAGCGGAGGCGGGGTGAAGTCGGGGTAGGAGACGGGGAAGCCACCGCCCACATCCAGCACGTCGATCTCAACGCCCGCTTCCCGGATGATATTGCCCGCCAGTTCCAGCGCCCGCTCATAGGCCGCCGGCTCCATCATCTGGCTGCCGACATGGAAGCAGACGCCGACCCGCTCGCCCACGACACGGGCGCGGCGCAGCAGTTCCACCGCGGTCTCGCGGCTGGCGCCGAACTTGCCGGACAGGTCCATGGCGGCATTGCCCTTGGGCAGGGCCAGCCGGATCATCAGGCCCAGATCGCCGGCATAGGCCGTCTCCTCCAGGATCTTCGCCAGCTCCTCCACCGAATCCAGGGAGAAGTCGCGGACCTCATGCTCCAGATAGGCGGCGCGGATGGCCGCCCGGTTCTTCACCGGGTGCATGTAGTGGATCTGCGCGGCATCGCCGAACATCTGCCGGATCAGGCGGATTTCCGCCGGGCTGGCGCAGTCGTAATGGCGCACGCCGCCCTTCCAGAGCTGGCGGATGAAGGCCGGGTCCGGGTTGCACTTGACGGCATAGAGCACGTCGCCGCCGGCCGAGACAGGGGCCATGGCCGTGGCGAAGCCATCGACGAAGCGGCGCGCCGTGGCCCGCAACGTGGCCGGGCGGATGCAGTGCAGCGGCTCCGCCGGGCGCAGCTCCGCCACCAAGCTGTCCACGGACGGAAGCTGGGCGGGCTTGGCCTGGAAGCTGCGGCGCAGCGGGGCGACGGCGGAACGGAAACGGATCTGACCCATGGCGCATTTTCCCCGCAAAGCGGGGACCCCTGGCCCATGCGGCAGCCATATCGGCGCCGGCGAGGGCTCAACGAGAGTTTCGAAGGTCCGGACAGCGGGGCTCGCGTCCGGAAGTGCGGAACATCAGGTTTGGGGAGATCTGGTCTCGCGCCGTGATTGCCGGGCCTGGCCTGAATTCAGGGGTGCCGCAAAGCGTCAACTGACGAGATATGTGACCAGCCGGGGATCAGGCTAACATCGCCCCGGAGTGCGTAACGGCGTTCATATCGACTTCCCTCTCGGGGACCGGCCCACTGTCGACCGGTTCGGCCAAAAAGGACGCCTGACGTCGTTGCGTAAACACCAAGGGGCCGTGTCCGTACAGGACATCCGCCGGACATCGGCGGCGGCAACCCAAGGGCCAGGGGCACGTGCGGGTGCGTCTGGACGTTTAATTATGCATTTCCGCCCAGGATGCAAGCCTCTATCGCGGTAGCCTGCAAATTGGTGGGCGCATGGGTGGAACAGCGTAGGTCGCGAGGAGCCGAAGGCGGATTGCGACGATGCTTGCGGCGTTGGCCGTCGCAATGCGCTGCGCTTCTTGCGACCTACGGGATCGGGAGCGAGTACAGGCCGTCCGGGGCGGGACGGCCTGTTCCGGATCAGGCGGCTTCGGTCTTCTCGGCGGGCTGCTCGCCCAGCGTGACGGCCAGGGACTTCAGGCGGTCGCCGATGCGACCGACGGCGTCGGAGCGGCGGCGGCGCTCGGTCTCCACGGTCTTCAGCAGGGAGGACAGCAGGTCGCGCATCTGCTGGTTCTCTTCCTGCAGGCGGGCGCGGTCGGCGGTGGCCTTGGCGGCGGTGTCGCGGGCCAGACGCAGTTCCCGCTCGAAATCCATCTGCCGGGCGGCGATGGTGTCGATGGTCTTCAGCACCGTTTCCAGGGCGCGGGCGTCCTCGTCGCTCTGCACCTGGCCGATGATGGCGCGGGCCTGGGCGATCACGGGCTGGGCGGCGCGCTCGTCGGCGCGGATCGTGCTGGTCGGGAGCATGCTGTCCTCGGTCGGACGGGTTTCGGAGGGGCGGGGACGGAAACCGGGAATGGCAGGGATCGGAGCCGCGGCGACGGGCGGGAGGGTCTCCCCCGTCACCGGGCGGGGGGCGGGCAGGCCGGAGCGCTGGGTGGAGGCCTGCATGGCCGATTTCAGGGCGGATTGCCGGTCCTCGGCATTGTCGCCCGCCTCCTCCGGCTCACGGCCGAAACGGAACCCGATCTTGTTGTCTGACCTGAACATGGACGCACCCCCTTTCAGCCGTGAAGACCGGATCGAAGGGTGGGGCGGTTTGGTGAATGGGACCTTAATTTCGGGGTGGAGGCGCTGTGACCAAGATGGGGCGGGGACCCGGCCCTATTTCCGGTACCGCTCCGCCTCCATGCTCTCGAACGTGTCCAGATGCTGGTTCAGCAGGCGCATGTTGCGCTGATTGGACTTGAAGGCGAAGTCGAAGATGGTGCCAAGCACGGGAATGGAGCCTACGGCCCAGTCGACCCCGACATTGGCCGCCATACGGACCAGCGTGCTGCGCGGCACGCCGATGCGGGCCGCCTGCCAGATGATGTAGGCGCCGACCACGCCTGTCGCCGTGTCGCCCAGGCCGGGGATGATGCTGGCCACACCGTCCACGCCAAAGCGCCAGTCGGTGCCGGGCACGCGCCACCGGCTGTCCAGCAGGTCGGCCAGATTGCGCAACTCCGCCACTTTCACGGGGTCGAGAGCCTTGGGAGGACGACGCACGGCGGGGCTCACTTGTATTTTATGATGACGTAGATCGCGTGGATGATGCCGGGGATGTAGCCCAGGATCGTCAGCAGGATATTGAGCCAGAAGTGCAGGCCAAGTCCCACCTGCAGAAAGACGCCCACGGGCGGCAGAAGGATGGCGAGGAGGATGCGAAGAACGTCCATGTGCGCTTTCTCCTTGGCTGTATCGGACGGATCGGGCTGCTCGGCCCTTTGGCGCCTTTAACGGGGATCGGCTTCGGAACGTTCCTTGATTGGCCCCTATTGTAAGAACATAACAAGAACGCGTTGGCCGCCGTTTCTGTCCGGAGATGCCGGACAGATATCCGACGCCTGCCTTCCAGTTCCGGCGACAAAGCCCGTCCACTGGCGGAGTTGAAAGTTCGTGTACGTAGGATCGATGGAATTGACGGCCAGCGCCGCAATCACCCGCTGGCAGGTCCAGGCAATGCCCGGCATTTCCGTGCTGCGAGCCTCTGCCGCCCGCGGGGAAGATTGGGCCGAGTCACTGGCCCACGGGACGGCTGGGTCCGCCCCAGCCGAATTCCATGCGCCCGCCCGGCGAGCCGAGTTCCTGCGGACCCGAGGCTGTCTGCCCGGAGTCTGGCGCCTGGTCTGGCGGCACGACCCGCTGGCCGGGCTTGAGGGTGGCCCCGCCCCGTCCCAGCCGGGGCAGAGCCTCGCTCCCGGGCAGGGGGGCTTCGCCGGAGAGGATGCGCTCGACCTCGGTGCCCTGGTTGGGCACGCCGGCCGGCGATTCGCCGGGCCGTCGCAGCACCCGGCCAATCCGGTCCGCTTCCCCCTGCAGTTCGAACAGGTCACGCCGCTCCGACAGGGGCAGCCGGTCGAAAGCGTCAAGCCGCTGCCGGTCGTACAGCTCGCTCTGGAGCGAGTCGCGGTAGGCACGCGCCTTCTCCTGCTCCACCGCGTCCAGCCGGCCGGGGGCGGGCGAAAGGCGTTGCGGCGCCAACGGCGACGGACGCAGCAGCGGGTTCTCCTGCGCGCCCACCGGAAGGGCGGGGAGCATCAGTGCGAATGCCAGCAGACAGGCGGTTCGCACGGGGCGGGGCGGATGGGCTGTCATCTCCCCCATATGGTGATCCGCGCCGGGTCCAGCCATGGGGCGCGCTCAGGGGAAAGGGGGAGGGGGCGTACCCGAACCTAACCGGACGGCTGATACGGAACGGCGGATCAGGCTTGGACGGTCCGCTGGGTCTGCACCCCCAACCCCTCCACCGACAGGCGCATGGTCTGTCCAGGCTTCAGGAACACGGGCGGCTTCTGGCCCAGCCCGACGCCCGGCGGCGTGCCGGTGCAGATCAGGTCGCCAGGATGCAGCGTCATGAACTGGCTGAGATAATGGACCAGGAAGGCCACGCCGTAGACCATGGTGCGGGTGCTGCCATCCTGGTAGCGGCGCCCGTCCACCTCCAGCCAGAGGCGGAGGTCCTGCGGCTCCGGCACCTCGTCCCGGGTGACCAGCCAGGGGCCGACAGGACCGAATCCGTCGTGACCCTTGCCCTTGTCCCAGGTGCCGGACCGGTTCATCTGGAAGTCCCGCTCCGACACGTCGTTGACCACGCAGTACCCGGCCACATGGTCCAGCGCCGATTCCAGCGGCACGTATTTGGCGGTGGAGCCGATCACCACGCCAAGCTCCACCTCCCAGTCGGTCTTCACCGAGCCGCGCGGGATCTCGACATCATCGTTCGGGCCGACGATGCAGCTCGTCGCCTTCAGGAATACCACTGGCTCCGGCGGCACGGCGGCCCCGGTCTCGGCCGCATGATCGGCATAGTTCAGCCCGATAGCGACGAACTTGCCGGTGCCGCCCACTGGCGGACCCAGCCGGGGTGTGCCCGGCACCAGGGGCAGCGTGTCGGGGTCAAGCGTACGCAACCGGTCCAGCCCGGCAGGGGACAGAACTTCTCCCGCGATATCGGGCACATGGCCGGTCAGATCGCGCAGAACGCCATTGCTGTCCAGCAGCCCTGGCTGTTCCGCTCCCCTCAGTCCCCAACGCAGCAGCTTCACGCCTGTCCTCCCAGCTTCGATCCGTGGGGAGATTGGCAAAGGCCGGCAGACGGGACCAGGGAAAAGGCGGACGCATCAGTCCGCCGGACGGGCCATCTGGCGGCTGCCGGGCGAGATTCCGATTTCCGGCGTCGTCTCGATGCTGGTCGAGGCTTCGCTGCTGCCTTCGTCGGGAAGGGCGGCCACCAGCGTGTCGGGCAGCCGGCCAATGCCCTTGTCCTGCAGCGGGTGGCGGTCCCGAGGATAGTAGCGGCGGACCTTCTGGATGTAGGCCCGGGTTTCCGCGAAGGGCGGCACGCCGTCATAGCGTTGAACCGCGCCCGGTCCGGCGTTGTAGGCGGCCAGCACCAGCCGCAGGTCGCCGTCATACTGGGCGATCAGGTCGGCCAGGAAGCTCATCCCGCCGCGCAGGTTCTGCTCCGCGTCGAGAGGGTCCTCGACGCCGAAGCGCTTCGCAGTGGCATCGGTAAGCTGCATCAGGCCGCGCGCCTGCATGGGCGAGACCGCATCGGTCCGGAAGGCGGACTCCACCGCCACCACGGCCAGCACGAAATCCGGCTCCAGCCCGTAGCGCGGGGCCATGCGGCGGACCATGCGCGCAAGCCGGCTTGGCACCTTGAATTCGCTCTCCATCAGTTCCCGCCCGCTGCAGGCGGGAGCCTTGGCCCGGCGGCGTGGCAGCTTGCCAAGCTCGGCCCTGGCGCTGGCGTGCCCGGCTTCCGCCGCAAGAGCGAACCAGGCTGCCGCCTGGGCCGGGTCGCTGGGCAGGGCCAACTCGCCGGTCAGGAACATATTGCCCATGACATAGGCCGCATCGGCATGCCCGTTGCGCGCCGCTGCACAGAATTGCTCCACCGCCGCGTGTGGATCGGCCGGAACGTCGATGCCCCGCTTCAAGCGGTTGCCGAGTTCGTACCGGGCGTCCATCTGCCCCAGTGCTGCACGCTTCGCCAGGTCGCGGATGGACAGATCAGCATCCGCCCACGCTGACACAGTCGTGACCAATGAAAGGCAAATCACGGTGAAGAAAAAGTGCGGAGCTCGCATGTCCACCGGAGAGGTTTGTTGACCGGTAGACCGACCTACACGAAGCGGGGTAGTCCCGCCAACCGGGCCAATCGGACTAGGGTTTATCCGAAAGAATGGGACACCGCACATCTGCGTTAGGTGGTGTCTGCAAGGTCTTGTTTTTATCACGCCAAGGCATCTGAGATTTCGGGGTGGTGCATATCCATTGGCATAGACCGAACCACTATGCTGATTGTTCAAGTACGTCGGACGGAACTGATCCTGTGCTGACCAATATCGCGCAATGGCTATCGGAAAGGGGGGTGGTACTTTTGCGCCTGCGACACAATACTTGAACCGGGCCTAAGATGGCTGAACCAAGCGAACCTAAGCAGTGGGGTTACATGATGGACGGCGATACCCCGGCCACGTCGGGTCGTAGGACCGAGGCAAGGTCGACAGCCGCTCCGCAGGACAGCGCGCCGGCGGCACAGGCGGTTGTTGCGCCTGAGGCCGGACAGGAGCCGCGCCGGGGGGCTGAGAACAGCCCGGAGGTGATTTCCCAGATCGAGGCGGAAATTCCCCGCCTGCGCCGCTTTGCCCGCGCCATGGTGCGGGATACGGCCCTGGCCGACGATCTGGTGCAGGAATGCCTGGAACGCGCGCTGAGCCGTCTGCATCTATGGCAGCCCGGCACGAACCTTCGTGCGTGGCTGTTCACGATCCTGCGCAATCTGCACATCAACGGCATCCGCCGTCAGCAGACCTTCGTTGATATCGACGGCGAGGTTCAGACCGGGCTGGGCGGCAGCCATGGCTCCCAGGTGGTGCGCCTGGAACTGCGCGATCTGCGGCGCGCCCTGGACAAGGTTCCGCAGGAGCAGCGTGAAGTCGTCCTGCTGATCGGGCTGGAAGGCATCAGCTACGCCGAAGCGGCGGAAATCCTGGACGTGTCCATCGGCACGGTGAAATCCCGCCTCTCCCGCGGCCGGCGCGCCCTGCGCCTGTTGATGGATGGCGGAGCGGCAGATGACGGGGTCGAGCCGGCGCATGAGCGGGAAACTGCCTGACGGGCGCCCCATCCGGCGCGAGGCGCACCGCCTCTACCTGGTTCCGGCCGGCCCGTCCGCCGGGGCGAGGGCGAAGCCGTTGGCCGACCCGGACGATGTCCACGCCTGGATAGACGGGGAGCTGCCGGCCCGCATGGCAGCCGCCGTGGGGCAATGCCTGTCGCGCGATCCCCAGATGGCCGCGCGCGCCGTGGCCTATCGGGCCCAGGTGGACGGGCTGCATGCCCTCTACGATCCCGTCCTGGAAGAGCCGATTCCGCCCCAGCTCCTGGCTGTGCTGTCCCGGCGGCGCTCGGAACAGGAGCGGATGCGCGTACGGCGCACCCGCACCCGTATGGCAGCCGTGGCCGGAATCGCCGCGGCCGTGGCGATGGCCGTGGTGTCCGGCGGGCTTATCCTGGATATCCAGGATTTCGCTCCGCAGTCCTGGGACGGCGACGCCGGCTTCAGCGCCGCCGCACCAGGCCCATGATGAGCGAGACGACGAATACCACCAGGAAAATGAAGAACAGGATCTGCGCGATCCCGGCCGATGCAGAGGCAACGCCGCCGAATCCGAAGATGCCGGCGACAATTGCCACAATGAAGAATATCAGCGCCCAGTAGAGCATTTGAGGCGGTCCTTTCCTCCAGGGTGCGCGCCCGGTTCTGTCAGGCGCGCTCACTGGATGAAAACAATCCGCTCCACTTCCAGGTTCCGCTGAAGTCCCTTTGGACTCAGGCGCGTGCGGTCCGTTTACCCTGACGGGCTGGCGGTACCGCAAGGGGAACCGGCTCCGTCCGGGGAGCCGCGCAGGCGGACAGCGCCTCATAGGTGTCCCGGACCATATTGCCGACCTTGTCCGCCGTGACCGGGTTGGCGCGCAGGTAGGCGACGGAAATCTTTACCGCCAGTTCCCGCAACTGCGCCGCGTCCGCCGCCATGTGTTCCTCCTGTAGAATATCCGGCAAATCCGCCGCATCCAGGATATGCCCTGCGGGCGAGGAGCATGGCAGGCGATTCCGATTTAGACCGAGCGCGCAGATCATGGCTGCGGATTGCCCCGGTCGAGAAGCGCGGGCCAGCTCCGGGCAAGCCGGCCGAGCCCGACCATCCGGGCAAGGTCCTCCAGCTGGTGCGGACGTTCCAGCCGCTGTCCCCGATCACGCCCATGCGGGCGGGCGCGCATTTCCAGAGCCAATGGAACCGGCCCCAGATTGACGTCCAGCGGGACGCGCAGCCGTAGGCCCAGGGCCACGCCATCCGACCAGGTCACCGTGCCGCCAAGTCCAGCCCCATTGTCGAACCAGCGCTCCAGCCCGGCCTGGATACCGGCGTCTCCATCCAGGAACCACCCGGCGGACAGGGTCGCGGCGGCGTCCCGGCCGGGCAGATCATAGCCGGCGGTCAACAGGCCGGTGGTGCGCCCGGTACCCCGCCAAACGGCGATATGGCCGGATTCCCGCTTCCAGACATGGTGCAGCTCGAGACTCAGGCTATGGCGGCTGTCGAAAGACTGCCAGCGCAGTTCCCCGCCGGCACCGCCGAACATCTCCTCGAAATGTCCGGCCTCGACCATGGCAAGCAGGCCGGGGGCAAGACGTCCGTTCCACATCAGGTACAGCCGCTCCAACGCCACCCCGGCCGCCGCATGGTCCGCCAGATCGGACCGCACCGCCGCCTCCAGCTGCGGCACGGGCAGCCGGTCCGCCGTGCTGTCCAGGGTCAGCCGCAACGCCCCTCCGGCGCGGAAGCCCCATGGATGGCCAACCTCCAGGCCCGCATCCAGCATCGCCCGGCTGACCCATCCGCTGTTTTCGACTCCCGGTCCATGGTCCAGCAGCAGCGTGCCCTCTGGTGTCCAGAGAAGCGGTCCCGCGCCGGGCGGGTCGGCGGGGCGGAACAGGGCGTTGCCGGCAATCTCCTCCGGGCTGCCATTGTGCGCCGCCGCGCGCGCAAGGTCGCCAGCCATCATAGTCACCGCGATGCCCGGCAGCCCGCCCTCATGCGCATGCAGGGTGATCTCCCCGTCGGGCGGGGCAAGGTCCAGGGCAGCGCGGCCCAGGGTCGCGGCCAGCGGCTGCTCCCGTGCTGCCTGGACCCATATTTCACGTCCGGCGACATGGGTGACGCCGGTTCGTGGCCGTGTGCGGACGGGCAGCTCCGCGATGGGGGCGGAGAGGGTCAGGGTGGTGAAGATCCCGCGTCGCCACTCCGCCCCCGCACCGATGCTCATCCAGGGGAGCAGGCGGTACTGGCCTGTCAGGCGCGGCTCGCGATGCCGACCCACGCGCCCGGCTTCCGCCTGGATGGCGAAGCGGCGGTAGGCATCCTGCCAGCGTACGCTGCCCCAAGGGTCCGGCCAGTCTTCGACACCAGATCGGTCGCTGCCGCGCCAGGACAAGCCGGCGGTCGCTTCAAAAGGGCCGAGGCGGCTCCCCGCGCCCAGAAACAAGCTGCGATCCTCCGCGACTCCGCCGAGGCCGGCAGCCCCCAGGAACAGGGCCGGGCGGCGGTCTGCCTCCGGCCACAGCCGCAGCAACGCGTCCGCTGAACCATCATCGAAAGAGGTCTGATGCAGGGAGAGCACCAGGCCGGGCAGCGGACGGGCGCCGACCGTAGCGCCGCCGCCCCCGGAATAAGGGCCTGCCGCAAAGGTTTCCGCTGCGATCCAGATGCTTCCCTCGGGCGGCAGGACGGCATCGGGCCTGCCGGTCGGATGCAGCAGCGGCGTCGGCTCCTGTAAATCCCGTGCCAGCGCAGGGACCGGCATCAGCAGAAAAAGCAGCAGGAAATAAACGCCACCACGCACGGTCCGCAGCACTCCGCCAAATCGCATATGACGGCGGAGTGTCTACAACAGCATGCGCATGCTCAACTCTGGACTGATAAAACCGAAAGGAAACACACGTCGGACAGCCCCCGCCGGCCCGGCGGGGGCTTCGGGCATCAGAACTGGTCTTCTGCCAGCGCCATAACGGTCCGGTGGCCGGCCACGATGGGCTTCATCAGCCCCTGGACCTGCGGCAGGATCTGGTCGGCATAGAAGCGGGCCGTGATCAGCTTGCCGTCCAGGAAGCGGGTGTCGGCCCCGCGCTGGGCCATCTGGGCCTGCGCCGCCATGGCGGCCTTCGCCATCAGCCAGCCGCCAACGGTGATGCCGAACATGCGCAGATAGGGCACCGCTCCGGCCGCTGCCGCACGAACATCGGTCTTCGCCGCCTCCAGCAGCCAGTTGGTGGTCTGCTCCAGCACATGCAGGGCATCGTGCAGGTTGGCGCCGATCACCTCCAGATCGTCGCCCGGCCCTTCCTTCGCCGCCAGGGCTACGGTCGTCATCTCGGCCATCAGGGCGAAGGCCGATTGGCCGCCATCGCGCACCACCTTGCGGAAGACCAGGTCGTTGGCCTGGATGCCGTTTGTCCCCTCATAGATCGGGGCGATGCGGGCATCGCGGTAATGCTGGGCCGCACCCGTCTCCTCGATGAAGCCCATGCCGCCATGCACCTGCACGCCGAGCGAGGCGACCTCCACGCCCAGGTCGGTGCACCAGGCCTTGGTGATCGGGGTCAGCAGGTCGTTCAGGGCACGGGCGCGCTTTCGCTCCTCTGCATCGGTGCTGCGCTTGGCGCGGTCGAAGGCGGCGGCGGTGGTATAGGTCAGGGCGCGCGCCGCCTCGATCTGGCTCTTGGCGGTCATCAGCATCCGGCGGATATCCGGATGGTTGATGATGGCGACAGGCTCCGGATTGCGGCCGTCCAATGCGCGGGACTGGGTGCGGGTCCTGGCATAGGCCACCGCCTGCTGGTAGGCGCGCTCGGCAATGCCGACGCCCTGGACGCCGACGCCGAGGCGGGCGTTGTTCATCATGGTGAACATGTATTCCAGGCCGCGGTTCTCCTCCCCGATCAGGAAGCCGACGGCCCCGCCATTGTCCCCGAAGGCCATCACGGCGGTGGGGGAGGCGTGGATGCCCATCTTGTGCTCCAGCCCGGCGCAGCGGAGGTCGTTGCGCTCCCCGATGCCGCCATCCTCGTCGACCAGGAACTTCGGCACGATGAACAGGCTGATGCCCTTCACCCCGGCCGGGGCGTCCGGCGTGCGGGCCAGCACCATGTGGATGATGTTTGGCGTCAGGTCGTGCTCGCCATAGGTGATGAAGATCTTCTGCCCGGTGATCCTGTAGGTGCCATCGCCCTGCGGAACCGCCCTGGTGCGGACGGCCCCGACATCGGAACCGGCCTGCGGCTCCGTCAGGTTCATGGTGCCCGTCCACTCGCCGGAGATCATCTTCTCCAGATACTTGCCCTTCTGCTCCTCCGACCCGTGCTCGGACAGCAGTTCCACCGCGCCCTGGTTCAGCATGGGGCAGAGGGCGAAGGACATGTTGGCCGCGTTCCACATCTCCTGGATCGGCATGGCCAGGGTCCAGGGCAGGCCCTGGCCGCCATGGTCCGGATCGAAGGGAACGGAGTTCCAGCCGCCCTCCGCATAGGCCTTGTAGGCCTCCTTGAAGCCGGGGGCGGTGCGGACCACGCCGTTCTCCAGCACCGCGCCGTCGCGGTCGCCCTGCCAGTTGATCGGGGCCAGCACGTCGCGGGCCAGCTTGCCGGCTTCCTCCAGCACCGCATCGACCAGATCGGCATCCGCCGCCTCATACCCCGGAAGCTGCGCCACGGCGGGCAGTCCCACCACATGGTTCAGCGTGAACCGCATATCGTCGATGGGCGCGTTGTACGGAATCATGGTCCTGAATTCCCTCCCGGGGGCTTCTACGGCTGGTGCGGCGGCCAGTATGGGGCCGTGCCTGCGGTTGCGGCTAAGATGGCGGCAACCAGGATTCGGGGCAAGTGCCGCGGCAGCCCGTCGGTGACTGGCATGGAGGTTGCTTTGATCGGGCTGCCATTCCGTGAACGAGGCAAGCCGTGACCAGCGCCTTTTCCACCATTCCCAGGGCCGATCTCCAGGCAGGATCGGGTTCTGCTCCCCATCAGGTGCGGAACGCCGTTGCCCAGGCCAGCCGCGCAACCGGGGTCGATTTTGCCTACCTGATGGAAAAGGCTTCCCTGGAAAGCGGCTTCCGCACTGATGCCAAGGCCGGCACCAGCAGCGCCACCGGCCTGTTCCAGTTCGTCGACTCCACCTGGCTGGACATGGTGAAGACCCACGGGGCCAAGCACGGGCTGGGCGCCTATGCGGAGTTGATCGAGCGCCGGCCGGACGGGCGCGCCGCGGTTAAGGACCCGATGGCGCGCAGGGAGATCCTGGAGCTGCGCAACGATCCCCGTCTCTCGGCCCTGCTGGCCGGCGAACTGGCCCAGGATAATCGCCGCCATCTCGAGGGGGAACTCGGCCAGCCGGTCGGGCGGACGGAGATGTACCTGGCCCATTTCCTGGGGGCAGCCGGGGCAACCAAATTCCTGAAGGCGATGGAAGACAACCCGGCCCAGCCGGCGGACAGGCTGTTGCCCGAGGCGGCGCGCGCCAACCGCGGCGTGTTCTACGACAAGGGCCGCCCGGTCACCCTGTCCCAGATCTATGATCGGTTTGCCGCCAAGTTCGGAGAGGATACGGGAACACCAGCCGTGGGCCGCTTCGGAAGCGTCGTGGCCGGGGCGGGCGACGACAACGACGTCTGGAGTTCCGGCCGCTCCGCATCCTCCGGGCGGGAGCCGCTTTCCACCTTCACCGTGATGCTGCTGAACCAGCTCGCCCCGCCGGGGGACCCGGATGGGCAGGAGGACCAGACCGGCGGCAAGGGCCAGAACGAGAAGCTGACCCCCAATCTGCTGGGCGGTCTGCGAAGCGCGTAGGCTGCCGGGAACCCGGTCGACAGTCCCGCATCCTTCAGGATGGGACTTGTTCCGCAGGGGGTCTCGCGCAAGTCTCGGAATCGGAAAGGCCGCGGGTTGCCCCGCGGCCTTTCTTCGTTCCGAATCCGGACCGGATCAGCGCTGGCTCTGCTGTTCCGGGTTCTGCTGCTGTTGTTGCGGCTGCTGCTGCTGCTGCTGCTGCTGCTGGCCTTCGGGGCCGACCAACGCCTGCTGCTGCGTCTGTTCGTCGTAGTTGAACTCGGGCATTTCCCTGAGTTCATCCTCGCTCATCTGAACGCGCAGACGCTTGTTCTCCTGGTCCACCTGGAACGCGCTCCAGGGGACAGCGACCATCTTGTCGCCGCTCAACAAGCCGCCTTCCTGCCGGACGACGGCCGATTGGATACGGCCATTCTGGGTCATCAGATCGCTGACGGAGCCGATCTCCTGGTCCTCGCGGTCGACCACGGTCATGCCGACGAGGTCTTCGCGACGCTGGATGCCCATATCCGCCAGCTCGGCCTGCTCCCGCGTCAGCTTCTGGATGGAAATCTGGGGAGGACCTTCGGCCCGCTCCACGATGACTTCCGGTTCAGCCTGCTGGATGTTGACCACCGGCTTGGCCTGGCGGATATCGACCTGGGGCTGGGCGCGGTTGATCTGCGCCTGCACCTGACCCTCCGTAGGCTGAATCTGCACCTGCGGGGGCGGGGTGTCGACATTGACCACCGGGCGCGCCACATCCAGGTTCACGTCCGGCCGGGCCTGCTGGATCGTGACGTCCGGCTTCTGCTGGCGCACGGTCACATCCGGCGTCGGCTGCTGCACCGTGATGTCGGCGCCAACCGGCTTGTCCGGAGCCGGCTGCGGCCCGCCGGGCTCCTGCGCCCAGCCGGCGGCCGGAAGCAGAAGGGCCAGGGCGGCTGCGAAGGGAAGGGTTGTCCGCATCATCTTCTTCTCCATGGCTCTGGCGGGCATCATTGCGCATCCGGGCCTAGAAGGGCGTTCGCATCGGCCTCGTAATTGAACTCTGGCGCGGCTTCGACCTGATCGGAGTTCATCGGGATCAGCAGATCCTGGCCGCGCATCCGCACTTGGCTGTAAGGAACCAGGATCAGCCGGTCATCGCCTAGCAGACCCTCGTCGATACGGACCACCACGTCCCGCACGCCGCCGCCTTCCGGGGCGAGCAACAGATCCTCGACCTGGCCCAGCTCCTCATTGTCGGAGCCATAGACCGCCACGCCGATGAGACGGTTCATCCGCTCATTGCCCTGCTGGGCGGGCGCAGGCGCCTGGGCGGACCCGGCATCCGCGACCTGCACGTCTGTTTGCCCCTGCTGCCTGACCGCCACATCGGGCTGGGCCTGCTGCACAGTCACGTCGGGCTGCGCCTGATCGATATTCACCTGCGGCTCAGGCTGACGAACGGCGACTTCCGGCTCGGGCTGACGCACCGTGACTTCCGGCCGGGCCGCCTGCACATTCACGTCAGGCTGGCCAGGCTGAACCTCGACCTGCGGCTCGGGCTGCTGAATCTGCACCTCGGGCTCGGGCTGGCGCACCGCGACTTCGGGACGAGCGGGCTCCACATTCACTTGCGGCTGGCCACGATCGACCTGGACCTGCGGTTCGGGCTGCTGGACCTGAACCTCGGGCGCCGGCTGGTTCACCGCGACTTCCGGCTCGGGCTGCCGCACGTTCACCTCGGGCCGGGCAGCCTGGACGTCCACCTGCGGCTGGCTGGGCTCGACCTGCACCTGCGGCTCAGGCTGCGTCACCGCCACCTCGGGGCGCTCCTGCTCGACATTCACCTCCGGCTGACCAGGGTCAAGCTGGACCTGCGGTTCGGGCTGGCGCACCTGCACCTCGGGTTCGGGCTGGCGTACGGCCACTTCCGGCTGCTGTGTCTCCACTTCGACTTCCGGCGCGGGCTGCTGCACGTCCACGACCGGACGGCCGGGATCGACGGCGACCTCCGGACGCTGCTGCTCGACCCGGACCTCGGGCTCCGGCTGCTGGACGGCCACGGCCGGGCGGCCGGGGTCCACATTCACCAGCGGCTGGGCCATCGACACATCCACGTTCGGCTCCGGCTGGGCGACGCTGATGCGCGGCTCCATCGCCTGGACCTCGACCGTGGGCTGCTGCATGTTCACGGCGACCTGGGGTTCCGCCTGGTTGACGGTGATCTCCGGGTCGGCCTGCTCGATGATGATCTCCGGCTCACGCTGGCGGATGATCACTTCGGGCTCGAACTGGCGGACGATGATCTCCGGCGGGAACTGGCGCACCCGGATGCGCGGGGCGGGCTGTCGGACCTGCACCTGCGGCGGCGGCTGCTCCACCACCACGTTCGGGCTCTGCTGGTTCACTGCCACGCGGGGCTGCAACTGCTCCACCTGCACCTGCGGCGCGGCCGCGTTCACAGCCACTTGCGGAGCGAGCTGGCGCACATTCACGTCGGTGGGATCGGCTGCCGGCATCTGCATGAGGCCCGCGACGCGCTGGGCGGCGCTGTCGCCCTCAGGTCCGCCGGTCCGGAACGCGTCCAGCGCCGCCATTACCTGCTGCTGCGCAGAGGACAGGGCATCGCCCAACCGGGTCAATGCATCCGACACGGCCTGTCGCGCCGCTTCCTCGCGCTGCGGGTCCCGGGCATCCCGGGCTGCCTGAAGCTCCTGCTGTGCCGTACGCAGACGGTCCTGGGCGCTTTGCAGATGCTGGGCGAGTTGATCCTGCTGACCGGCGGGAGCCGGCGGAGCTGCGGGCGGCGCTTGGGCGAGCTGGTTCTCGGGTGGTTGCTGCTGCCGCTGATCCTGTTGCTGCTCCTGCGCCCATGACGCGGCCGGAAAGGCCGCCACTGCCAGGGCAATGGCCGCCGTGAACAGGTGCGTTCGCATCGACGATCCTCCGCTTAAGCCTGAAGTTGCAGGCTCGCAGCATCCATTTTGCCGGATGCACGATGCCCACGTAGCCAACCAGAGGGGGCGGGATGTGTTCCGCGGAATCTCCCCGTCCGGACGGGAGGTCACAGCCGGCCCGCGAACTACCCGCGCAGGAGGCGCGCGATCTGCACTTGTGCGGATGCCTGATGCCGGTCGTGCACGATCACGAAGATCGCCCGCGCCTCGATGGCCCGGCCGACCGGATTGCTATGGATGCACCCTTCCGGGTCCGCGTAGCCGAGCGGGATGCCGATCTCCGCCGTGACGAGACGAAGGGTCAGCTCGGTCCAGGTGCCGTGCCAGATCTCCGGCAACTCGTAACGCCGGCACTCGTCGCCCTCCGCCGTGAACAGGTTCTCCACCAGCCTTTCCGCGCCGGGCGCTACCAGGGCGCGGGCCGCCATCTCCGGAAAACCATGGACGGAGCGGATCACGGTGGTGGCGCCAGCCCGCATCAGGCGGCTGCGGTTGAGCTGGTCGACGCATTCCGCGACGATCGGCCCGACGAAGCCGGCGCCGCGGATGCGGTCCACAGTGTCGAAGACGCCGGCGTCGGCGGCGCTGTCCGTTCCGCTCTCGGCCAAGACAACGACCGCCCGCGCATCGGCAGGCGTTACAGCCTCCAGCGACTGGATTTCGGTCGGATTGCCGGTCCAAAGGGCGATGCCCCGGTCGGCAAGGCTGGAGGGCAGGCGGCGGTTGCGGAACACCTCCGTCAACAGCAGGATCGGTATGTCGATCCAGCTCTCATGGGCGCGGATCTGATCCGTCAGCCGGATAAAGTACTGCTCCGCATTGCCCACAGGCTGCCCGATGATCAGCAGATGCCCCCTCATGTTCCACCTCCAGCTTCCGCGCGCCTTCTCATTGGCCATCTGGGCGCGATAGTCGGTGTAGTCGCCGACAGCTTTCGCCAGCACGTAGATGCCGCCCATGTACATCAGCACCATGGTGGAGATTCGGCCCGGCACGGTGGCGGCCGAGAGATCGCCATAGCCCACCGTCATCACTGTGGTCGCCGTGAGCCAGAGTGCGTCGAAGGGAACCATCCCCTCGAAAATGATCATGGCCAGGATATGCAGCGCCAGCACGCAGACGATCCACGTCGCCGTCCGCCGCAGGGTGCGGATAAGGCGGGTGGTGGACTGCAGATGGCCGCGCCGGCTGGGCCGGCTCATGGCCACGAGGAATTTCATGGACCACCCCTCCGGGCAGTCATGAGCAGCGTCGGAATTCTGCCGTCGACAGCCGTTCCGGTACCGGCGGCGGCTCTCCAGGCGGGACCGGGATCGGCCCCGGCGGTTCCTGGATGGGCGGCGGCGCATCCGGATCGAGCGGCGGCGGCGCCGGCGGCGGTGGCGGCACCGGGGGGTACGGGGTCGCGCGCCATGCGGGCCGGCGATGGATCGTGGTCTGATGCTGGAACATGTGGAATCAACCCTGCGGGGTCGTGCCTGTTCCCGCTGGAGGTTGATCGGGGGTGCGGGCCTGGACATCGCGCAGCCAGGCGATGATGGCCCAGCGGTCGGCCTCCGGAATTCTGGAGGCATAGCCGTACATCCGACCCTTTCCGTTGCTGATGACCCGGAACAGATGGCTGTCCGGCACGCGCTGGAGCGGGGCGGAGAGGAGGGATGGCGGCTGCGGCACCACCCGTCCTACCGCCCCGCCGTCTCCATGTCCCCCCGGCCCGTGGCAGGGGGCGCAGAAGATGGCGTACCGATCGCCGCCGCGCGCCAGCAGGTCCGCCGTGATCCGGGGGCGTGTTGCCTCACCGTCCTCCATCTGATGTACCGTGCCCGGAACCGGGGGCAGGGCGCCGACGATGCCGCCCCATTGGGGCGGGGGCACGTCATAAGGCTCGATCTTCGCCTGATCGTCCATGCCGCCGCCATCGCAGCCAGCCAGCCCCAGGATCAGCAGCGCCGCCGCGGTCAGGCCGGACCATCTGCTCATGCCGTATCCTCCGGCAGGCCGATGGCGGCCAGGTAGAAGGTTCGCGGGCGGGTGCCCAGTTCCCGCAGCAGGTCGTAGGCCCGTTCTTCCGCATGCCGGCGGGCCACGGGGGAATCCGGATCGTTCAGGTCGCCGAAGATCAGCGCGCTGCTGGGGCAGGCGGCCGCGCAGGCGGTGGTGATCTCATCCCTGCCGACATCCCGCCCCTCGACCCCGGCCTGGATCTCCGCCGCGCGGATGCGCTGGACGCAGTAGGTGCATTTCTCCATCACGCCGCGGGCGCGCACCGTCACGTCGGGATTTCGCTGCGGTATGGCGGCGGCCAGATCGCGGGCGGCATAGTCGAAGTAGTTGAACCGCCGCACCTCATAGGGGCAGTACGCAGCACAGGTGCGGGTGCCGATGCAGCGGTTGTAGATCATCTGGTTCAGCCCCTCCGGCCCGTGCACGGTGGCATTCACCGGGCAGCCGACCTCGCAGGGGGCCTTCTCGCAATGCATGCACAGGACGGGCAGGAAACGCCCGCCGATCTCTCCGCCGCCGGCCTCATCCCCGGCGGTCCAGTATCGCTCGACCCGGATCCAGTGCAGGGCGCGCCCGCGTTTCACCTCCTCCGGTCCCACGGTGGGAATGCTGTTTTCGGCTTGGCAGGCGACCATGCAGGCGTTGCAGCCGATGCAGTTGTCCACATCCACCGCCATGGCCCAGCGCCGGCCGGGATAGTCCCAGTCCGGATGGACCGAAGGCGGGTGCGGGGCGCTGGCCGGTATTTCCACCCGCGGATCGTTCAGCGGTACCTTACGGGCCAGATCCAGCCCGTTCATCCAGCCTTCCTTCTGCATGAGGGGCAGTTCCGCGCCGGCGCCCGCCGGACGCAGCGCCGCTGCATCGACCCGCCATCCGCCATTCGCCGGGCGGAGCCGGGCGGCGTTGTAGCCGAGCCCGCTCCCGTTCCGCCCGCCGGCCGCACGGCCGTAGCCCAGCCAGAGCGTCACCGTCCGCTCCGACTGGCCCGGCAGGGGATAGGCGGCGCCGACGACGGTGCGCCCGACCGCCTCCACCTCCACCAGATTGCCCTCCCGCAGGCCGAGCTGACCGGCCAGGGCCGGCGACAGACCGACGACGTTGGTCCAGGAAACCTTGGTCAGGGGCTTGGGCAGCTCCTGGAGCCAGGCATTGTTGGCGAAGCTCCCGTCCCACACGGTGGGATCGGGGCGGATCACCAGCTCCACCAGCTCCGGCGACGGAGGAAGCTCCGGCGTGAAGGTTGCCGGGCCGACGGCGACCTGCGCCTGCGGCGCTTCCGTTCCTTCCACGTAACCGCTGCGGAGCGCCCGGTTCCAGCGCTCCTCGAAGCCGGCATCGCCCCAGACGGCGCGCCAGGTCTCCCGCACCGGTTCGCGCATGTCGGTGATGTCGCCGGACAGCGCGGCGAGGAACTGGTGTACCGACATCGCGCCGAACAGCGGGCGTATGGTGGGCTGGACGATGCTTGCCGTTCCATCCGGATGCCGTGCGTCGGACCAGCTCTCCAGCGGGTGGGTCAGAGGGACCTGCCAGCCGGCGGCCATTCCTGTTTCGTCCCGCATCCGGCCGGCGTGGATCGTCAGCGGCACCCTGGCCAGCAGCTCCGCCCACCGCACATTCGCAGGGGCGGCATAGAGCGGGTTGCTCTCCAGCAGGATCAGGGTGCGGACCCGACCGGCGGCGATATCCTCCGCCAGTTCGGCCAGTCCCGGCGCATCCGCCGGTCCGCTTACAGGCTCGGTCGTCAGCAGGGTGCGGCCAAGATTACCAAGCCGGTGATTGATCCGGTGGGCCAGGGCCTGTGCCGCCGCCGGAAGCTGCGGGCCGGCCAGCAGCAGCGACGCCCCGGCATGCTGGCGCAGGGCCTGCGCCGCCCGCGCCGTCCAGGCCCGCTCCGCCAGGGTCAACTCCACCGCCTCCGCCCCGCCCTCGCCGAATTCCTGCGCGATGGCGGCCAGCAACAGGGGCAGCTTCCACTCCGCAGCCGCGAGGCGCCTATCCGCCTTAAGTCCTGTCAGGCTGGGCGTCGCCTCCGCCACCATCATCGGGGCGGGCGGAAGCTGGCCGCTGCGGATGCCGGCCCGGCGCACAGCCCACTCCGCCCCGTTCTCCACCTGGGTGGGGCCCGGACCCAGCGGGTCGGCGCCAAGGCTGACGATGGCGGCAGCCCCGCCCAGCCGCGGATGCAAAGCCAGATCACGGCCGAAGGCCAAGCGGATGCCTTCCGTCCGCTCCGGCATCTCCAGCGGGTCCCAGACATGCCATCCGGCCTGGGGATAGCGGCGCAGGAATTCCTCCCGCTGCCGCAGCAGGGTGGGGGAGGTGGTGCGGCCGGACAGCACCCGGCAGCCGACGCCGCCGCTCTCCGCCAGCCGGTCCGCCAGACCGGCCAGCCGCTCCCACAGGACTTCCTGGCTTATGACCTCCCCCTCGATCAGGGGGGCGCGCGGACGATCCGGGTCGTAGAGGTTCAGCACCTCCGCCTGCATGAATGGATCGGATGCGCCGGTACCGGCAGGATGTCGGGGATTGCCGTCCAGCCGGGTGGGCCGGCCCTCGTGCACCTCGGCCAGGACCGGCCGGGCGAAGCCCTCCAGCGTCACCGCCGTGGCGTAGAACAGGGGCCGACCGGGCACAAGATGCTCCGGCTGCTCCACATAGGGGACGGCTGCCTCCGGCGGGGGTCCGTCGCAGCCGGCGGCGGCCAGCGCCAGGGAGGCTGCCATGGTGCGCAGGACATCGCGCCGGCTCGCCTCCGGCAAAGTGGCCAGAAGGGGGGCGGGATCGCGGTGAGGATGCTGGCGTCCGCTCATCCGGCCCCTACCTGTGACAGACATAGCAGTGATCGAGATTGGCCGGCACAATGCCGCGCTGGTGCAGGCGCTCCGCCTGAACGGCCGCGTCGGGCGGTGTCCAGTCCATGTAAAGCAGTTCACCGGGCGCGCGCAGCGAGTCCGCGGGATCGCGATGGCAGTCCAGGCACCAGTTCATGGAATAGCGCTGCGGAGCGACTGGAACAGCCTGCGCGGCCACGTTGCCATGGCAGGTGGAGCAGCCGACGCCGGCGCTGATATGGGCGCCGTGATGGAAATAGGCGTGGTCCGGAAGGGGCTGTACCCGCTGCCACACCAGGGAATAGGGCATGTCCGGCTGTGGGTCCAAGGGCAGGTGGCAGGACATGCAGGTCTTCATCTGCGGCATGCCGGCATCGGCCGCGACCTCCACGCTGGTGTGGCAGTAGCGGCAATCCACGCCGACATCGTCCACATGGATCTTGTGGCTGAACGGCACCGGCTGCGGCGGCGCGGCGCTGGCCCCGCGGAACCAGCCCGGATCGACGATGCCGGTCGCCACCACCAGGAAGGCCAGCACGGCTACGACCGCCGCCGCGGCCAGGCGGCGCAGAATTCTGTCCGCGCGTGGGGTGAACAAGGCGGCCATCCGCCCTCCGGCATCATGGGCTGTCGGGGCGCGCGGGCAGCGCGCAGCCTGGGGAACGTCTCTCGGGCCAACGCATGGGCCCGTCCGAACGTTCCTGCGGATACGTCATCAGGCGCCGCGGCGCGGCCCCGGTCCCAGCCGCGCCATGTCGCGTTGGCGACGTCGGCGCTCCGACCCGTCGCCGCCGCGGTCCAGCAACGTCCCGCCCAGCGCCAGCCCGCCGGCCACGGCCAGGATCGCCCCGGCTGCCACCGCCCGGAAGCTCTCCGCCGCGATGCCAAGCGTGCTGGATTTCGCCTCCCGGTCGAAGCTGCCATGGGCGCGGTGCAGTCCCTTGCCCTCCACCGGCTCGAACAGGTTGTCGCGCCGGTCGGGGTCGGTCCATTCAGGCCGTTCCTGACCGGTCACGGTGGTGCGGGCCAGATACATGTCCATCAGGCCGGGGGCGACGAAGCTGCCGGCGATGACCATCGGCGTGCTGCCGCCCACCCAGTATTCCCGCGCCGGGTTGTCGATCGCCTCCATCACATGGCGGGCGATGGCCTCCGGCTGGAAAACGGGAGCGACGGGGCGGGGCTGAAGGCCGGTATGGGTGCGCGCCCAGTCGAACTGGGGCGTGTTCACGGCGGGGATATGCACCGTGGTCAGTTTGATCCGGCTGTTCTCATGGATCAACTCCGAATGCAGGCTGTCCAGGAACCCCTTGATGGCGTGCTTCGCCCCGCAATAAGCCGCCTGAAGCGGAATGCCCCGGTAGGCGAGGGAGGAGCCGATCTGCACGATGGTGCCGTCCGCCTGCTCCCGCATGCGGCGGTAGGCGGCCATGATGCCGTAGACATTGCCGAGGTAGGTCACCTCCGTGACCCGCCGCAACTCCTCCGGGGTCAGGTCCCGGACCTTGGAGAAGACGGTGACCATAGCGGCATTGACCCAGACGTCGATGGGGCCGTGCGCCTCCACCATCTTGTCCGCGGCGGCCTCGACCTGCGAGGCGTCCGCCACGTCGCAGGGAAGCTCCAGGGCGGTGCCGCCCAACCGCTCCACCGCGGCCCTGGTCGCCGCCAGCCCCTCCCGGCCGCGGGCGATGATGCCGATGCGGTCCCCGCGTCGGGCCAGCATCTCCACCACCGCGCGACCCACCCCGGCGGTGCCCCCGGTGACGATCACGGTGCGGGGAACGGGCATGGCAGGCTCCTCCTTGTTCTGGCTCCGGCTGTTGCGACCAACCGCGGGAAGGCCGGACCGGTTCCGGATGCCATCCGGGCAGAGCGCTCCGCCCTGTGACCGATCAGGGGCAGGAAGAGGCCGCATGCAGCGTTTCCGCCGTTCCGGCCGAACTGGATGCGTTTTCGAAGGAAACATGCCCAGGGCAGAAGCGTTGGGCACATGGGAACGTCCGCCCGGACCGTCCCCTTCTGCCGGCCGTCTCTCCCGATGGGGGCCGCCCAATAACCACAGCTGTCCTGTAAGGAGGAACAGATGAACCTGAAACCCGTCCGCCTTCTCGTGCCTGCCCTGGCGCTCGTGGCCCTGTCCGCGTGCAGCAGCGGCCGGGACGACGAAGTGGCCTACGCGACCTCCACCGACCTGCAGACGGTGAACACCCGTGTGCAGACGCTGGAGCAGCAGGTGCAGGATGCCCGTCAGGCCGCTGACCGCGCCCAGCAGGCTGCCGAGCGCGCCCAGCAGGCGGCCGAGCGGATCGAGGAACTGTACCGCCAGGGCCAGCGCAAGTAAGTCTGCGTCGGATACCGACGACGAAGGGCCGGTCCAGCGACCGGCCCTTTTTCATTGGCGGCGATCCGCGGCTGGGCGAACCTCAGTACGCCGCGCTGGCCATCAGCCTCGGCGGCTGCCCGGCGCCCGACACCGGTTCCGTCCCGATGCCGACCAGTACCGGATAGCCGAGGCGCTTCAACCCGGCTTCCTTCACCTTGTCCCAGTCCACCGTCGCGTTTTCGCCCGCCGCTTCGGCGACGATGCGGACCAGATCCTTGGGCAGACGTGGCTCGAAGGGACGGGAGAACTCGATGGCGTCCGCTTGATCCGGAGCGGGATGGACTTCCACATACAGGCCACCCTGGTGCCAGTCGGCCTTGACCTCCTGATCCACGATGTAGACCGGGGTGCCCACGGGCAGCCGCTCGTACAGGACCGGGATGTCTTCAGGATACAGCCGGACACAGCCGCTGCTGGTCCGGGCGCCGACGCCCCAGGGACGGTTGGTGCCGTGGATCCGGAGCAGGTCGACGTCCAGATACAGCGCATGGGTGCCCAGCGGGTTGTCCGGCCCCGGACCGACGGCGCGCGGCAGCGTCGGGTCCTCCCGGCGCATGCGTGGCGTCGGGTACCAGATGGGATTGGCGGCCTTCTTGACGATCTTCGTCTTGCCGGCGGGGGTGGTCAGCTCCTCCCGCCCGATGCCGATGGGATAGGTCCGGGGCGCGTCCTCGCCTTGCCACTGGTACAGGCGCATGTCGGCGACATTGACGACTACGCCATCGGACGGCGCGTTCGGCGGCAGATGAACGGTGGGAAGCACCACCTGGCTGCCCACGTCCGGCACGAAGGGATGGACGCCTGGATTGGCCGCCAGCACCTCCACATAGCCCAACCCGTGCCGCCGCCCGATCTCCGGCAGCGTCTCCTCCGGCTGTACGGTGTATACGGTCACCAGCCGCTCCGGCGGCTCCGCAAAGGCGCTGGCGCAGGCGGACAGCAGAAGCGCTCCCAGCAGGCAGAACATTGCCCGGACGGTGCTGGCGGCGCGGTGATTGGTCTGGGTGGATGGAATCTGCATCGGACCGGTCATCATGGAGAGGGGAACACCGGACCATTCCGCTTGCTCCCTGCCAAGCGACCTTTTGGGGAGGCTGGGCGCATAAGCGCGCCCACGCCGCTACGGACCTGCCGCCCGCTCGATGGAGAGCAGGAAGGAGATCAGGTCGGCCTGATCCTGCGCGGTGAAGCCGGCCTCGGTATCCACCCAGAATTCGTGCCCCTCCCCGCTGACGTTGCTCATGGCAGCGCGTGCATCTTCGCGATTGGCGGATACGACACGGGCGCGCAGGTTCCGGTCCACCATGGCCCGCAGGCTGTTCACCGGGTCCGGAAGCACCCCGGCATAGAGCGTGCCGGGCAACCCCGCCTGCGTCGCCGCATCCGGCCCCACTGCTACGCCATGATCATGCAGGTAGGGGGCGGAGACGGCGAGGCCGACCAGTCCCTTCACCTTGTAACCGCCGTCCGTCCCCGCATGGGCCCAGCCGAGCTGAAGCTGCTCCAGGCGGTCCGGCGGGATCTGGATCTTGATCAGGTCCGGCTCCGCCGGCGGAGGGAAGGGGGTGGAGGGGGCGATCATCACAGACGGCACCAGCGCCTTCTCCGTCGCCGCCAGGGCGCGGGCGCGGCTGGGCTGCGTCCCGACCTCGGCCACCGGCAGGACCCGATTGTTGGTCAGCGCCGGCCCCACATGGCAGTCGGCGCAGCCGGCGCGGCTGAATACGCCCTGCCCCCGCCGGACGGAGGAGGCGTTCAGGCGCGGCACCGGGGCGGTGAGGGTATCCTGGAAGGCGCTGATGGCGTTCACCTTCTCCCACACCGGCAGGCCGGGCGTGCTGAGCTGGAGGCTGTCGGTGGAGATGTAGGTGACATTGGGCCAACTCGGCATCACGGCGGCGCTGACCAGGGAGGGGCTGATCGGCGTGGGGTTCGCCTGTTCAAGCACCTCTGACGGGGTTCTCCCGCTGCCAGGGTCCCAACGGAAGGCGGGGTTCGGGGCGCCCTGAAGCATGGTGGCCAGATAAAGCTCCGTATCCATGCCCAGCAGCTCGGAGGCGGCTCCCGCTACGGTCGTGGCGTCGGCATTCACAGCATGGACGTTGTTGGACAGCATGGTGGAGCCGCGGAACGGGCCGATCTGGGCGAAGCCCGACCAGCCAAAGGGATGCGCCTCCGCCGTGAAGCTGTCGGGAATGCTGGTCGGATTGCTGACCATGTCCACGGTGCTGTCGAAGCTGCCGGGCGGCCAGGCGGCGAACTGCGCGTCCACGGCCGTCTCCAGCAGCTCCTTGTCCGGCACGGCGACAGTTCCGCCCGACGCGGTGGCGATGCGCGGGGCGTCGGGACCGACGAAGGCGGCGGGGTCCTCCACCGTCACATGGGTGAAGTAGGCGGCGGTGTTGGAAGAGGCCGCCAGCATGAAGCCGACATTGAAGTCCGGGTTCGGCGCTCCCTCCACCACCCGCCCCGTTGCCGGGTCCACGGTGCTGTGGCAGGCGGCGCAGGTGATGCCCGCGCGCAGCGCGCCCTTGTCCCACACCATCTTGATTCCCATCGGCATGATCTGGCCGGCCGGGATGTCCAGCCCCGTGGAGACAAGGGTGCCCGCGGGCAATACTTGGTCGCCGAGGCGGAGGTCCTTGGCCAGCCGGACCTTCAGGTCGGTGGTGGGATTGGCGAAGTTCGCCAGGATCGCCTTGGTCATGGCCCAGGGCGTGATGGCCCCGTCCAGCAGGCCCATCACATCGGTCAGGAACCATTCATTCCCGAAGGTCTCCTTGTAGAAGGCCTCCCGGCCCATGCGGACCAGCTCCGGCGTTATCTCGATTGCTCCGTTCCGGCGTGACAGATGGTCCAGCCCGCGCGTGGTCGCGCGCATCTGGGCGGCCTGGGCGGGCATCACCTTCGTGCCCAGAACATCATAGGCAGCGGCGCTGGGCCGGCGCCCCGGATTTTCCAGATCGGCTTCCGATGGGAAGGGTGCGTATTCCACCGTCACCAGCGTCATCATTGCCGCATAGACAAGCGCCGCGATGCCAAGCACGCCGCCCAGAATGCCGATCAACCGCATCCACAATCCTCTCGGGCCTTGAAACACGCTGGCGGAACCCTAGCGGTCCCGCCATGTTCCGGCCCTGCGGCCATTCGCCCGGCAGAACAGGTGGCGAGGCCGCAGGGCGGGTCAGGCGGATGGACGGCCGCCATGGACATCGTTCCAGCTCCACCCTTCGCTCTGCAGAAAGCCCAGCAGCAGACGCCGCCGCTTCTCCTCCTTCTGGCAACGGGCTGTCAGGCAGCCCTGCTGCGGCACGGGCATGCCGATCCCGGAGAGCTGGGCGGCATCGGGCGGGGGCGGCGCATGTGAGGCCGGGTCGATATGGGCGGACTCCAGCGTGTCCAGCAATTGACCGATGGCATGGCGCAAGGGAGCCAGGACGGCCGGCGGCAGCGACTGCTCCCGTGACGTGCATTGCTCCAGCATCAGCAGGGTCTCATCCAGTACGGCAACGGCCAGACCCAGGGAAAGCTGCGGCTGGCGTCCGTGGAAATAGGGAAGGACCGGGAACATCAGATATTGCTGGCTGACCTGCACCAACGGGGAGATCAGGCTGGTCAGCTGGTTGCCCAAAGCGGGAAAGCCCTTTCCATCCCAGGCGCGGCAGAGGATGTCGCGGGGCGTATGCCCCAGGCAGCCGATGGTCGCCGCCACCTGCCGCTTGGTTGAGGCGGCGGTGACGACCTGGAGCGCATAGGTGATGATCAGCGTGACCGCCAGCAGGCCGCTGGCCACTACCAGCACGGTCAATATCTGCCAGAGTCCGCCTGCCGGCCGGTAATCGCCAAGCCCCAGGGTGAACAGCGTGTAGCCGACGAAATAGACCCGGTCGACCGTGCCGGCCGGTACATTGTTGCTGGCGCGAACCACCGAGTCCGCCTGCGCGGAGAAGGCCAGCGACCATCCGGCCCAGAGCATCCCGACCCACAGCAGCATGATCCCGATCAGGACGATCATGCCGTTGTAGTACATCGCACCCAGTGGAAAGCGCCCGTGACCCAGAACCATGGCGAGGCGGGAAACACCCTGCGCGAAACGGCCGGAGAGCGTGCCGCCGCCACGCACCGTCAGTGTGGTTACGAACAGGTCGTGCAGCGCCGCCAGGACGATGCCGAGCCCGAGGGGCAGCAGCAGGAGCCGCCATTCAAGATCCGGCATGTCGCGGCGTCAGCCCAGCCCCATCGGGCCGGGCGGCGGCTTCAGCGGGCCGGGATAGGGCTGCGGATCGGCGGGGCCCGGCGGCAGGTCGCGTCCGGGCAGGTCGGGAATGCCGCCGGGCGGCAGACCGGGAGAGGGCATATCCTCGTTCGGCACCGGCGGGGAATCAGGGGGAAGGGGCTGTGGGTGCGGCATGGGGAACCTCTGCTGTCGTTTCCAGGCCAACAGCCATCCGCCCAAACGGTCCCGCCAAAGGGCTAGAGCGGGCAGACGGCCAGCATCCGGAACTGCGCCTGCGACCCTTCATGATGGTTCTGGAGCGCGATATGCCCCTCGGTCCGCCGGTCGCCGCCCTCCAGCCGGCAGACGCGCCGGCCGTTCAGCCATACGGTCAGGTCCCCGCCCTGCGCCAGGATGTCGAACCGGTTCCACTGGCCGGGCGGATTGCCGGCCCGTTCCAATGCCGGCGAAAGGCGATAGACGGCGCCGGTCAGATGCAGCGGACTGTCCATCCGCCCACCCTCATTATCCACGCCGCGGTCGTCGATCTGGATTTCGTAGGCCTGCGCATAGGCGACCGAGGGATCGTCGGCCAGGGGCGGACAACGCAGGAAGACGCCGGAATTGTCGGTCAGGTTCATGATTCGCCAATCCACCCGAAGCAGGCAGTCGGCAAAACTCTCCGCCGCGTACCAGAGCAGCCCCGGCCCGCCGACGCTTTCCAGAACCGGCGCCGATCCGGTATCTCGCCAGGTGAAATGACCGGTGCCCGACATGCGCCAGCCGTCCAGCGCATGCGTCAGCAGCGGGCGGAAGCGGCTGTCGGGCAGGTCGGGCGGCATACTGGCTTCGGTCATGGCGCGGGCTCCCGGTTTCCCGCTGCCAATGGCGGAACGGGAAGGGAGTTCCGTGCCTATTCCTCGTCGTAATCCGGAATGTCGGGGAAGGCGTCCTGTGCCGGTGCGCCGTCGCGAATCCAGCCGTCGCGCCGCTGGCGGTAGAGGGAACGCATGGCGGCGTAATAGTCGAAGCTGTTGCGCTTCAGATCGTCGATAGCCTCGATATAGCCGGCGCGGGTGTCCACTACGGTCAGTCCGGCGCGGGTGTAGGTGATCCAGTCCTGGTCCGTGTTGGCGGCATAGTTGGAAACCGGATCGGCCAGGAACTCCACCCCGAATCCCGCGGCATCGCGCAGGGAGGAGGAGCCGATCAGCGGCAGCACCAGATAGGGCCCCTCCGGCACGCCCCAGACGGCAAGCGTCTGGTCGAAGCTCTCATACTCGTAGGTCAGGCCGTTCTGACCGGCCACGTCGAAGATGCCGCCGATGCCCACGGTGGTGTTGATCAGGAAGCGCTTGGTCACCGTGCCGGCCCCTTTCCAGTCTCCTTGCAGGAGCTGGTTGGTCAGGTCCAGCGGGCTGCGCAGGTTCTGAAGCACGTTGCGGACGCCGCGCTGGGCCGGGTCCGGCACGACCGCGCGGTAGATTTCCGCCGCCGGGCGGATCAGCACCACATCCAGAGCCTCATTGAACCAGAAGACGGCGCGGTTCACCGGCTCCAACGGATCATTCACATTGTCCTGCGCCAGGGCCGGGCCGGCGCTGCCAAGGCCGATCAGCAGCGCCAAAGCGCAAGCGGCAGTGGAACGGCGGCGATGGGGCGATCGGATCACGGCAGGAGGCTCCTTTAAATCGCCGACTTTCCCAGAAAGCGGACGGTGCGCTGAAACGGGCAGGCGCGGCGGCTGCATGTCTATCCCAGCTGCCGGACTATTCCCATATCCGTTCCGCCAGCCCGCGAAATGTGACCCGTGTCACAGCCAGCCCTGTTCCCCCGGCGGGTTCGGGTGTCGGGCAATCGGGATGGCTCCCAGCCCGCCCGCCTGCTAATCAGGGCGCCATCAGGCCCATTCGTCAGTTCTGCCCGTGCCCAAGATTCCGCCCAACGCCTCCGACTCGCGTGCCGACGCTCCCAACGGGCCGCGCGGCTGGTTTTCCGACCGGCTGCTGCGCCGGCTGTTCGGCAATGCCTCCTGGCTGCTGGGCGGCAAGTCGCTGAACGCGGTGTTCGGGCTGGCGGCGCTGGCCATCGGCGCCCGTGCGCTGGGGGTGGAGACCTTCGGCGTGCTGGTGCTGATCCACTCCTTCACCCAGGCGGTGGGGGAGATCGCGAAGTTCCAGTCCTGGCAAGCGGTGATCCGCTATGGCACGCCGGCGCTCCAGTCCGGAAACAGGGGCGACTTCCAGCGCCTGCTCCGCTTCACCGTAATGCTGGACGGAATCAGCGCCGTGCTGGGCATGGTGCTGTCCGTCGTGCTGGCCTGGGCGCTGGCCTCCTATTTCGGCTGGCCGGAAGCGGTGGTGCCGGCGGCCATGCTCTACGTCACCTCCGTCCTGTTCATGGTGACCGCGACGCCCACCGGCGTGCTGCGGCTGGTGGATCGGTTCGACGTGCTGGCGGGGCAGAGCACCATCGGCGCCTTCATCCGCATGGCCGGCGGCGCGCTTGTCTGGGCGTTGGGCGGCGGGCTCGAATGGTTCCTGGTTGCCTGGTACGCCGGTACGGCGGTGGCGGGCATCTACCTGATCGGCGCCGGATGGCAGGAGCTGCGCCGGCGCGGCCATCTGGACGAATGGGCATGGCGCGGCGGCGGGCTCACGGCCGGCTTTCCCGGAATCTGGGGCTTCGTCTGGACCACCAACCTGAACACCACGCTGGAACTGGCCTTCACCCATATGGGCACGCTGGCCGTGGGCTGGATTCTGGGACCGGCGGAGGCCGCCCTGTTCCGTATCGCCCGGCAGTTCGCCGACGCCATCGCCAAGCCGGCCAAGCTCCTGATCCCGGCGATCTATCCGGAGCTGGCGCGGCTGGCTGCCGGGAACGAGTTCGGCACCATGCGCAACCTGATCCAGCGCTCCGCCCTGCTGGCCGGCGGGCTTGGCACCGCCATGCTGGGGCTGGTCTGGCTTCTGGGGGAGCCGCTGCTGCGCCTCACCGTGGGGCCGGAGTTCACGGCGGCCTATCCGGTGATGATCTGGCTGGTCGCGGGCTCGGTCATCAGCATCTGGGCCTTTCCGCTGGAACCGCTGCTGATCTCCACCGGCCACGCCGGCACGGCCCTGAAGGTGCGGGTCTGGTCCACCGCGCTCTATGTCCCGCTGCTGCTCTGGCTGCTGGACAGGATGGGCCTGCTGGGAGCCGGAATTGCCGCCCTGGCGGCGTCGCTGTTCATCCTGCTGGCGTTGCTTGTGCCGGTGGTGCGCTGGTTCCGCGTCCGGCTCACCCCGCCCGCCGCCTGATCCAGGCGTCCTCCAGTGCCGCGTGATAGGCGGCGGCAGAGGCCGCGACCGTGAAATCCTGTGCCCGGGCCATCAGGGCGGGACGGTCAGGCGGCGTTTCCAGCAGTTCTATGACCGCCGTGGCCAGTGCCTCCGCATTCCCGACCGGAACCAGCGGCCCCAGCGCCCCGTCCCGCAGGACCTCCCGGCTGCCGCCGGGGCAATCCGTGCTGACCACGGGACAGCCCAGCGCCATGGCCTCGATCAACGCCCCCGGCATGCCCTCCCAGCGGGAGGAGAGGACGAAGCAGGCGGCCCGGGCCATGGCGGGAAACGGATTCGGGTCGAAGCCCGGCATGGCCAGCACGTCAGGCCCCAACCCCAGCTCCTGGGCGAGCGTGGTCAGCATCGGCCGCTCGCTCCCGTCGCCCAGAATCAGCAGCCGCGCCGGCCGCGACCGGCGGACCAGCGCCATGGCGCGCAACAGCGTGGCGAAGTCCTTCTGCGCTTCCATCCGCCCCACCGCCAGCGCCACCTGCGCTCCGCCATCGGTCAGCCAAAGATGGCTGGGCGGCCGGGCCGCGCGGCTGGACAGGTTCTCATCGACCACGGGATTCGGCACGACCCGCGTGCAGGGGGCGAGGTCGGGCACCAATTCGGTGATTTCCCGCGCCAGATCAGCGGAAACGGCTACGACCCCATCGGCGCGACCGTAGAACCGCCGGATGGTCCAGCGCCTCAGCCGGTCCTGCGGCCGGTTGCGTCCGCCGATCAGGGCGTTGCTGACACGGATGACCAGGGCCGTTCCGGGGCGGTCCGCGCGCCGGTGCGCCAGAACGGCGGCCAGTGTGGCGTGGTTGGCGGCGGCCATCAGCACCTGCGGCCCCGTGCCGCGGATATAGCGGACCAGCCCCGGAATAGCGGCCGCCAGCCGTGTGCCCCGGCTGCTCCGCAGGCCGGGCAGCGCCGCAGGCCGTCCCCCGACCTCCACTAGCCGGACGGCGGGAGGCAACTCCGCGCGCAGCGGGCCCTGCCCATGCGCCACGACAAGGTCCACCTCCAGCCCCCGCGCAGCCAGCGCGCCGGCCAGCGTCAGGGTCCGGCGTTGGGCCCCGCCCGCTTCGAACCCGTGCATGAAAAGGGCAACGTGCCGTAGCGGCCCGCTATCGGTTAGAGATGATGTCATGTGCCGATCGAATGGGTGGATGCCGTGCAGCGTTGCTGACACGTCAATGCTTTGCTAACCAGAGCTAACCAATTTGCTCCCTCCGGTCCAAGGTCGCGGATGACGTCCCGCGGTTTCCCAGGTCAAATCCCCGCATGAACAGCCCTACCGCTACCGACAGCCTGCTTCCTTCCCTGCGACTCGCCGACTTCGCGACCGTGACGGAGGCGCTTGATTACGCCGCCGGCGGGCAGACCGGGCTGAACTTCCACACCGGCCGGGGGGAGGTGGCGGAGGCGCTGACCTACCGCGACCTGCGCGACCAAGCCCACGATCTGGCCCGCCGCATGCTGCGCGCTGGCCTGACCCGCGGCGACCGGGTGGCCCTGATCGCGGAGACTGACGGCGATTTCCTGCGCGCCTTCTATGCCTGCCAGTATGCCGGGCTGATCCCGGCCCCACTACCGCTGCCGGCCGCGTTCGGCGGCAAGGACGCCTATATCGAGCATATCCGCCGCATGATCCAGGGCGCTGGAGCGGTCGCCGCGCTCAGCCCCGCCTTCCTGGCGGAATGGGTGACGGCCGCTGCCGACGGGCTGAACCTCAAGGCGGTGGGCACGCTTTCCCTGTTCAACGAGGTGCCGGCCAGCGGCGTGGACCTGCCCAGGGTCGGAGAGGGCGATCTCGCCTACCTCCAGTTCTCCTCCGGCAGTACGCGGTTCCCGCTCGGCGTGGCGGTCACCCAGTCGGCTCTGATGGCGAATTGCCGGGCGATCACCCGTCATGGCCTGCAGGTGCGTGGCGGCGACCGCTGCGTCTCCTGGTTGCCGCTCTATCACGACATGGGGTTGGTGGGCTTCACCCTGGCCCCCATCACCAGCCAGCTCACCGTGGACTTCCTGGCGACGCGGGAATTCGCGCGCCGGCCGCTGCTCTGGCTGCAGCTCCTGACCCGCAATGGCGGCACCCTGTCCTACAGCCCCACCTTCGGCTATGAGCTGGCGGCCCGCCGGGCCGAAACGGCGAGCACCGATGATCTGGACCTGACCCGCTGGCGGGTGGCTGGCATCGGCGGCGACATGGTGCGCCCCAAGGTCATGGCCAAGTTCGCCGACAGCTTCGCCGGGCGCGGTTTCCGGAAGGAGGCGTTCGTCGCCAGCTACGGCATGGCGGAAGCGACGCTGGCTCTCAGCTTCGCCCCGCTGGACACCGGCATCCAGACCGACACCGTCGATCTGGACCGGCTGGAGGACGGCCATGTGGCGGAGGCGCCGGGTCCCGACACGAAGCGGGAGCGAGACTTCGTCCTCTGCGGCCCGCCGCTGCCGGAACATGAGATCGTGGTGCGGGACGAGACCGGCGATCCTCTTCCGGAGCGGCGGCTGGGCCGGGTCTTCGCCCGCGGCCCCTCCCTGATGAAGGAATATTACGGCCATCCGGAGGAGACGGCGAACTGCCTCTCCCCCGACGGCTGGCTGGATACCGGCGATCTCGGCTATTTCGCGCGCGGGGAGATCGTGATCACCGGGCGGGCCAAGGACCTGATCCTGGTGAATGGCCGCAACATCTGGCCACAGGACCTGGAATGGTCGGCGGAAAGCCAGATCGAGAGCCTGCGCAGCGGCGATGTCGCCGCCTTCTCCATCGACAATGGCGGGACAGAGCAGGTGACCGTGCTGGTGCAGTGCCGCCCCACCCAGCCGGAGGTGCGGGAAGCGTTGCGGCAGGAGGTGGCGGGCGTGCTGCGCACGGGCCACGGGGTGGAGGTTCAGGTCGTGCTGGTGCCGCCGCACTCGTTGCCCCAGACCTCATCGGGCAAGCTGTCCCGCTCCCGCGCCAAGCAGATGTTCCAGCGCGGCGACTTCCCCGCCGGTTCCTCCGCGGCCGGTTGAGGGAGGCAGGCTGACATGACCGGGGTCGAGGCGGACGATGCCTTCCTGGCGCGTCCGGTAGCGTCGGTCACCGGCGGCACCGGCTTCCTGGGCCGCTTCATCGTGCGGGCGCTGGATGCGGCGGGCTATCGTGTCCGTCTGCTGGTGCGCGGCGACCCGATGCATCCGCAATTCCAGGACCTGCGGCTGGAGATCGTGCCCGGCGACCTGAACAATCCCGAAGCACTGGCCCGGCTGGCGGAGGGCGTTGCCGTGCTGGTGCATGGGGCCGGGCTGATCAAGGCGCGGGACCGGGCCGGCTTCATGGCGGTCAATCGCGATGGAAGTCGTGCCGTGGCGGAGGCGATGGCCGGCCGGGCGCCGGATGCGCGACTGGTGGTCGTTTCCAGCATGGCGGCGCGGGAGCCGGAGCTGTCCGATTACGCCGGCAGCAAGTGGGCAGGGGAAGAGGCTGCGCTGGCCGCCTTCGGGCACGACCGTGCGCTGATCGTACGCCCGCCGGCCATATACGGCCCCTGGGACCGGGAGACGCTCGCCGTGTTCAAGGCGGCGCAGGGGCCGGTGGTTCCCGTGCTCGGCGGTCCGGGGGCGCGGATCGCCCTGATCCATGCGCAGGACTGCGCTGCGGCCATCGCGGTGCTGGCGGCCCGTGGAACTCCCGGACGGGTATATGAGTTGTCGGACCAGAACCCAGGGGGATACGCCTGGGGCGAGTTGCTGGATGCAGCGGCGGCGGCCCTCGGCACGTCGCCTCGGCGTGTGCCGGTGCCAGCTGCGGCATTGCGTCTCGTCGGCGCCATTGGCGGTCTGCGCGCCCGGCTGACGGGAGAGCCTGTGATGCTGAACACAGGCAAAGTCCGCGAAATGCTTCATTTGGATTGGTCTGCGCGGCCGGATAAACTTCCGCCGCCAGACCTCTGGCAGCCGACGATTGGTCTGGATAATGGTTTCCGCTCGGTAGCGGAATGGTACAGATCGGCCGGGTGGCTTTCCTGATCGATACGGGTGTTGCGGATTTACAAGGGTTAGAGCCGATCAACGCATGGCAACAATGTGTTGCGGTGGTTTTCCCTTGAACGGGTTTCTATTGCATTTACCTTACGGGGCCGTGACGGTTCCCTGATCTCGCGGACACATCGTGTCGTGTCCAGTTCTACACCAATCCAGTTCGGGTCGTTGAATGGCTTCTCAACACGACGACATAATCGAGGAAATTATCCGCGCCCTCGGGCCGAACCTTCACGCGCCAGTCACTATCACGCCGGATACCAACATCACGCGCGATCTTGGACTGGACAGCCTCGCCGTCATGAATTTCGTGATGGTGCTGGAAGACAAGTTCGACGTGTCAATTCCCCTCGACCGTATCGCCGAAGTCGAGACGGTGGGTGACTTGGCCAACACTATCCATGATCTTCGGGGCAATTCCTGAACAATGACGATCCTTGCCAAATTCGCCCCGCTCCGCGAGGCCTACGAGAGACTGGCATCGTTCGGGCACGATCCGTTCTCCGTGCAGTTTGAGCAGATCCTGTCGCCGACGGAGGGAATGCTCCGGGGCCAGCGGACGATCCTGCTCGGAACGAACAACTATCTGGGCCTGACCTTCGACCAGAGCAGCATCGACAAGGGCGTCGAAGCGCTGGTGGAACAGGGCACGGGCACGACCGGTTCGCGCATCGCGAACGGTTCCTATGCCGGCCACCGCGACCTGGAAAAGGCGCTGGCGAAGTTCTACGGCCGTGAGCACTGCATGGTGTTTACAACCGGCTATCAGGCCAATCTCGGCATCCTGTCCACCCTGGTGGGCAAGGACGACGTGCTGGTGATCGATGGCGATAGCCATGCCAGCATCTACGACGCCGCCAAGATGACCACCGGCCAGGTCGTGCGCTTCCGCCACAACGACCCGGACGACCTCTACAAGCGCCTGCGCCGTCTGGCCGACCATCCCGGCAACAAGCTGGTGGTGGTGGAGGGCATCTACTCCATGCTGGGCGACACCGCCCCGCTGAAGGAGATCGCCCAGGTGAAGCGGGAGACCGGCGCGTTCCTGCTGGTGGACGAGGCGCACTCCATGGGCGTCCTCGGCGACCATGGCCGCGGTCTGGCCGAGCAGGACGGGGTTGAAAAGGACGTCGACTTCGTCGTCGGCACCTTCTCCAAGAGCCTGGGCGCTGTCGGCGGCTTCTGCGTCTCCGATCTTCCGGACTTCGACATCCTGCGCGTGGCCTGCCGGCCCTATATGTTCACGGCTTCCCTGCCGCCGTCGGTCATCGCGACCACGCTGCAGGCGCTGAAGCGCGTGCAGGAGGAGCCGGGTCTGCGCCTGAAGCTCATGTCCAATGCCCGCCGTCTGTATGACGGGCTTAAGGCCCAGGGTTTCCAGGTCGGTCCGGAGGCGAACCCGATCGTCGCCATTGCCATGCCCTCGCGGGAACTGGCGATCGCCTTCTGGAACGCGCTGCTGGATGCGGGCCTGTACCTGAACCTGGCGCTGCCGCCGGCAACGCCGAACAATCTGGCCCTGCTGCGCTCCAGCGTCAGCGCTGCCCACAGCACGGCGCAGATCGATCAGGCCATCTCCCTGTTCACCCAGGTTGGCCGCAAGCTGGGCGTGCTCCCGGCCGATGGCGGTCTGCGAGTCGCTGCCGCGGCCGAGTAACAGTCTCCTCAGACCCGACGCCAGAGCGTGGCAAGCCATGTCTGCTGGCGTCGGGGCAGCCCCGGCGGCCGACGCCATTCCCCGATCAGATCAAAGCCCGCCATGCGGGCTTTTTTCTTGAGCGTCTGCGGCCGGCGGAAAGCCAGATACCGGTCTTCCGCCCAGCCTTCCTGGTCCGCACCCGTGGGATCGCAGGCATAGAGAATGCCGTCGGGTTTCAGCGTGTCCCGGATATCCGACAGAACGCTGGCCAGCGCGCCCGTGGGAACATGGAACAGCACCGCCTGCGCCCAGACTCCATCGAACCGGGCCGGCGGCAGGGCCGGGGCGAACAGGTCCCGCTCCCACAGCTCCGCCCCGGCATGGCGGCGGGCCGCTTCGGCCAGGGCCGGGCAGCCTTCCAGCCCGACGGCGCGATAGCCGGCATCCACGAACGCCTTCAGGTCCCGCCCCGGACCGCACCCCAGATCCAGGATTTCCGCCCCGGACGTCAGCGCCGCCAGGAACCGTTCGCGGGCATCTCCCGTGTCGTGGGACAGCAGGGCGGCGATATAATCATCCGCATGGGCGGCGTAGTGGGGCAGGGAGCAGGGCAGGGCCATGGAGACGTAACCTCTCCGCAGCCCGTAGGTCGCGAGGAGGCGGAGCCGGATTGCGACATCATTCCGTCAGTCGGGAAGCCGTCGTATTCCGCTCCGCTCCATGCGACCTACGCGACTACCGTATCGCCCCCTTGCGCCACAGCCGCCACAGCACGACAGGGGAGGCCAGGATGGGGTGGCGGCGCTGCCAGGGCGAGAGTTCCACCCGCACGCCCGAATGCCGCTCCACCTTCCAGGCCAGATAATCCACCCCGCCGGTGAAGGTGAAGGCTGCCTTGACCAGTCGGGCGATGTTCAACGGCTTGCCCGCCATCCGGCGACGGCCCCAGGCGCGGCGGGCGCGGTCACGCTCGGTAGGATCGATCCCAGGCCGGATTCTGCCATCCTCCAGCTCAACAATATCGACCCCTCCCTTGGTAAGGGAGGGGCGGAGCAGGCGTTCGTAGCGGCCGGGGAAGCTGTCCACGATATGACCGGCCCGTTCACCCTTCTCGACACGCAGTTCGGCGGCATAGGTGTGGCGGAACAGGGCGTCCCAGTAGTCGCGCGCCGTGCCCTCGGCCGGTCCCAGCCGCACGGCCCAGCCGGCGGCGGTCGTTACGGCCTGCGCCACCGCCTCGGCGGCCCAGTCCCACATAGCCGCCTCACGCGCGTAGATCAGCCGGGCCGGCTGGCAGAAGCGGGCCCAGATGGTGGTATCCAGGCTGTCGGGCCGGACGGCGCGGGCGAACTGGGCGCGGCTCATGATTGCTACCTTCGCCCGCACGATGCGCCCCTGCCAGGGCAGCTCCCAGTACTCCACATTGGGCGGAAGGCGGCCATTCAGGAAGGCGTGCGCCGGGCGGGCATGCCAGTCGGTCAGCCGGTCCACCAGCACATAGAAGTCCAGGATGCCGTCCAGGTCGCCGGTGCGCAGCACGCTGCCATAGAACAGTACCGCGGCCACGGTTCCGCCGCCTCTAGCTGCCAGATGATCCGCCATCGCGGTGGCGGCCGGCACCACAGGCTCCACCAGTTCCGCGGCGATTAGCCCGGTCAGCGAAGGCGAGTCCGCGCTCACGGCACGACGTAGTCGATCACGGCGGGGGTGGACAGCCGCACCACGCCGCCGGGTCCGGGCTCGAACAGCTCGCCATCCATGATGAAGGGCCGCGTCAGCTCCATTCTGATCTCGCTGGCCATGCCGCTACGATAACCGTCGGCCAGCATCCAGTCGGTGGGCTTGCCCTTCATCAGCGGCAGCACGGCGCGGGACAGCCGCTCTGGATGGGCGGAGATGTCGAGATAGCGGATCGGCTTCTCCCCATTGCCCCAGAAGGGCCAGAGGCCCATGACCAGACGGTGCAGGGTGGTCGCCAGGAACAGGAAGCGGTTGCCCTGCGGGCTGTTGGAGCCGTCCGGCACCACCGTCATCGGCTCCCCGTCCAGCAGGCGGTCGGGATCGTTGCCGAAAAGGGTGCGATACAGCGTGCCGGCCAGGGTCAACGCCACGGCGGCATTGTTGTTGAAGCCCTTGGCATGCACCTTCTCCTGCGCCAATGCCGTAGCCTTGGTGAAGGCAGCCGCGCCCAGGAAGGTGCCGCGCACGGGAGCGTGGCTGTCGTCATCCCAGCGCGCCTCCAGCACCGGCCGGCGCTGGATATGGCTGCCCAGCGTGCCGTTGCGGGCATTCTCCATCAGCCGGCTGAACCCCTTCATGCCGTGCCCGCTGGTGCCGACATCGGCTGCGATCAGGTTGGTCTTGCCGGATGCCAGAATGCTGACGGCGGGCAGGTTCTCGTCGCCATAGGCCTTGGGCAGGGCGGTCAGTACCTCCCGCACAGTGCCGTCGCCGCCATCGACGACGACGATGCCGACCTCGTTCCGGGCGAAGTCGGCCAGCGTTTCGGCCAGCTCCTCCGGCGTTGCGGGTTCTGCGAAATAGAATCCCAGCAGGTGCGCCGCCTGCTCCCGCAGGTCGCCCCCGGCCCCGCCCTTGTTGCGGGTGCTTTTCGGATTCCGGATAAGGCCTAGACGGATCATGGATATGGACTCAGGCAGACAGCCAGGAGGTGATGGGGCCGCGCCGCTTGGCGGCCAGCGCCTGGACGATCTGCACGCAATGGATCAGGAAGGACAGCACCGTCCACCACGCCACCGCCACCATGCCCAGGTCCGGCCGGCCCACCAGGGAAAAGCCGGTCAGCAGCAGCAGGTTCGGGTTGCGGCGGGCGGTGATCAGGCGGAAGAAGCTGTCGAAGGGCCGCCAGATATGGATCTCGATCTTGAACAGGGCAAGGAAGATGCCCTCCTGGATGCGCTGGGCCACATAGCCGATCACGACGATGGACAGGATCAGCGCCGTGTTCTCCAGGCTCATCCCCACCGCGGCCAACCCCACGATCCAGGCCCAGTACCAGAAGGGCGGGTGGACCAGGTCGATGCCGTGATCGAACACATTGCCCCACGGGCTGGAGGTCAGGGTGACCCGCGCCAGCTTGCCGTCCACCGTGTCCAGGAAGGTCATCATCCAGGCGAAGAACAGGCCCGGCAGGAAGTGGCCCGTCCAGAACAGGTAGAAGGCCGCGGCGACGCAGAGCGCGCTGACCGTGGTGACGAAGTTCGGCGTCAGCCCGGCGATGGCGCACCATTTGGTGACGTGCCGCGCCGGGGTGGGCCACACATACTTCGTGACCAGATCGGTGACGCCCTTGTAGCTGCCGGAGAACATGCGCTTCTCGATCGCGGGCAGCGTTTCCGCCGTCAGCCGCAGCAGATAGGGCGTCTCCTTCTTGCGGAGCTGGTTGTTGTAGGAGGAGGAAATCTCCCCCGGCGTGCCGACGCGCAGCCGGGCCGCCAACGATTCAGGTACGGCCCCGCCCGCGTTCAGCATGGCGACGACTTCTCCGGCGAGGTCCGGTGGCACATGGGCGGCCACGGCCTGTCCGGTCTCCGCATCGGTCAACACCGTGCCGGGCTGTTTGATCAGGTCCTTGGCCAGGGGCTCGTCGAACACATAATCGGCCCGGAACAGCACCTGCGCCCGGCCGGCCGGTGCGGCACCCTCCGCGATCTCCAGCCCTGAACGGCGGAAGATGCGGTGCAGCCGCTCCGTCGAGGACATGCCCCACAGGCGCACCGGGCTGCTGCCCACGACCACGCCCACCGGCGCGGCCGGGGCCGCGGCGGAGGTGGTCACGCTGCTGTCATTGCGGGAATCGCTCACGGTATGCACGGCGGCCATCTGTGGTTCTATTGTCCGGATGGCGGTCTACATACCCTCGCCGTCGAGGTTTTCCCACCATTCGGCGCGCGATTTGCGCGCCGACGTGGTAGATGGGCGGCCCCGCCCTGCATTTCTTCCCGGGATGTTGCATGGACGCCTACAGTTTTGCGCATTTGTCCGACCCGCATCTGCCGCTCGCCCCGGAACGGCCGCTGACCCGCGCACTCCTGTCCAAGCGGCTGCCCAGCTACATATCCTGGCAACGCAAGCGTTTCCGCATCCACCAGCCGCGCGTGATGGACCTGCTGCTGGCAGACATCGACGCGCATGATCCCGACCACCGCGTCGTGACGGGCGACCTCGCCAACATCGCCCTGCCTTCCGAATTCGAGGCTGGAGAGACGTTCCTGCGCCGTGTCGGGCCGCCGGACCGGGTGACCTTGATCCCCGGCAACCATGACGTCCTTGTTCCGTCGGCCTGGGAGGAGGGGTTGGCGCGCTGGCGGGACTGGATGGCCGGCGACGGCGCACCGGCATCGGCGGAGGGGTCGGGCCTGTTCCCGGCGCTCCGCATCCGCGGGCCGGTCGCCTTTGTCGGGCTGAATTCCGGTATTCCGACGCCGCTCGGCAGCGCCCAGGGCACGTTGGGGCCGGAGCAGCTCGCCACGGCGGAGCGCGTCCTGTCCGACCTGGGCGGCAAGGGCCTGTTCCGCGTCCTGCTGGTCCACCACCCGGTGGCCGAAGGCGTGGTGAAGCAGCGCAAGGCGCTGACCGACCGGGCGGAGCTGCGGGCCGTGCTGAAGCGTGCAGGGGCGGAGTTGCTGCTGCACGGCCATGCACACTATGCCCATATGTGCAGCCTGCCGGGCCCCCTGGGGCCGATCCCATCCATGACCGTGCCCTCCGCCTCCGCCGTGCGGCACAAGCATCACGATGCCGCCCGCTGGACCCTGGTTCGGGTCCGCCGGGAGGAAGGGAAGGGCTGGCGGGCCGAGGTGACCCTTCGCGGGCTGACGGCCGACGAGGCGGGTTTCGAGACGCTGGGTCGGTTCGACCTGTTGCTGGCCGGGCCGGCGGCAGGCCCTCCCACGGCTGCGGCGTGACCGGGGCGTCCGGTGCCGCCCTCCCTCCGATGGGCGGATGCCGGACGCGCTTGTTTGCGCAGGCCGGCGCTTGCCCCTAGACTGGCCGGATTCACCTCCGTTCCGTGCCGGGCGTCACAGCCCGGAGTAACGGGGCGATCCTATCCTGACCGGAATGGTTCGATGATCAATCCCACCATGGCCAAGTTCGGCCATCCGCAGAGCCTGATTGCGGAAACCACCTACTGGACCGTCCAGCTCCGCCCCCAGCAGCCGACGCTGGGCGCGCTGGTGCTGGTCTGCAAGGAACCGGCGACCGCCTTCGGACAGGTAAGCCCGGAAGCCTTCGCGGATCTCCAGAAGGCGGTGGCGGGAGCGGAATCGATGCTGTCGCGGTTCGTGGGATACCAGAAGATCAATTACCTGATGCTGATGATGGTGGACCCGGACGTACACTTCCATGTCATTCCCCGCTATGAGGGGGCGCGGGAGCATGGGGGAGTAAGCTTCCCCGACACGGGCTGGCCCGGCCCGCCGGCCCTTTCGCCGGCGGTGGCGCTGTCCGACGGGCAGCGGAACGCGCTGGTGGCGGAGTTGAAGGCCCTATGGGCGGCGGTACGTTGAAGGACGGAACAGGGACAATGGAAATGGCGCGGTCTGCTCGGCGCGGACGGTTTCCGTCCAGCACCCGGCTGCTCGACCGGTACATCATGCGGGAGACGACCAAGCCGTTGCTGGTCTCCCTCACGGTGGTGCTGATCGCGCTGCTGATGGAGCGCATCCTGCGCCTGTTCGACCTGCTGGCCAACCATGGCGGGCCGTTCGACCTGGTGCTGCGGATGGCGGCCAATCTGGTCCCGCATTATCTCGGCCTGGCCCTGCCGGCGGCGTTCTTCATCAGCATCTTCGTCGTCGTCTCCAAGTTCGGAGAGGAGAACGAGCTGGACGCTCTGCAGTCCACCGGCCTGTCGGTGGCGCGCTTCGCCCGGCCGTTCCTGTGGATGGGGGCCGGGCTGATGGTCTTCTCCATCCTGCTGTTCGGCTTCGTGCAGCCCTATAGCCGCTATGCCTACGGGGCCATCTATCACAGCGTGGTCTATGCAGCCTGGGACGCCACCGTGCCGCAGGCGGCCTTCGTCGACGCGGGCGACGGGCTGACCATCACGGCCGACATGGTCGATCCCACCGGGCGGGAGCTGGAGCGGGTCTTCGTCCATCAGGTCCGCGAGGGAGCCGAGCTGGTGACCACGGCTGCCCGCGGCGTTCTGGGCACGAACGAGGAACGCACCCGCATCCTTCTGACATTGGAGGACGGGGTGCAGCTCCGCACCCCTTCGGACGCGGAGCCGCAGGTGCTGAGCTTCGGCAGGCTGACCCTGGACCGCGATTTCTCGCTGGAAGCGCCTCCCTTCCGCGCCCGCGGCGGGAATGAGCGGGAGCTGACGCTGCTGGAACTGTGGGGGGAGATACATGCGCCCTTCTCCCTGACCCCGAAAAGCCAGCTGGAGGCGGAATTCAATGCGCGGCTGGCCCGTGCCCTGACCCTGCCGCTCTTGCCGCTGCTGGCCGTGCCGATGGGCATGGCAGCGAAGCGCGCCCGGCGGGGTGTCGGCATCGCCGTGGCGGCGGTGATCCTGGTGCTCTACAACCACTCCCTCCAGTTCGGTGAGAGTCTGGGCGATGTGGGGCGCATTCCGCCTGCACTGGGCATCTGGGTGCCCTTCGTCCTGTTCAGCATCCTGTGCGCATGGCTGTTCCACCGCGCCCAGGTCAGGCCGGGAGAGAACCCGTTCGGTCACGCCTTCGACCGGATCGAAGGCCTAGCGCAGGATATGGGCCGCCTGTTGCCGCGGCGGCGCAAGCGGAAGCGGGGGGCGGCATGACCGGCGTCATCGCACGTTACATGACGCGCATTTTCCTGGCCCGCTGCCTGGCGGTGCTGGTGGCGCTCGCAGCCCTGCTGCAACTTCTCGACCTGCTCGACGCGGCCAGCGCGGTGCTGGAGCGGGGCGGGGGATTTCTGGACCTCGGCCGCTATGCCGCCCTGCGCCTGCCGGTGATGCTGGAACGGCTGGTGCCGCTGGCCGTTCTGATCGGCTCACTCGTGACGCTCTGGGGACTGGCCCAGAATAACGAGGTGGTGGCCATGCGCTCCGCCGGGCTGACGCCTTATCAGCTCCTATGGGCGCTGGTGCCGGCAGCCGCCGCGGTGGCCGTGTTCCACCTGATCCTGGCCGACCAGATCGCCCCAAGGGCCGAACGGGCCTTCTTCACATGGTGGGCCGCGACCGAGCCTCCGGGCGATGAGCCGAGGAAGGAAGACCCGCTCTGGCTCCGGGTCGGGGAAAACGTCGTCTCCGCCCAGCGGGTCCGCGAGGACGGGCAGCGGCTGGAGGATGTTCGCATTTTCGTCCGGGACGAGGACGGGAGGGTGACCGAGCGGCTGACCGCATCGGTCGCGGTCTTCACGCCCAGCGGTTGGCAGTTGGAGCAGGCGACCCGCGTCGACCTGCGGAATGACGCCCGGCTGGAGCGGTTCGACGAGCTTGCCTGGGACGTCCGCCTGCATCCGGCAAATGTGGTGGAGCTGACCCAGCCGGTGCAGAACATCCCGTTCCTGCGGCTGCGCAGCATCCTGCGCGGCCAGTGGTCCGGAAACCAGAGCCCAGCCTATTACCAGACCCGCCTGCATGAAACCTATTCCGGCCCGTTGGCCTCGCTCGTCATGCTGCTGCTGGCCGCACCGGTGGCACATGGGCTGCGGCGGCGCGGCGGGGCGCAGGGCGCGCTGGCGCTGGGCATCAGCATCGGGTTGGTGTTCCTGCTGGCCGACGGGCTTCTGGTGGCGCTGGGAGAGGCCGGGGTGCTGCCCCCCGTTCTGGCGGCCTGGGGACCGACCCTGTTCTTCACTGCCGTGGGCGGGGCCATCCTGGTCTATGTGGAAGGATAGCGCGGCGGCGCTGCCACACCTTGACAGTATGGCTGGCCTGCGGCTCCCGCTCGCTTGATGAACAGTCGGGTTGCTCCTAGTTTCCCGCTACGGAAATGTGCAATCGGCGCCTGAAGGGCGCCCATGGTGAAGTAAAGGAGTTCGGGCATGTGGGGCGACGCGTGGCGCGGCCGCAGCTATGACCTGGGCAAGATGACCCTGAAGGAACTGGCGGTCGCCTACTGGACCTATCCGGCAATTCAGGTTTATTCGGCGCTGGCGGTGGTAAGCGGCGTGCTGGCGGTTGTCTGGGCGGAAAGCTGGCTGGCGCCGCTGGCGGCCGTCGCCGTGGCGGCGCTGCTCTATCCGCTGGCCTGGTACTGCATCCACCGTTGGATCCTGCACGGGCGCTGGCTCTACAAGATGCCGTGGACGGCCTCCCTGTGGAAGCGCATCCATTTCGACCACCACCAGGACCCGCACAAGCTGGACGTGCTGTTCGGCAGCCTGGCCAACACGCTGCCCACCATCGCGGCGGTGACGGTGCCGGTAGGATGGCTGATCGGCGGGCCGGCCGGTTCCGCGGCGGCCCTGTCCTCCGGTCTGGTCTGCACCTGCGTGTACGAGTTCTTCCACTGCATCCAGCACCTGAACTACAAGCCCCGCTGGGCCTGGGTGGCGCGGATCAAGCAGTTGCACCTGCAGCACCACTTCCATAACGAGGACGGCAATTACGGCATCGTCTCCTACCTGCCGGACATGGTCTTCGGAACCTATTACAACAGCGCGAAGGAGCGGCCGCGCAGCCCGCACGTCTTCAATCTGGGCTATGACGTGAAGGAGGCGGAGCGGTATCCCTGGGTCATGAAGCTGACCGGCTCCCCGCCCCGCGACCGTCCGCCCCGGGCGACGGAGCGGCGGCCGGCGGACAAGGACCAACCGGAGATGAAGGCCGCATCGTGAGCGCTGCCGAACAGGCGGGTACAGTGACGGGGACGGTGCGGATCGTCCCCGTTTCCCTGTCCGACAAGGCCATGCTGGACCGGTTCATCCGCGTCCCCTTCCACGTCAATGCGGGCGACCCGAACTGGGTGCCGCCTTTGATGATGGAGCGGCGCGAAGCCTTGTCGCCGAAGAAGAACCCGCTGTTCGCCCATGCCGAGGCGCAGCTCTTCCTGGCCGTGCGCGACGGGCGCGATGTCGGCCGGATCAGCGCCCAGATCGACCGCCTGTCCCCGCTGACGGCCGAAGGCATCGGCTATTTCGGCATGATCTGTGCCGAAGACGATCCGGAAATCTTCCGCACCCTGTTCGCGGCGGCGGAGGACTGGCTGCGCGCCCGCGGCCGCACCCGGATCCTGGGTCCCTTCAACCTCTCCATCAATGAGGAGACCGGGCTGCTGGTTGACGGGTTCGACACCCCGCCCATGCTGATGATGCCCCACGACCCGCCCTATGCGATGCGGCGGGTGGAGGAGCTGGGTTACGCCAAGGCCAAGGACGTATTGGCCTATCATTACGATATCCGGCATGATTTTCCGCCCGCCGTGCGCAAGCGGCTGGAGAAGCCGCTGCCGCCGGGCACGGTGCTGCGCCGGCTGGACATGTCCCGCTACAAGCAGGAGATCGCGGCGCTGACCGGCATCTTCAACGATGCATGGGCCGGCAATTGGGGCTTCGTGCCGCTGACGGAGGCGGATACCGACCATCTCGCTGCCTCCATCCGCCCGCTGATCGACAGGAACCTTGTCTGGTTCGTGGAGATCGACGGGGAGCCTGCGGCCTTCATGGTGACGCTGCCCAACCTGAACGAGGCCATCCGCGATCTGAACGGCAGCCTGCTGCCCTTCGGCTGGGCCAAGCTGGTCTGGCGGCTGAAGGTCAAGGGGCTGAAGACCGGGCGCGTGCCGCTGATGGGCGTCAAGCGCAAACATGCCAAGGGCCTGTCCGGCGGCATGCTGTCCTGGCTGCTGATCGACGCCTGCCGCAGGGAATGCCTGAAGCGCGGCATGGAGTTCTTCGAGCTGTCCTGGGTGCTGGAGGACAATGTCCCCATGCGGCGCATCGCCGAATCCATTATCGCCAGCCCTTACAAGACCTACCGCATCTACGGTAAGACGCTGTGACCGTGCCCGTTTCCACCTTGATCCTGGCCGGTTCCCGCGGGCCGGACGATCCCATGGCGGTGGCTGCCGGCGTCAGCCACAAGGCCTTTATCCCTGTGGGCGGCGTGCCCATGATCTGCCGCGTGGTCCGCGCCCTGCTGGCCTGCCCGGTGGCGGGCACGTTGCTGGTCTCCATCGAGCGGCCGGAGCTGGTGGAGGGAGATGCGGAGTTGGGCCCGCTCGCAGCCTCCGGCCGTCTGCGCGTGCTGCCCGCCGCCGGCAGCCCGGCCCGCTCCGTCGCCGCGGCACTGGAGCAGGCAGGCACGCCGCTGCTGGTCACGACCGCCGACCACGCCCTGCTGCGTCCGGAATGGGTCACGCATTTCTGGACCCATGTGCCGGAAGAGGCCGATGTCGCCGCCGGCCTTGCCCGGAAAGAGGTGATCGAGCGGGACGTGCCCGGCACCCAGCGCACCTATCTGCGATTCGCCGATGGCAGCTTCTCCGGCTGCAACCTCTTCGCCTTCCGCACGCCGGCGGCGCTGGACGTGGTGCGGACCTGGCAGAAGGTGGAGCAGGACCGCAAGAACCCTCTGAAGCTGGTCGCCATGCTGGGGCCGGTGGCGGTCGCCAGATTCGCCATGGGCGCGCTCACTCTGCCGGACGCGCTGAAACGGCTGGGGGAGATCAGCGGGGCCAAGGGGGCGGTGGTGGAAATGCCCTTCGGCATGGCCGCCGTGGATGTGGACAAGCCCGCCGATCTGGAACTGGCGGAGCGGCTGGCGGCGGCGGCTTCGTAGGTCGGATCAAGCGGAGCGCCGATCCGACACACCGTCATTGGTCTTCGCCACCGTGTCGGATCATCGCCATGGGCTCGATCCGACCTACGGACTTCCTCAAACCCCGAACGGCCAGGTTTCCGAGGGGCCGTGGTCCGGCTCCTCGCCCAGGGGCGTCACGGCCTTTGTTTCGGCGAACCAGAGGTAATGGTCGAACTGGCTCGGCAGCTCGGCGCCGAAATAATGGCTGGTCCGCTCCGTCTCCGGCCGGTAGATCACGCCGATGGCCCGTTCCAGCCGCCGCTCCATCAGCGCGTCGATGACTTCCGAATTGTCCTTCTTCTCCAGATCCAGCAGGAAGCTGGGGATGCCGGTATCGCGGCACAACGCCTCGTAGCTGTCGGAGCGGGCGGGGACGATCCGCTTGAACTGCACCGGCTCGTCCCAGTCGTCCGCCGCGGCCACGATGCCGCGGTCGGTGCCGAAGCCGATGATGCGCACCGCATCGTCGAAGCGGTCGCGGCACAGGCTGCCCACATTCACCTCGCCCATGTCGCCCATCTCGGTGGCGGTGGCATCGCCGCAATGGGAGTTGTGGGCCCAGACCACGGCCTTGGCATCCGGCCCGCGGGCGCGCAGCACCGCCTCCAGCGTGTCCACCATATGGGTGTCGCGCAGGTTCCAGCTTTCATAGCCGGAGCGGTACATGGCCCGGTAATAGCGCTCGGCATCGGCCACCAGCCGGGCATTGGCCTCGGCATCCAGGAACTCCTCCCCGTCGGCGCGCAGATATTCCATGCGGCGGGACATCAGCTCCTGCAGAACCTTCAGCACCTCCTTCTCACAGAAGGGCGTGCCGAAGGAGAGGGCGGCGGCGCCGTACCCCTGCGGCTCCTCCTGGAAAGGCGTCAGGCAGCCGTAACGCCGCCGCGCCTCCGCCGCCGCCTCCGGGTCCACACGGTCCAGATAGTCCAGCACGGCACGGATTGAGCCGCCCAGGCTGTAGAGGTCCAGCCCGTAGAACCCCACTTTCCGGTCGGGATCGTTGACCCGCTCATTATGTTCGCGCAGCCAAGCGACGAACGCCTCCACCTCCCGGTTCCGCCACATCCAGGTTGGAAAGCGCTGGAAGGGCGGCTCCCCGTCGCCGGTCGGGATGGGGCGGCCGCGTATGTGGCGGTCGATCCGGGCGGCGTCCGGCCAGTCGGCCTCCACCGCCACGATGTTGAAGCCGTGATGCTCCACCAGCCTCCGGGTGATCGCGGCGCGGGCGCGGTAGAATTCGGAGGTGCCGTGGGTGGCTTCCCCCATCAGCACGATCCGCGCCTCCGCCAGCCGGTCGAACATCCCGCCGAACCCGTCATCCCCGATGGGCGGCAGCGGTTCGGCCGCGGCCCCGATCAGCCGGGTGATCTCCGGGTTCTTCCCCACATCGCCGTACCGCATCTCTTCTCCTCCCCGCGAGCGGGTGTGGCAACAGGGGGGAGGTGCTACGGTTCCGGCAGATGTGCGGCTCGTAACGTCCGGACAAAAAAGAAAAGCCGCCCCGGCTGCCCGGCGCGGCTCTCCTCCTGAAACAATCCGGCCGGGATCAGCCCAGCACCGTCTCCGGCGCCACGACCTGGCCCAGATGGGCGATGCCGGGGTGGGTCAGCTTGCCCTTGAAGACGTTCAGCCCGTTGCGGAGATGCACGTCGTCGGCCAGCGCTTGGCTCCAGCCCTTGTCCGCCAGCGCCAGCACGAAGGGTGCCGTGGCGTTGTTCAGGGCGAAGGTGCTGGTGCGGGCCACCGCACCCGGCATGTTGGCGACGCAGTAGTGGATGACGCCATCCACCACATAGGTCGGGTCGGCATGGGTGGTGGGCTTCGAGGTCTCGAAGCAGCCGCCCTGGTCGATGGCCACGTCCACCAGGACGGAGCCCGGCTTCATCCGGCCGACCAGCTCACGGGTGACGACCTTCGGGGCTTCCGCACCCGGAACCAGCACGGCGCCGATGACCAGATCGGCCTCCAGCACATGCTGCTCCACCGTCTCCACATTGGAATAGACGGTGTTCAGGCGGCGGCCGAACTGCAGGTCCAGGGCGCGCAGCCGGTCCAGCGACTTGTCCAGCACGGTGACATGCGCTTCCAGCCCGATGGCCATGCGGGCGGCATTGGTGCCGACGACGCCGCCGCCGATCACCACCACCTTGGCCGGCGGGGTGCCGGGCACGCCGCCCAGCAGGATGCCGATGCCGCCATAGCTCTTCTCCAGGCAATGTGCGCCGGCCTGGATGGACATGCGGCCGGCGACCTCGCTCATCGGGGCCAGCAGGGGCAGGCCGCCATTGCGGTCGGTCACCGTCTCATAGGCGATGCAGATGGCGCCGGAGTCCTGAAGCAGCTTGGTCTGGTCCGGATCAGGGGCCAGATGCAGGTAGGTGAACAGGACCTGGCCGGGCCGGAGCATGCGGCACTCGTTCGGCTGCGGCTCCTTCACCTTCACGATCATGTCGGCGCGGGCGAAAATCTCCTCGGCCGAGTCCACGATGGTGGCGCCGGCGGCGACATACTGGTCGTCCGTCAGGCCGATGGCCGTACCGGCGTCCTTCTGGACGATGACCTGATGACCATGGACGGTGAGCTGACGCACATTGCCCGGGATCAGACCCACCCGGTACTCGTGATTCTTGATCTCCTTCGGCACGCCGACGAGCATGGAAGCCTCCGTTGATTTTATGTGCCGAGCTTACTCCGAAGGGGCGGAGAATGTCCTTGCAAAGGGGCCTGCCGCCATGGCCCACTTTCGATGAATCGTGCGTGGAAATCAGGATCGGCGGCGGAAAATGCGGGCGATGGACTTCGACGCCGTGGATCGTAGGATTCTGCTGGCGATCCAGGCGGATGGGCGGGTCAGCGTGGCCGACCTTGCGGAGCGGGTAGGCCTGTCCGCCTCCGCCTGCCATCGGCGGCTGAAACGGCTGGAGGATGAGGGGGTGGTGGAGGGCTATGTGGCCCTGCTGAATCCCTGCGCCATGGGCCTCGGCACCTCAGTCTTCGTCTCCATCACCCTGGACCGCCAGCAGGAGCAGGACCTCGCCCTGTTCGAGGCCAAGGTGCGGGAATGCCCGGAGGTGATGGACTGCTATCTGATGGCCGGCGACGCTGACTATCTGCTGCGCGTCGTGGTGGCCGACGGGGCGGATTACGAACGGCTGCACACACAGGTGCTGACCCGGCTGCCCGGCGTCGCCCGCGTCCGCTCCAGCTTCACCCTGCGCACCGTCGCCAAGCGCACGGCGCTACCCACCTGAGACCAGGGGCCCCCATACCGCGCCTTGATTCCCCAAGGGCCGGCCTTTAAGGTGCCGCACCGCAATAAAACCACGAAGTTCCAGCGCAAATGGCGGCCGGCGACACGGGCAGGAAGCCCCTCAGCTTTCAGGGTGTGATCCTCACCCTCCAGCAATTCTGGTCCGAACAGGGCTGCACCATCCTGCAGCCCTACGACATGGAGGTGGGCGCGGGTACGTTCCACCCGGCGACCACCCTGCGGGCGTTGGGTCCGGACGCCTGGAACGCCGCCTATGTCCAGCCCTCGCGCCGTCCCAAGGATGGCCGCTATGGCGAGAACCCGAACCGGCTTCAGCATTATTATCAGTTCCAGGTGATCATGAAGCCATCGCCGGCGGACATCCAGGAACTGTACCTGAAGTCGCTGGTGGCGCTGGGCATTGATCCCGCCCTGCACGACATCCGCTTCGTCGAGGATGACTGGGAAAGCCCGACCCTGGGCGCCTGGGGCCTGGGCTGGGAGGTCTGGTGCGACGGGATGGAGGTGACGCAGTTCACCTATTTCCAGCAGGTCGGCGGCATCGAGTGCAATCCCGTGGCGGCCGAGCTGACCTACGGGCTGGAGCGGCTGGCCATGTATATCCAGGGCGTCGAGAACGTCTACGACCTGGATTACAACGGCCGCGGCGTCACCTATGGCGAGGTGTTCCACCGCGCCGAACAGGAATTCAGCGCCCACAACTTCGAGCATGCCGACACCGACATGCTGTTCCGCCACTTCCAGGATGCGGAGAAGGAGTGCAAGGCGCTGCTGGCGGCGGGGCTCGCCCTGCCGGCCTATGATCAGTGCATCAAGGCCAGCCACCGCTTCAACCTGCTGGACGCCCGCGGCGTGATCTCCGTGGTGGAGCGGCAGAGCTATATCCTGCGCGTCCGCGAACTGGCCAAGGCCTGCTGCGACGTATGGCTGGCCGACAGGTACCGCAAAGAAATCTACCGGCCGGTGGGGGCCGCCTGACCATGGCCGAACTTCTGATCGAACTCTTCATGGAAGAGATCCCGGCCCGCATGCAGGCGCGTGCGGCGGAGGATTTCCGCAAGCTGGTCACCGACAAGCTCGCCGCCGCCGGTCTGGTCTTCGAGGGGGCGGAGGCGCACAGCACTCCGCGCCGCCTCGCCCTCGTCGTGCGCGGCCTGCCCACCCGGCAGGCGGATGTGCGGGAGGAGAAGAAGGGGCCCCGCGTCGGCTCGCCCGAACAGGCGCTCCAGGGCTTCCTGCGCGGCGCCGGCCTGACCGACATCGGGCAGGCGGAGGTGCGCGACACCGGCAAGGGCGAGTTCTATTTCGCCGTGATCGAGAAGAAGGGGCAGGAGACGATCACCGTCCTTCCCGCCCTGATCGACTCTGCGATGCGGGAGCTGCCCTGGCCGAAATCCATGCGCTGGGGTGCGAACAGTCTGAACTGGGTGCGCCCGCTGCACGGCATCCTGGCCCTGTTCGACGGGCAGGTGGTGCCCGGCAGCCTGACGCTGGGCGTGCAGGAGCCGGCGCCCGAACAGTCCGACGGCAATGTCTGCCTGGCGGGGGAGCCGACGCGCACCGCCATCGCCTATGGCGACACCACCCGCGGCCACCGCTTCCTGGCCCCCGATGCCGTCCAGGTCGCCGGCTTCGACGACTACAAGGCCAAGCTGTTCGCCGCCAACGTCGTGCTGGACCGGGAGGAGCGCAAGCGCCTGATCCTGGAGGCGGCGGAGCGGCTGGCGGCGGGCGAGGGGCTGGTGCTGAAGTCCGATCCCGGCCTGCTGGACGAGGTGGCAGGGCTGGTGGAATGGCCGGTCGCCTATGTCGGCCGCATCGACGACCGGTTCATGGACGTGCCGGCCGAGGTGCTGACCACCTCCATGCGTACCCACCAGCGTTATTTCGCCCTCGAAACGAAGAAGGGCGCGCTTGCGCCGCGCTTCATCGTCATCGCCAACCGACCCACGGTGGACGGCGGCAAGGCGGTGGTGGCGGGGAATGAGCGCGTGCTGCGCGCCCGCCTCTCCGACGCCAAGTTCTTCTGGGACCTGGACCGCGCGACGCCGCTGGAGGACCAGCGCGCCAAGCTGGCCGACATCAAGTTCCACGACAAGCTGGGCACGGTGCTGGAGCGCGTGGATCGGATCGAGAGGCTGGCGGCGGAGATCGCCGGCGCGCTGAACCTCGACGCGGCCACGGTGGACAAGGTCCGCACCGCCGCCCGTCTCTGCAAATCCGACCTCGTCACCGGCGTGGTGGGCGAGTTCCCGGAGGTGCAGGGCATCCTCGGCGGCTACATCGCCAAGGCGCAGGGCCTGCCGGCCGAGGTGGCCGACGCCATCGCCGACCACTACAAGCCCCAGGGGCCGAGCGACCGCGTTCCCACCGACCCCGTCGCCATCTGCGTGGCGGTGGCGGAGAAGATCGACACGCTGGTCGGCTTCTTCGGCATCGACGAGAAGCCTACGGGTTCACGCGACCCGTTCGCGTTGCGTCGTGCCGCGCTGGGCGTGATCCGGCTGGTGGTGGAGAATGGGCTGCGGGTGAAGTTGGGCAAGGCATTCGCTGCTGCGTTGCGCGCGCTGGATGCGCAAGAGACGCCTTCCTACCATCTTCATTTCGCTTACCATGCGAAACACCGAGAAGAACGCGGCCCGAGAACAGGTGAAGCTGTTCTGGAGAGCGAAATTATTCCTGAAGTGTCTAGGGATCTTCAGGACTTCTTCGCCGACCGTCTTAAGGTCGCGCTGAAGGAGCAGGGCGTCCGCCATGACCTCATCGATGCGGTATTCGCGTTGGGCGGTCAGGACGATCTCGTGCTGCTGCTGAAGCGGGTGGAGGCGCTGGCCGGGTTCGTGACGTCGGAGGATGGGGCGAACCTGCTGGTGGCCTATCGCCGCGCCGCCAACATCCTGCGCATCGAGGAGAAGAAGGACGGCCGGAGCTATGGGCAGCAGAAGGCCGACCCGATGCTGCTGGCCCAGGGCCAGCCGGAGGAGCAGGCGCTGTTCGGGGCGCTGAACGACGCCGCGGCGGAGTTGGAGCCGCTGCTGGCGGCGGAGGATTTCACCGGGGCCATGCGGCTGCTGTCCGGCCTTCGCGCACCGGTGGATGCCTTCTTCGACAAGGTCACGGTGAATGTGGATGATGCCGATCTGCGCGCCAATCGTCTGCGCCTGCTCTCCACCATCCGCGACACGCTGAACAGCGTCGCCGACTTCTCCCGGATCGAAGGCTGATCCATGACCCCGTTCCGCCCAGCCCCGGCCGCGGAGATGCGGCGGGGGGCCGGGCGGGGATGTAGCGGAGTTACGGCGCCAGCCGCCTGTGGCGCTACTTCCACTACCGGGGCGGCCGCCGCTCCGCCACCTTGCGCGGTGCCAAGCCCTCGCCCCAGCGGGGAGAGGGCGGCGAGGCGGATGCCAAGCGGGAGAGGAGGCGGTTCTTCGCGGGGGTGTCCGGGAAGGCGGCAAGACCCCCTCTCCCCATCCTCTCCCCGCAGGGGAGAGGGCTCACTTTCCGCTGCTCCTCTCCGCCATCCCGGCAAACACCGGGACCGGGGAGCCGGGCATATCAGCGCACCATTATGTGCAGCGCATCCCGGAAAGTGTTGCATTGCGTTTCATTCGTTCACACGCCGTTTGAGCAGGGGCCGGATCGCGGCGTTTCGCGTTACGCTCCCTGCGACAACAATTCAGGGGCCGGATGCCCCTTTTTCGTGTTTCACCGCTGGCGTCAGGTGCGGGCGCCAAGCAACATTCGCACCCACCACAAGACGGGACCGGAAATCATGAACAAGTGGGTCTACAGCTTCGGTGAGGGCAAGGCCGAAGGCCGGGCCGACATGAAGAACCTGTTGGGCGGCAAGGGCGCCAATCTGGCGGAGATGAGCAATCTCGGCCTGCCCGTGCCTCCGGGTTTCACGATCACGACCGAGGTCTGCACCTACTTCTATGACAATGGGAAGTCCTATCCGGGCGAGCTGGACGGGCAGGTGCGCGAGGCGCTGGAGACGATCGAGCGGATCGTCGGCATGCGCTTCGGCGACCCGGAGAACCCGCTGCTGGTCTCCGTCCGCTCCGGCGCCCGCGCCTCCATGCCGGGCATGATGGACACCGTCCTGAATCTGGGCCTGAACGACGTCACCGTGCAGGGGCTCGCCCGGCGTTCCGGCGACCCGCGCTTCGCCTATGACAGCTACCGCCGCTTCATCCAGATGTTCGGCAACGTCGTGCTGGGCGTCGACCACCACCATTTCGAAGAGGTGCTGGAGCAGGTGAAGCGCGACCGCGGCTTCGACCTGGATACCGAGCTGAAAGCCGCCGACTGGCAGGTCGTCATCACCGGCTACAAGGAGGTGGTGGAGAAGGAGCTGGGCAAGCCCTTCCCGCAGGAGCCGGCGGAGCAGCTCTGGGGCGCCATCGGCGCCGTGTTCGGCTCCTGGATGAACCAGCGCGCCATCACCTACCGCCGCCTGCACGACATCCCGGCCGCCTGGGGCACCGCCGTGAACGTCCAGGCCATGGTGTTCGGCAACATGGGCGACGACTGCGCCACCGGCGTCGCCTTCACCCGCAACCCGTCCACGGGTGAGAACCGCTTCTATGGCGAGTACCTCATCAACGCCCAGGGCGAGGACGTGGTGGCCGGCATCCGCACGCCGCAGCACCTGACCATCGCCGGCAAGGAGGAGAACGGCTCCACCCTCCCGGCCATGGAGGAGAGCATGCCGGAGGTGTACCAGCAGCTCGCCGCCGTGCGCGAGCGGCTGGAGACGCACTACCGCGACATGCAGGACATCGAGTTCACGGTGCAGCAGGGCAAGCTCTACATGCTGCAGACGCGCACCGGCAAGCGCACTGCCGCCGCCGCGCTGAAGATCGCCGTGGACATGGCGCAGGAAGGGCTGATCGACCAGAAGACCGGCGTGCTGCGGGTGGAGCCGAAGTCGCTCGACCAGCTCCTGCACCCCACGCTCGACCCCAAGGCCCGCAAGCAGATCATCGCCAAGGGCCTGCCGGCCAGCCCGGGTGCCGCCAGCGGCAAGGTGGTCTTCTCCGCCGACGAGGCCGAGCGCCTGTCGGAGCTGGGCGAGGCGGTGATCCTCTGCCGCATCGAGACCTCGCCGGAGGACATCCACGGCATGCATGCCGCCCGCGGCATCCTGACCACCCGCGGCGGCATGACCAGCCACGCGGCCGTGGTGGCCCGCGGCATGGGCCGCGCCTGCGTCGCCGGTGCGGGTGAGCTGCGCATCGACTACAAGACCGGCGTCATGTCCGTGCGCGACGTGCAGATCCGGGTCGGCGACACGGTCACCATCGACGGCTCCACCGGCGAGGTGATGCTGGGCGAGGTGCCGACGATCCAGCCGGAGCTGACCGGCGACTTCGCCACCCTGATGGGCTGGGCCGACACCTACCGTCGCATGAAGGTGCGCACCAATGCGGAAACGCCGCTGGACAGCCGCACCGCCCGCAAGTTCGGGGCGGAGGGCATCGGCCTCTGCCGCACCGAGCACATGTTCTTCGACGCCGAGCGCATTGTCGCCGTGCGGGAGATGATCCTGGCCGACAGCGAGGGCGGCCGCCGCGCCGCCCTGGCGAAGATCGCGCCGATGCAGCGGAACGACTTTGTCGAGCTGTTCAAGATCATGAAGGGCCTGCCGGTCACCATCCGCCTTCTGGACCCGCCGCTGCACGAGTTCCTGCCCAACAGCGAGGAGGAGATGCGGGAAGTGGCGGAGGGCGCCGGCACCGACCTCGCCAAGGTGCAGCACCGGGCGGTGCAGTTGCATGAGGCGAACCCCATGCTCGGCCACCGCGGCTGCCGCCTCGGCATCTCCTATCCGGAGATCTACGAGATGCAGGCCCGCTCCATCTTCGAGGCGGCGGTGGAGGTCTTCAAGGAGACGGGCGAGACCGTGATCCCCGAGATCATGATCCCGCTGGTCGGCACCAAGAAGGAGCTGGACATCCTCAAGGCCGTGATCGACCGCGTCGGGGCCGAGGTGATGCAGTCTTCCGGCCGCAAGATCGACTATCTGGTCGGCACCATGATCGAGCTGCCGCGCGCCGCCCTCCAGGCCGCCAAGATCGCGGAAACGGCGCAGTTCTTCAGCTTCGGCACCAACGACCTGACCCAGACCACCTTCGGCATCAGCCGCGACGATGCCGGCGCCTTCCTGCCCGACTATCAGCGGGCCGGCATCCTGGAGCACGACCCGTTCGTGACCCTGGACACCGAGGGTGTGGGCGAACTGGTCAGCATCGCCGCGGAGCGTGGGCGCAAGACCCGCGCCGACATCAAGCTCGGCATCTGCGGCGAGCATGGCGGCGACCCGTCCTCCATCTACTTCTGTGAGAAGGTGGGGCTGGACTACGTCTCCTGCTCCCCCTACCGCGTGCCGATCGCCCGGCTGGCCGCCGCCCAGGCCGCCATCCTGGGCGAGCAGGCGGCCAGCGAGGCGTAAGCCGGGCCGCCCCCTGGCGGTGCTGAGCGTCTGAAATCCCACGGACGGACCACCGGCCGTGGGACTGCGCAAAGCCCAAAAGAAAAGCCCCCGGACCGTATGGTCCGGAGGCAAGTTCTTCAGGCTTCAGAGAGAGAGTAGAACGCTTTACTGACCCTGTTCCGGCTTCTCCGCCGGAGCGGCCTCCATGGGCTCGGTCTGCGTGCCGCCGACCGAGTCGGCATTGCCGCGGCCCAGGGAAACGGTGCTGTCCTGATACTCGAAGTCAGGCATCTCCTCGACCTGGGCGGAGGTCAGGTTCGACAGGCGCACCTGCTCCTGCTCCTGATCGAAAGTGGCGTCGGCGAAGTCCACGGCGATGCTCTTCCCGCCGATGCCGAGTATGCCGCCGCTGGAAATCACCAGCTGCTCCACATCGCCCGTGCTGGCGTTCAGGATCACATCTTCAACCTCGCCCAGCTCCTCACCATCGGAGCCGACGACAGTACGACCCAGCAGGTTATCGGCCGAGGTGGCATCGACCGATGCGGTGCCAGCCATATCCTGCGTGGCGCTCGGCTCGGTCATGCCCGGCTGGGTGATCGCCGGCTCGCTCTGCCCGGCGGCGGGCGGCGCGGTGGGGGAGGCCTCCTGGGCATAGGCAGCGCCGGTCACCAGCAGGCCGATGGAAGACACGGCAGCAATCAGGTTCTTGCGCATCGTGCTGTTCCTCTTGGTGGCTCAAGGCATGCAGCAATCGCCGCATGTTCGGAACCAAGAACAGAAGGACCCGCAATTTGTCCCGCCGTCGGACGGGACATCATCGTGACATCGACGAGCTGCCGGAGCTCTGCACGGCGACTTAGCCGGCCGCCAGACCTGTTGCCGTCGCGCGGAGCTGCTCTGCCACCTGGGCGAGCTTCAGGCCCAGCTCCTTGCTGGCATTTGCCGAAGCGGCCGTGTTGGCGTTGTTCCGGTCCGCCGCCGCCATCAGCGCATTGATGGCAAGCGTGAGCTGGCCCGACAACCCGTCGATCCCGGCGAGGCGGCTATCCAGGGCGCGGGTCAGGCCGGACAGGGCCTGATGGGATTCCGTCTCGCGCTCGCCCAGCCCGCGCACCGCCCTGGTCGCCTCGGTCAGCTCCGCCTCGAGCCGGCCGACGTTGGCCAGCCGGTCCTTGAGGTCGGCGGCCAGGGCGATCAAGGCCTGATGCTCCTGCGTGTCGCCGGCCCGCTCCAGATCATGCGCCTCCATCAGCGCCCGCACGGTCTCCGCCGCCGCGGTCAGCCCATCCGCCAGCCGGTCCAGCCCGTCCACCCGCTCCTGCAGGCCGCGGATCAGGGCCGCCATTTCCGCCAGCTCCTCGCGGCCGGAATGATCGGCCGTGCTGGCCAGGGCCTGGACCGCGTCGGTGGCGGCGCCCAGCGCCCCGCTCAAATCGCCGGCCTGCTCAAGCCCGGCCCGCAGGTCGGAGGCGAGGGAGGCATGCCCGGCCATGGTCTCCAGCATTTCGTCCTGCCGGGCGGCGGCGCGTGTCAGGGCGGCGGTGGCGGTCGCCGCGTCTGCGGCCAGGGAACGGCTCTCCGCATGCAGCTCGCGGGTGGCGTCGCGCAGGCTGGCCGTGGCCTCGTCCACCCCGCCCGCCAGGCTCTGCGCCAGGCGCTTCGCCGAATCCTCGACGATCTCCACCTGGTTTGACAGCAGGTCCGCGGTCTCGGTCATGCGCATCAGCATGCTTTCCGCCGCGGCGCGGGTTTCCGGCTCGATGCGCAGCCGGTCCAGCTCCGCCTGGAAGGATGCGCCCAGAAGCTGGAAATCCTCCAGCGTGCGGCCGATCTCGCCCGCGCGCAGCCCCACATCGGCGACGATGGTGGACAGGCCGGATTCCAGCCGCTCCAACTGGCCGGCCAGCGGGTCCAGCCGGTTCGTCTGGGTTTCCGTCGTCTGGCGCAGCAGCCCGCCGGCCTCGCGCAGCTCGTCCAACGCGCCGTGAAGCTGCCCGCCGACGCCGATGGCCTGGTTTTCCAGAAGGTCGGCGGAGCGGGACATGTGGGCGGCCGCATCCTCCAGCCGGTCGGAGGCGGCGCGGGTCACCTCGTCCAGGGTGGTGGTGGCCTGCCCCAGGGCGGCGACCAGCGCCTTCTCCCCGGCATCGACGGAGTCGGCGACGCGGGCCAGCCGCTCGCCGGCATCGCTGGCCGTGGTGGATAGCAGGTCGCCGGAGGATTTCAGCAGCTTGACCGCGCCGAACAGCCGCTCCTGCGTGTCGGCCATGGCGTCCGCCAGCCCCTTGGCCGCATCGCGGGCGGTGCTGGTGGCCTCCCGCATCTCCCCCTCGGTCCCGGAGATGGCGCGGAGCGTGTGAGAAATCCGATGGCCCGCATCGGCGAGCAGCTCCGCCACCTCCTGCGTGTGGGAGGTGAGGGTGGCGACCAGCCCATCCAGCCCGCCGCTCCTGCCGCGTGCGTCGAAGGCCTGGACCTGGGCTGCGGCATGGGCCAGCAGGTCGCTGGACTTCACGATCCTGGCATTGCTCTCGCCGCTCGCCCGGACGGTTTCGGCGCAGAGGTCCTTCACCTCGGCCACGGTGCCGGTCAGGTCGCGGCGCACCGCCGCCGTCATGCCGGCCAGCTCCGTTCCCCGCTGGGTAAGCGCGTCTCCCGCTTCCTGCAGGCGGGCGGTCAGGGCGGAGAACAGGTCGGCCTGTTTGCCTTCGAAGCGGAAGCGGAGACGGCCCTCCTCGCCGGCCAGGGATATGTCGGGGATGGCGGCGGCCTGGGCGCGGAACTCATCCACGATGCGGGCCAGTTCACCCAGCTCGTCCTGCCGCCCGACGCCATATACCGGCGTCCGCCAGTCGGCCCTGGCGGCGTCGGCGACGCTGGCGGACAGGCTGCGCATCGGCGAAAGAATTTGTACCCGTAGCAGCCACAGCATGGCGCCCAGCCCGGCCGCCAGCGACAGCGCCGCCGCAAGGCTGAGCCAGAGGCCACGTTCGGCCGCGCGGGCGAGATTATCCTGCCCGGCAAGGGCCTGTTCATGGTTCAGCCGGGTGATGCGGTCGGTGAGGGCCGCATGCTGGGCGAGCAGGGTCAGTCCCGCGGGACCGGCCAGAAGGCCGGGGTCCATCCGCTCCGCCAGGATGCGGCGGTAGGTGTCCAGCATGCGGTCCAGATCGCGGGCCAGGGCCGCCTCGGTCTGGGACAGCGGCTGCCGCTTGTAGCCGTCCAGGGACTTGGCCGCGGCGTCCAGGTCGGCGGTCATGGCCTCCCGCGCCGTCGCGGCCGAGGTCTCGGCATAGAGGGACAGGTTCTGCAACAGCCCGCCATGGCCCAGGCTGGCATGCACCTCATCCAGCGCCACGGCCTTCGCCATCACCTCGGCTGGACTGCCGGCGATGCCGGGCCGGGCCGATCCGGAGCTGAGCAGATGGAACGCCGATCCCCCCAGCAGGGAGCCGCCCAGAAGCAATGCCGTCACGGTGATCGCCGTGCCCTGACCACGCAAAGACGCGAGCGGCGATGCCTTGCCCCCGACCATACCGCTTCTCCCCCATCCACCGCCGGGGCCGTCCCGGACAGCGCAGCCTATCAAAGGTGGGGGCGGGCTTCACCCATTTGGTGCGCCCGAACGAGGTATCTACACGCTTGTCACGGAGCCTGTGGCTCAGAACCCTGCCCAGGCGGGCTTCAGAGGCTGCAATCGGGTTCCGGCGGCTTCCAGCGGGTGCGACCCGGCTGCGGCATCGAGCCGGACGAGGGCGAGCCCCAGCCCCTCAATGCCGCTGCGCATCTCGCCTGCATCCTTGCCATCGGCCAGGATCTGCGTGCCCGGCGGGGGCAGGGGGCCTTCGATGAGAACGGGCATCAGCCGCTTTTTCACCAGCCCGCGGTATTTGGTACGAGCAGTTAGCTCCTGCCCCATGTAGCAGCCCTTGGTCCAGGACACGCCTTGCAGCTCATCGAACCCGCTTTCCAGCAGGATCGACTTCTCCGGCACCAGATCGCGGCTGCCGTCCGGCACGCCCAGGGCAAGGCGGATGCGGTCCCACTCCGCCAGCGAGCCATCGGAATACGCATCCAGCAGGCCGGTCATGGAACCGCGCGGCAGAACGATCCGCACGCCCAGCTCCGCCCGCCGGGGATCGACGAAGGCGATGCCATCCGCGGCGGCGGCAGCTGCGCCCGGGGCCGCCGGCAGACCGAAAGCCGCTGCGGCCCCGGTGCCGAAGGCGAGTGCTGCGCCGTACTGCTCCGTCACATCGGCCAGTTCCACCTTGCTGCGCAGCCTGTACATGCGCAGACGTCGGAAAAGATCCCCCCGCCGCTCCGCCTCGCACAGGATCAGCAGGGCATCGGCCTGCGCGGCAATGAAGAAGTCGTGCAGATACTTGCCCTGCGGCGTCAGAAAGGCGGACCAGACCGCCCGATCCTCCGCCACGGCGGACACGTCGTTGCTGACCAGCCCTTGAAGGAAGGCGATCCGGTCCTCACCCGCAACCCGCAGCACGCCGGTGCCGGGCAGGGCGGCGACGCGAACACCCTCCGGCAGATCGGGGGGCGGGGCGGCGGGCAGGGTGATCGGGGTGGTCGTTTCGGCCAAGGCTGATGCTCCGGGTCGCGGGGCCAGGACTTGTCACGTAAGCGGGGCGGCGGCGGCGGGCAAGGCCGGCGCCCGGTTTACCGCTTGCGGATCAGGCAGTCCTGCCCTGCTTCCTTCAACCGGTTGCAGAATTCCTGCGCCGCCCCGGAACCGGCGAAGCGCCCGACCAGGATGCGGTGGAACGTGCCGCGCTCGCCCAGCTCCGCCGTGACCGTTTCCATCGGCTGCCCGTCCAGAAGCGCGGACTGGCGGCGGGAGATGGCGGCCCATTGGCGCTTGGCTTCCTCCGCGGTCGGCAATGCGGCGACCTGCACAGACCATGCGCCATCCCCGCTCTGTACCGCAGGGCCGGGCGGCGGCTCCGGCCGGGGTGTCGCCGGTGCCGCGGGTTCCTCCGCCGCCGACTGGACCGGGGGAGGAGCCGGCTCGGGCTCCGGCTCCGGAGTTGCCGGCATCGGCTCCAGCGCTTCCGCCTGGACGGAGGAGGGGACCCGCGCTTCCGCGGGAACGGCCGGAGCCCCGGCGGATGGGGCGGGTGCGGGCGTCTCAGTGCTGGTGGCTGCCGTTGTGGCGGCTGGCGCGGCGTTGCTGCCCGCCAGCGGCTTGGATGCCAGTTCCATGGCCGCCCGCTTCTGGTCGGGAGAAACGCTTTTCTCGATTTCCTGCCGGAAGTTGATGGCCTGGATCAGCCCCTTCCGTTCCGCCCGGATCGCCCAGGCCAGGGCCTGGACCGGATCGGCCGGGGTGCCGAGCCCGTAGAAGGTCAGAACCGCCAGATTGTTCTGGGCCAGCGAGTCCCCGGCCTCGGCCGCGGGGGTGAGAAGAAGCAGAGCGCGCTCGTAATCGGCAGGGACGCCGTCCCCGAAGGCATAGATGGTGCCGGCCATCATCTGCGCGCTCGTATGGCCGCCGGCTGCCGCCTGCTCCAGCCAGTCCAGCGCGTTGGGGATGTCGCGGTCCATCCCCTGGCCGTTGGCCAGCATCTGCCCCACCAGGAACTGCGCCTCGACCCGCCCGGCCTCCGCCTCCTCCAGGAAATGGCGGTAGGCGGCGGGCAGGTCGCCGGCCCGGAACGCCTCCCTGCCTGCCGCCATGTCGGCCAGCGCCGGGGAGGGCGGCAGGCCCGGCATCAGCAGGGCCAGGAGCAGGAGGGCGATGGCCGGGCGGCCGGAAGCACGGGATTCACGGAACGCCATGGCGGAACATCCGTTTGCGGGGCAGGGAAGGACAGCGCCCTAACATGCCTGTCCCGTCGGCCGGCGCAAGTGGGTCCCGGGGCATTCCGCTTGACGGGCCGGGCCGCCATGCGCAGAAACCGCGGACAGCCCCGCCGCAGGCCCCCGGCCTGCATGCAACCGATCCAGGAAAAGTGATGAGCGCCCGCAAGAACCCGCTGAACCTCAACGCCCTTCAGCTCAAGACCCTGACCATCTTCCAGGCCCTGTCGGAGCTCGAGGGGGTGGGGCAGCCGATCGGCGATGGGGAGATCGCGGTGATGGAACTGCCCTGGTCGCACGGCAGCCATTTCCATCTCGGCCCCTGGATTGTCGCCAGCCAGGACGCCACCGGCCTGCGCAACCCGTCCCCCTGGGTGGCGCTGGAGCGCAAGGGCCTGATCCGCAGCCAGTATCCCATCGGCTTCATCCTGACCCGCGAGGGCAGCCTGTACGACACCGGCCTGCGGGACCAGATCCTGATGGTCGCCGATCACGGCATCTGAGTGGCAAACGAAAACGGCCGCCGGGCAGTCCCAGGCGGCCGTTTTTCGGTCGGGTCCGGATGGTGCTGCGAGAGAGGATTGAACTCTCGACCTCTCCCTTACCAAGGGAGTGCTCTACCACTGAGCTACCGCAGCATCTGATCCGGTGGTAAGCGCCGGAGCGCCGTCCCGAAGTGGCGCGCTATGTGCCACAGCCTGGATGGGGATGCAAGCATTAACCTTCACGGCGATGACGGATTTTGTGAAGGCTTGACGGAGGGGCCGGAAAGGACGGTGAATCCGGCCCAGCCCCATCCACCACATTCGATACCATCATCCATGGCGACCGATCCGAGCGGCAAGACGTCCGCCAAATCCCCCCCGGCCAAGAAGGACGAGCGCAAGGAACGTCTGGCACAGGCCCTGCGCGAGAACCTGCGCAAGCGCAAGGAGCAGGGACGCGCGCGGGAGGAGGGGGAGGAGTGAGCGGCGCGCGCCATGCCCGCACGGCTGCCACGCATCTTGAGCGCATCACGCGGGCGGGCTAGAACCCATCTCTGCTCTTCCTCACGATTTCATCCAAAAGGACCCGACCCATGGCGATCATGCCCGATAGCTGGATCCGCGAGATGGCCCAGACCAAGGGCATGATCGAGCCCTTCGTGGAGGCGCAGAAGCGGGAAGGGGTGATCAGCTACGGCCTGTCCTCCTACGGCTACGACGCCCGCGTCGCGCCGGAGTTCAAGATCTTCACCAATGTCGACAACGCCGTGGTCGATCCCAAGCAGTTCGACGCCACCAGCTTCGTCGACCGCAACACCGACGTCTGCATCATCCCGCCCAACAGCTTCGCCCTGGCCCGGACGGTGGAATATTTCCGCGTGCCGCGCGACGTGCTGGTGATCTGCCTTGGCAAATCCACCTATGCCCGCTGCGGCCTGATCGTGAATGTGACGCCGCTGGAACCGGAGTGGGAGGGGCATGTCACCTTGGAAATCTCCAACACCACCCCGCTGCCGGCCAAGGTCTATGCGAATGAGGGGCTGTGCCAGTTCCTGTTCCTGAAGGGCGACCCGGTGTGCGACGTCAGCTATGCCGACCGGGCGGGCAAGTACATGAAGCAGCGCGGCGTGACCCTGCCGCGGCTCTGAACGCCCGGAAATCCTATGCGATCCGCCACGCGGTAACCGCTTGTTGACCATAACGGGGCCAAAATCCGTCGCGACCCTGCCGGTCCCTCCTGCCAGAAGAAAACCCTCCCCATGGACAAGCTTCGTATCCGCGGCGGCCGTCCGCTCATCGGTGATATCCAGATCAGCGGCGCCAAGAACGCGGCGCTGCCGCTGCTGGCCGCCTGCCTGCTGTCGGACGAGACGCTGACGCTGACCAACCTGCCGCATCTCGCCGACATCTCCACCATGGCGAACCTGCTGGCGCAGCACGGGGTGGACATCCGCCTGAACGGGGATGAGGGAGCGGGCAGCCAGGGCCGCACCATCGAGCTGAATGCCGGCAGCATCACCAGCCTGGAGGCGCCCTACGATCTGGTGCGCAAGATGCGCGCCAGCGTTCTGGTGCTCGGCCCGCTGGTGGCCCGCTTCGGCCAGGCCAAGGTCAGCCTGCCCGGCGGCTGCGCCATCGGCCCGCGCCCGGTCGACCTGCACATCAAGGGCCTGCAGGCCATGGGCGCCCAGATCGAGATCGAGGGCGGCTATGTCCTGGCCAAGGCCCCGGCCGGCGGGCTGACCGGGGCGGAGTTCGTGTTCCCGCAGGTCTCCGTCGGAGCGACCGAGAACCTGATGATGGCCGCCTGCCTGGCGAAGGGCCAGACCACGCTTGTCAATGCCGCGCGGGAGCCGGAAATCGGCGATCTCGCCAAGTGCCTCATCGCGATGGGTGCCGTGATCGAGGGGGCGGGCACCGACCGTATCCGCATCACCGGCGTGGACCGGCTGCATGCCGCCACCCATGAGGTCGTGGGCGACCGGATCGAGGCCGGCACCTATGCCATGGCGGCCGCCATCACCGGCGGCGACCTGCATTTGCTGGGCGGCAAGCTGGATCATATCCGGGCCGTGGCCACGGCGCTGGTCCCGGCGGAAGTGGTGTTCCAGGAGACGGAGCAGGGTTTCCGCGTCCGCAGGGCCAATGGCGCGCTGCACGGGGTGGATGTGATGACGGAGCCGTTCCCCGGCTTCCCCACCGACCTCCAGGCCCAGATGATGAGCCTGATGTGCGTGGCCCAGGGTGCTTCCATGATCACGGAGACGATCTTCGAGAATCGCTTCATGCATGTGCCGGAGTTGATGCGCATGGGGGCGAACATCACCGTCCACGGCTCCTCCGCCCTGGTGCGCGGCGTGCCGAAGCTGACCGGGGCTCCCGTGATGGCGACCGACCTCCGCGCCTCCGTCTCCCTTGTCCTGGCCGGGTTGGCCGCGGAAGGGGAAACGGTGGTCAACCGCATCTACCACCTCGACCGCGGCTATGAACGGATCGAGCAGAAGCTGTCCGCCTGCGGCGCGGATATGGAACGTCTGCGGGAGACTTCCTAAGTATCAGCCCTCGGGGTTCTTTCCGGACAACAGGGGCATATCGGCATGTCGGGCGGTCTCAAGCTGCGTGCGCGCGATGCGGAGGACCTGAAGGTCGTCTCCGCCATGCTGCAGGACAGCATCATTCCCATCTGCGATCTGGCTTGGCTGGCCGGGGAGCGCAGTTTCGTCATGATCGCCAACCGCTTCAAATGGGAAGGGAAGCGGGCCGAAGCGGACGGCCCCACCCCCGACGTGGACCTGCCCTATGAGCGCACCAACTGCGCGGTGCGCTTCGACCGGGTGGACCGGGTCTCCGTCCGCGGGCTGGACCTGAAGGACCGTGCGCAGATGCTGAACCTGCTGGCGGTCGAGGCGGCGGAGAATGCGGTGCTGCTGTATTTCGCCGGCGGCGCCAGCATCCGCCTCACGGTCGGCTCGCTTGATTGCCGGCTGGAGGATGTGGGCGAACCCTGGCCCACGGAACTCCGCCCCTGCCATGAGGGCGTGGACGCGGCGGAGTAGGGAAGGTGGGAGCCACCCCTCCTCAACCCTGAGCTTGTCGTTGCCGCAGGCAGACGCCGAAGGCGGCTAGGGTGAAGCGGCGTGGCGGAAACCGGGAAACTTGATCCCCTGGTCTTCGCCCATGGTGACGGAGAAGGCGTCCCGCCTTAACCCTCGCCCTTCGACAGGCTCAGGGTGAGGGTTAAAGCTCCAGTCGGCCCTCATTGATGGATCAGGAATATTGGACAGGACTTCAAGCATAGCCTCACCCTGAGCTTGTCGAAGGGTGAATGGGCGTGGCGCCACGCCGGCTGCGCCCGCCATCCCTCACGCACCCCAGCCTTTCCGCGCCAGCGGGTGGACGCACCGGGCATCCCGTGCCAATTAATGGGTTTTTCGCCTGCTGCCGGAGCCCTGTCCCGTGACGCTGCCGCCGCCCGCCAACGATCCTCTCGTCCTGGCCCTGCCGAAGGGCCGCATCCTGGATGAGGTCCGGCCGCTGCTCCATCGCGTCGGGATCGAGCCGGAACCGGCCTTCGACGATCCGAAGTCCCGGGCCCTCAGCTTCGGCACCAACCTGCCCTTCGTGCAGATCATCCGGGTGCGCAGCTTCGACGTGGCCACCTTCGTCGCCTTCGGGGCGGCGCAACTCGGCGTCTGCGGCAACGATGTGCTGATGGAATTCGACTATCCGGAAATCTACGCCCCGCTGGACCTCGGCATCGGCCGCTGCCGCATCGCCGTGGCGGAGCCGGTGGAGATGGTGGCGAAGGACGATCCGTCCCGCTGGTCCCATGTGCGCGTGGCGACGAAATATCCAGAGATCACGAAGCGCCACTTCGCCGCCCGCGGCGTTCAGGCGGAATGCATCAAGCTGAACGGCGCCATGGAGCTGGCCCCCTCCCTGGGGCTCAGCCAGCGCATCGTCGACCTCGTCTCCTCCGGCGCCACGCTGAAGGCCAACGGGCTGGTCGAGATCGAGCATATCGCCGACATCACCAGCCGGCTGATCGTCAACCGCGCCGCCCTCAAGACCCGCCATCCGGAAATCCAGAACTGGGTCGACCGCTTCCGGGATGCCACCAATGCCGCTTAAGCTTTCCACCCGCAGCCCCGACTTCGAAACCGGTTTCCGCGCCTTGCTGGATGCCAAGCGGGAAACGGCGGAGGATGTGACCGCCGCCGTGTCCGCGGTTCTGGCCGATGTGCGTGCCCGCGGCGATGGCGCAGTGATCGAGTATACAAGGCGCTGGGACCGGGTGGAGCTGACGGCCGCCAACCTGCGCATCACGGCGGCCGAGGTGGATGCCGCCATCGCCGCCTGCTCGGCGGAGACGATGGAAGCACTGAATCTCGCGGCCGACCGCATCCGCGACTTCCATGCGCGCCAGCTCCCCGATGCCACCAGCTACACCGATGCCGCCGGCGTACGCCTGGGCGCGCGCTGGACCGCGGTGCAGGCGGCCGGCATCTATGTGCCCGGCGGCACGGCGGCCTATCCCAGCTCCGTCCTGATGAACGCCATCCCGGCCAAGGTGGCGGGCGTGCCGCGCATCGCCATGGTGGTGCCGACGCCGGACGGCAAGCTGAACCCGCTGGTCCTCGCTGCCGCCCGGATCGCGGGGGTGGAGGAGATCTACCGCATCGGCGGCGCGCAGGCCGTGGCGGCGCTGGCCTACGGCACGGACTCCATCGCCCCGGTGGACAAGATCGTCGGCCCCGGCAATGCCTATGTGGCCAATGCCAAGCGCCAGGTCTTCGGTACCGTCGGCATCGACATGATCGCCGGTCCCTCGGAGATCCTGGTGGTGGCCGACGGGCAGAACGATCCGGCCTGGATCGCCGCCGACCTGCTGTCGCAAGCGGAGCATGACGCCAGCGCCCAATCCATCCTGATCACCGATGACGAGGGCTTCGCGGCCCGGGTCGAGCAGGCGGTGGAAATCCAGCTCGCCAGGCTGCCGCGCACCGACATCGCGGGGCCGAGCTGGCGCGACCACGGGGCGGTGATCCTGGTGCGCGACCTGTCCGAATCGGTGGCGTTGGTGGACCGGCTAGCGCCGGAGCATCTGGAGCTGGCGGTGGCCGATCCGGACGCGCTGGCGGCGAAAATCCGCAATGCCGGCGCCATTTTCCTGGGCCGCCACACGCCGGAGGCCATCGGCGACTATGTGGCGGGGCCGAACCATGTGCTGCCCACCGCCCGTTCGGCCCGCTTCTCCTCCGGGCTGAACGTGCTGGATTTCATGAAGCGTACCACTTTGGTCGGCTGCGATGCGGCAAGTCTGGCGGCGATCGGCCCTGCTGCCGTATCCTTGGCGCGGGCGGAAGGGTTGGACGCCCATGCGTTGTCCGTGTCCATCCGCCTGGATGCCGGGGCAGCCGAATAGCAGGGCCGACCATCCGCAGGGGGAGCTTCCGTGACGACAGCCGCCAAGGACCGCATCACCCATGTGGAGCTGAGGGAAAAGCACGTCGTCCGCCGTTCCCCCGAGGTCGAGCATGAACGGGCCGTCGCCCTGTTCGACCTGATGGAGGAGAACCGGTTCGCCCTGACGGACCCGCCGACGCCGGGTCCCTACCGGCTCTATCTCTCGGTGGAGGAGAACCGGCTGGTCTTCGATGTGCGGGCGGAGGAGGATTCGGAGCTGGCCCGCATCATCCTGCCTCTCTCGCCGTTCCGCACCATCGTGCGCGATTACTTCATGATCTGCGACAGTTACTACAAGGCCATCAAGTCGGCCTCCCCCTCGCAGATCGAGGCCATCGACATGGGCCGCCGCGGCCTCCACAACGAAGGGTCGGAGCTGCTGCGGGAACGGCTGTCCGGAAAGGCCGAGCTGGACCTCAACACCTCCCGCCGCCTGTTCACCCTGATCTGCGTCCTGCATATCCGGGGCTGAGGCGGGGAATGGCCGATATCCACCCGCCCAGCGTCACCAGCGTACTTTTCGCCTGCACGCACAATTCCATCCGCTCCCCCATGGCGGAGGGGCTGCTGAAGCATCTGCTGGGGCAGAAGCTCTATGTCGACAGCGTCGGCGTGCGGGAGGGGGAGCCGGACCCCTTCGCCGTGGCGGTGATGAGCGAGATCGGGGTTGATATCGGCCGGCACCGCTGCAAGACCTTCGACATGCTGGAGGACACCAGCTTCGACCTTGTCATCTCCCTCTCGCCGGAGGCGCAGCACCGGGCGGTGGAGATGACCCGCACCATGGCCTGCGATGTGGAGTTCTGGCACACCTTCGACCCCTCGGTGGTCGAGGGCTCCCGCGATGTGCGGATGGATGCCTACCGGCAGGTGCGCGACACCCTGCTGCGCCGGATCGGGGAGCGGTTCGGGGCGGAGCTTCCGCGCTAGGCTTTTCCCGCAAGGCGTGCTCTTCCGGCGACGTGCCCAGGCGAAGGAGAAGAGGGCCGGGGACTTGGACGCGGAAAGGTCTTGACCACCGAAAACCTCTCAATCACCAATGCTGCGAAATCCACAGCGGCGATAAGAAAGAGATGGCGAAGGAGGATTTGATCGAGTTTTCGGGCACGGTCGCCGAACTGCTGCCCAACGCGATGTTCCGTGTGAAACTCGATAACGACCATGAGGTTCTGGCCCATACCAGTGGTAAGATGCGCAAGAACCGCATCCGGGTGCTGGCAGGGGACCGCGTCAATGTCGAGATGACGCCCTACGACCTCACCAAGGGACGCATCATATTCCGCTTCAAGTAAGCGTAGGGCTGATGATTTCTGATGTTGCAGCCGGGCCGGGCGGCCCGAAGCTGGTGCTTGCCTCCTCGTCCCCGCGGCGTCGGGACCTGCTTGCCCTGATCGGGCTGAAGCCCGACGTCGTCGATCCCGCCGACATCGACGAATCGGTGCGGAAGGGGGAGCTGCCGGCACCCCACGCCCTGCGGCTGGCGCGCGGGAAGGCGGCCGTGGTGGCCGCCCGCCATCCGGGCGCCGTCATCCTGGCCGCCGACACGGTGGTGGCCTGCGGCCGCCGCATCCTGCCCAAGGCGGAGGATGCCGCCACCGCCCGCATGTGCCTGGAGCTGCTGTCCGGCCGCCGCCACCGTGTCCATACCGGCGTCTGCGTCATCGGCCCGGACGGGCGGGAACGGACCCGCACCGTCCAGACGGCCGTGGTTTTCAAGCGCCTGTCGGAGCAGGAGATCCAGGCCTATCTCGCCAGCGGCGAATGGAACGGCAAGGCCGGCGGCTACGGCATCCAGGGCTTGGCGGCACTCTTCGTGCGGGAGCTGATCGGCTCCCACCCCAATGTGGTCGGCCTGCCGGTGCACGAGGTCGGCGGGCTGCTGCGCGCCGCCGGCATCGACCCGCTGGCGGCCCTGCTCCGCAACGCCGGCGCACCGTCATGAACCGGGAGCTGCTGGTCGACGGCAAGGGCCTGCTGCGGCGGGCGGCGGTGCTGACCGGCGGCGAGCTGACCGACCTCTACATCGACCGCACCGACCGGCCCGCCCGCATGGGCGCGGTGCTGCTTGGGCGCGTGGTGCGGCTGGCGGCCGGGCTGGAGGCGGCGTTCGTGGAGATCGGCGAGCGGCTGCCGGCCCTGCTGAACGCCGCCGATGTGCGCCCGGCCCCGAAGAAGGGGCGGGAACTGCGGATCGGCCAGATGCTGCGCACCGGGCAGGAGGTGGTGGTCCAGGTCAAGGCGGACGCCCATGGCGACAAGGGTGCCGTCCTCACCATGGACATCTCGCTGCCGGGACGCTTCCTGGTGCATCTGCCGCAAGGGCAGGGGGTGCATCTCTCAAAGCGCCTCGCCGCCGGGCCGCAGCGTACGGCACTGGCTGCCGCCATGCGCGATGCCGTGCCGCCCGGCGGCGGCTGGATCGTGCGCGCCGATGCGGCGGAGGCCGACCCCGGGCTCGTGGCGCTGGAGGCGGAGGCGCTCTATGCCGATTGGAGGGCCGCCGAATCGGCTCTCGCCGGCGCGGAGGCTCCGCAGGAGCTGCTGGTCCCGCCAGCGGCCCCGGTGCGCGCCTGCGTGGAACTTGGCGGGGCGGGGTTCGACGCCATCCGGGTGGAAGGCTCGGAAGCGCTGCTGGACCTGAAGCGCTGGTGCGCCGAGCGGGCACCCGATCTGGCCGCCCGGATTACCCTGCATATCGCCAAGCTGCCCTTGTTCGAGACGGGGGATGTGGAGGGGGCGATCCAGTCCCTGCTGGACCGGCGCGCCCCTCTCTCCCATGGCGGCTCCCTCGTGATCGAGCGGACGGAGGCGCTGACCGTGATCGATGTGAACGGCGGGGAGCGCGGCAATCCGCTGTCCACCAATCTGGAAGCGGTGCGGGAGATCGCCCGCCAGCTCCGCCTGCGCAACATCGGCGGGATCGTGGTGGTGGATTTCATCAATCTCGCCAAGGCCTATGAGCGGGAGCAGTTGATCCTGGCGCTCAGCCATGCGGTTTCCAACGATCCCGCGGGCACCCATGTGTATGGCATGTCCAAACTGGGGCTGGTGGAGATGACCCGGTCGCGCCGCGGCCCGCCCCTCTCCGACCTGCTGGCCCCGCAAGCTCCTACTCTGTAAGCCCCGAAATACGAGCGCCCGTTCCGAGATGTCGAACGATCCCATCGAATTCCCGAAATCCCGCAAGGCGGCTGCTTGCCCGGTCTGCGGCCGGCCCCCGGTACCGGAAGCCAAGCCCTTCTGCTCCAAACGCTGCGCCGACGTCGACTTGGCCCGCTGGCTGAACGGCGTCTACCGCGTGCCGGCGGTGGAGCAGGATGACGAGGCGGAGGAGGCCGATCCGGAAAAATTCGCGCCGGGCTAAACAGACGCTGGACAGGCCCCGGAAGATTGTCTATATCGCGGGTCCTCGACGGGACGCGGCCACGGCCGACGCTTCCGGTGAGGCTGGAGACGAGGCGATTTCATACAGTCCGTATCGTCCGAGCGTGGTGTGCCCAGGTAGCTCAGTTGGTAGAGCAGGGGATTGAAAATCCCCGTGTCGGCAGTTCGATTCTGTCCCTGGGCACCACGATCCTTCTCAGCCATTGATTCCCTTCATGTCAGATTGAGGCTTACCTGAGAGTCGGTGGCCCAAGTCGCACGCACGTTGTGCGAGCGAAGGACATCCTGCCCGATGTTCCGCCCGAGGCGAACAGGCACGACCCGGACGTCTGCAATTTCCGGCAGTCTTGGGACCGGAACCGCCTCGTAGGGATGTTCAACAAGATCAGGCATTTCCGCCTCGGCGATCCACCATCAGCTTCACCCCTGTGGCGCGTACGGCGGCATTTCGCTTCCCGCTGCCTTTAACCGGCGTACGGCATTTCCCTGTTGGAACTGGAACAGCGGCAGGAACATTGGGGAAGGGGACGAGAGACATTCATTATGCGGGCCAGGCATGCCATTGGCCCGGCCCCTGATCGACTGAAGAATCTGCGACCCGGGACAAAGGGATTGGTGCTCATGACCGATCAATCGCACGATGAAACGGAGGAGGCGCGCAAGGACCGGCTGGATCGTGCGCGCCTGGATCGGGGAATCAAATGGTTCTATATCGGGACTACCCTGTTGGTGGCCTTCGGCGGCATCTCCGCCCTGTTCCGCATCTGAACAGGGACTTGGCGCTTACGCCGGAGGAGCGTCCGGCGCGATGGCATCCGCCACCACCTCGGCCAGGCAGCGATAGCTGGCATCGGTCATGTGCAGCCCGTCGTGGCTCAGCATCTGACCGGCGGGAATCACGCCGCGCTCGGCCCACTCGGCCATGATGCTGGCGCGCAGCAGCACTGGAATCCCCAACTCCGCCCCCAATGCCCGCACCTCCGCGATATAGCGGCTGTACAGGCTTTCCGGACCCTGGCCGGACAGCAGCTGCGGTTCCATGAACAGGATGTCCGCCCCAATGCCTCGGATCTGCTCGACGCCCTGAAGAGCCAGCTTCCGGAACTCCTCCGGCTTCACGCCGCGCAAGGCATCGTTTGTGCCCAATTGCCAGACCACCAGGTCCGGCCTGTGCGCAAGCACGTCCCGGTCCAGCCGGGCCATCATCAGCGCCGCCGTATCCCCGCCGATCCCGCTGTTCACTACCCGCACCTCATGGCCTGGAAGGCGCTGGAGCAATTCCTGTTCCAGCCGGGCGGGATAGGTTGTTGCGGGTCCGCTGGCTCCGATGCCTTCGGTACTGGAAGAACCGAAGGCGACGATGGTCAGTGCCCGGTCATCGACCAGGGCCGTCGCCACGGCCGGAAACTTTGGCGGGATGGAGAGTGGAGCAGTCGCCGTGCAAGCCGATGCCAAACCGGCGAACGCCACAGTTCCGGACACGGCGAGGGCCGCCAGGACCAGCCGAAGCCCCGAACTGGAAAACGGACGTGCAAACGGACTGCGGTGCGGATGGCGACAGATCGGCATGGAATCCAGCTCTCCCGGTTGCTTCCGCTGGATAACATCCGCACCCGCTAAAGTCGCCGGGAAAAAGATTACATAAGGCCAGTGCACAATTATGCCACAACCTGTCCTAAATTTGTCAGATGACAAAAAGGCCAGGAATCGGCACGGCGCAGCTAAATCAGGTTAGCGATCTCCTATTTACCACACTTTCCAGCCATCTGTCTGCCTGATTTCAAGCGTTAGCAGGCACGTACTCGAAACGGCACAGGTGGCACCCAGATGCGTAGGCTAGAACTGCTTGATGGCTTTCGTGGTTATTTTCTGGTCTTCATGCTGCTGAACCACCTGCCCTTTGCAGGCGGCCTGCTGCTCGCCAAGGCCAACCATGCGGAGCTTGGTTTTGTGCAGGATGCGCAGGGGTTCGTCTTCCTTTCCGGCACGATCATCGGCCTCTACTATATGCGCCTGATGCAGAAGGGTCGCATCGGCGACATGGATGCCAAGCTGGCCGCCCGTGTGCGGGAGCTGTACTGGTATCATGCCGGGTTGCTGCTCCTGATCCTGACCATGGCGGTGCTCCTGCCCCGATCGCCGGAAATCTGGGGGCGCTTCATGCATGAGCTGTTCGAGCAGCCGGCGGCCAATGCGGCGGCATCGTTGATGCTGCTGTACCAGCCCGCCTACATGGACATCCTGCCCCAGTACATGGTCTACCTGCTGGTCGCCCCGCTGCTGCTGCGCTTGATCGCCGCCGGGCGCGGCCAGGAAGTGTTGGTGGGCAGCGCCCTGCTCTGGCTGGCGGTTCAGCTCGGCTGGCATCTTCCGCTGACGGAGGGTATGGAGGATCTGGTCCGCATGGTCCTCCCCGGCTTCACCCTGCGCGGCCATTTCAATCCGCTGGCCTGGCAGATCATCTTCGTGACCGGCATGCTGCTGGGCGCCGCCGAGGTGCAGGGCCGGTTGGACTGGCAGCGCTGGTTCGGCCCGCATCGCACCGACCTCGCCAAGCTGGCGCTGGCGCTGTTGGGCGTGTTCCTGGTCTACAAGCTGGCCCTGACCTATGGCTGGATCAGCGGCGCCCCTGCGGAACGCTTTGGCCGCTTCTCCGACCGGACGGAATTCGGCGCCGTGTTCCTGGTGAACTTCACCGCCCTGGCCTGGCTGGTGACCTGGCTGGTCGTGTCGGGCCAGGAGAGCACGGTGCGGGCCGCCCAGGTGGCCGGGCGGTTCCTCAACGGCCTGTTCCGCCTTCGCCCGCTGGTCTTCCTGGGTCAGCACTCGCTGCAGGTCTATGCTTACCATCTGGTGCTGGTTTATGCGCTGATGGCGCTGGACGGCTATGCCGGCCCGTTCGACGAGGACACCAAGACCCTGATCACCCTGGCCGGCATCGCCAGCCTGGGCCTTCCCGCCTGGGCCCATGCAAGCTGGCAGGAGCGTAGCAAGGCCAAGACCGCCGTCGCCAAGCCCGCGCAATAATGCGCGGGCGCGGCAGCCCGCGGCCGTAACGCTAATACCGGGTGCCGTTATCGTTCAGCGCCGTCTGGATGCGATAGCGGAATGCCGCGATGGCGATGTGCAGGAACGGCGTGGCATCGGCTGAGCTTGGCTCACGGCCTTGGGGTTCAGCCCATACCTAGCGTTCGGCTAGGGTGCGGGTCGGTTCTTTCGACGCTCGAAACTCGGATTTACGACACTATGCCGTTCGGGCAGAAGCCTGGCCCCCCTGCGGGAGAGGTCCCTCCCGCTCACGAGACAACACCCCACCACACTCCAGCGGCCCCCGCACGGAGCAAAGTGATACGAGCTCCGTATTCGCGATCAGGATTTTCGGGTACCAGTGGTGAACCTGTTCCATCTGGACATCGGGAGGGCCGAGCCGTGTCGAGATCATCGATCTTTACTGATCCAGGCCGGTCGGAGCGCCCGCAACCGGGTGACATCCTCCGGACGGAGTTCCTGAAGCCCATGGGGCTGGGCCGGAACGCCTTGGACCGGGACATCACTATCCCGCCCCGGCGGATCGATGGGATCGTGCACGGCAAGAAGGCGGCAACAGCAGATGCCGACCTGCGGCGGGCTCGGTATTTCGGGTTTCCGCAGGGCTTCTCCCCTTGGTATCAGGCTGATCACGACCTGATGAACCATCGTTGCCTTATCGCGTCGGCCCTGGCGCATTTCCAACCGCGCACCGCCTGACCCATGCTCCAGATCACACCCTATATCCGCCTGGACGAATCCGAACTGCAAGAGAGCTTCCTGCGGGCCGGCGGACCGGGCGGGCAGAATGTCAACAAGGTGGAGACGGCGGTGCAGCTCCGCCTGGACGTCGCCAACTCGCCCTCGCTGCCCGAATGGCTGAAGGAGCGGGTGCGCGGCGTTGCGGGAAAGCGGCTGACCGATGACGGGGTGCTGATCATCACCGCCCAGAATTTCCGCAGCCAGGAACGCAACCGGGAAGATGCGCGTGTCCGCCTGGTCGCCATCCTGGCCAAGGCCGCCGAGCGTCAGGCCCCCCGCCGTCCGACCCGTCCCACGCTGGCCAGCAAGCACCGCCGACTGGACGCCAAGAGCGGCCGCTCCCAGGTCAAGAAGATGCGAGGCAAGATACCGCTGGACTGATCGGGTTGCCGCTTGCAGCACGCTCCCCTGATTTCTTCCTCCCATTCCGTCCGGCACCATCCTGCCGCGGGGCTATAGTTGCGCAACTTCTAATGAAATTCAGTTAAAGGTTTAGAAATCTTTTCCCCGGCATGCATGAAGGCTCGGCGAGCCACCGAATGGAATGCCGATCCCTTCGGGCGATGTGGATCGGTACTGATACACATCAATGCGCCAACCAAATCGTTTGGCGAAAGCTGCTGCCGTAAGCTGTCCAAAGGGGAGGAAGCACGCGGTGAACGAACTGCACCTGACGGGGATCGAGCGCCGGTTCGGCGACGACGAGGTCATTGTTTCGAAGACCGATACGGGCGGACGCATCGCCTATGCGAACCGCATCTTTCTGCGCATTGCCGATCTGTCGGAACGGGATACCATCGGCAAGCCCCATAACCTGATCCGTCATCCGCACATGCCGCGCAGCATTTTCAGGTTGCTCTGGGACACCATCGGATCGGGCCGGGAAATGTTCGCCTATATCCTGAACCGGGCGGCCGGCGGGGATCACTACTGGGTGCTGGCCCATGTGACGCCCAGCTTCGATGCCGACGGAAAGGTGCTGGGCCACCATTCCAACCGGCGTACGGCCGATCCGCGCGTGATCCGCGAAATCATCGCCCCGCTCTACAAGGCGATGCTGGAGGAGGAGCGCAAGCATACCCGGCAGAAGGACGGGATGGAGGCTGGGCAGGCTCTGCTGACGGGCATGCTGAAGGATAAGGGGCTGAGCTATGACCGCTTCATCTTCTCTCTTTAAGGCCCAGTTGGCGGCCAGTGCCAGCGCGGCGCTCGGTGTCGTTGCGGCCATTGCGGCGTTCGCCGGCTTCGGGCAGATCGCGGCGGGAGCGGCCATGCTGGCCGTCCCGGCGGCCCTGACGTCTGTCTGGCTGCTGCACCGGCTGTCAGGGCAGCTGCGGCGCGCCCTGGCAGTGCTGCGCCGGTTGGAGCGGGGCGACTACGAAGCCCGGATCGTCGGCATCACCGAACAGGGCGAGGCAGGGGAGTTGCTGCACCTGGTCAACGATGTCGCCGACCGGGCGGATGCCTTCGTGCGCGAGGCCCGCGCCTCACTCAGCGCCGTCAGCCGGCAGGTCTACACGAGGCGCGTGCTGGAGAAGGGGATGCTGGGCACCTTCCTGAACGGCAGCCGCACCATCAATGCCGGCACCGGCGCGATGAACAGCAAGGTTGAGCAGTTCCGCAGCATCGCCGATACGTTCGAGAGTTCGGCCCGGCAGGTGGTCGCCAGCGTTTCTGCAAGCGCCATCCAGCTTCAGACCACCGCCCGGACCATGCGGGACACGGCCGAAGGAACGAACGACCAGGCGGTGGCCGTGGCCGCCGCATCGGAACAGGCATCGGCCAACGTCCAGACCGTGGCCGCCGCGGCGGAGCAGCTTTCAGCCTCCATCCGTGAGATCAGCGGGCAGGTGACGCGGTCGACCAGCGTCGCGGGTCAGGCTGTGATCCGCGCGCAGGAGACCCGGGACCGTGTCAACGTGCTGGCGGATGCCGCCGACCGCATCGGTCAGGTGGTCGGGTTGATCCAGGAGATCGCGGCGCAGACCAATCTCCTGGCCCTCAACGCGACGATCGAGGCAGCGCGGGCGGGAGAGGCCGGCAAGGGCTTCGCTGTGGTTGCGGGCGAGGTCAAGGCGCTGGCCAGCCAGACGGCGCGGGCTACGGAGGATATTCAGGCCCAGGTCGCCACGATCCAGTCCGCTACCCGCGAAGCCGTCAGCGCCATCGAAAACATCTCGGGCGTTATCGGCGGCGTCAACGAGATCACCGTCGCCATCGCCGCCGCGGTGGAGGAACAAGGGGCCGCCACCGCTGAAATCGCCCGTAATGTGGAGGAGGCGTCCCGCGGAACCGCCGAAGTCTCCCATCGGATCGGCGGCGTTACCCAGGCCGCGGGCGACACGGGGGCGGCTTCCGGCGAGGTGCTGGGAGCTGCGGGGGAGCTGAACCGGCAGTCCAGCAGGCTGGGGGCGGAAATGGACGGCTTCCTGGATGAGCTGCGCAAAGTGGTCTGAGAGGGGGCTCGCCCTCCAAAAGACAATGCCAGAAAAGTGCAGCGCTCCCCCTTGGAAGCCCAGGAGGCGGCGCCTAAATAAGCCTGCTTCCCAAAAATGACATTTGCCGCGTGACTGCGGCTCCAAACCTCTGTTGGCCCTCTCCGTGAACGACAACGGAGAGGGGCTGTTTCATGTTCAGTCGCATCGAGGTCGATCAGGTCCGCCGCATTGCGGATCTGGCTCGGCAAGCGGCGGACGCGCACCGCCGGTTGGTCGGCGGTCTGCGCGACATCGAACTCGGCGAGCAGCCGGACGAACGTGGCGACCGCAATCCGAGCGACCTGGATTCGCTTAGCCTGTTGGGCCAGACGGCCGAGCGGCGCGAGTTCGACGCCTTGCGCGACGCCATTGCGGAACTGTCGCCCGATCAGCGGCAGGAGTTGAAGGCCGCGACCCTGATCGGCCGGGGCGAGTTCGCCGCCGGTCAGTGGGATGAGGCCATGTCCGCCGCCGCGGCCATACCGGCCAGCTCGGACGTGGACTACGTGTCCGAGCGCCTGAACCTGCATGACGAGCTTACCAAAGCCCTGTTTGAAATGGGGTGCCAGTGAGCCCGAACCTGTGATGGCGGTCATTCCCGTGGCCGCCGCCGAACTGTAAACCATACGGACTGAAGGGACTTGTGCCACAGGCACCTGATCCCCATATTAGAACTGTTCCAAAAAGAGAACGGCGATGTCCGAAATCCGCGCGCCTGGCGCCTCCGAGGGCCGGGAACGCGCGACACCGCGTCCATGGGAGTGGAGAAGACATGTCAGCTTATTCCGATTCCATCGATCTTCTGCGGGCCTTCACGGCCCAGGCGAACAAGTATCCGATGCTGACGCCCGAACAGGAGCAGCAGCTGTCGCGCGCCTGGATCGAGAAGCAGGACCGTAAGGCCTTCGACATGCTGGTGAAGAGCCACATGCGTCTGGCCGTGAAGATCGCAAGCAAGTACGCCCGTTCCGGCCTGCCGGTCGGCGATCTGATTTCCGAGGCCAATATCGGTCTCGTGAAGTCGGTCCAGCGGTTCGACCCCGACCGGGGCTTCCGCCTGGCGACCTATGCGCTGTGGTGGATCCGGGCGGAGGTGCAGACCTACGTGCTGCACAACTGGTCCATGATCAAGGGCGGCAACACGGCCGCCCTGAAGCGCCTGTTCTTCAACCTGCGTCAGACACAGCGTCGCCTGGGCTTCCAGGACCGCGTCATGACCGACGCCGAGGCGGAACAGGTCGCGACCGAACTGGACGCCAGCGTGGAGGAGGTGCGGGAGATGGAGCACCGCTTCGCCACGCCCGTCAGCTCCCTCAACACCCCCGTGGGTGAGGAGGGCGATGCCGAGGCGATGGACATGCTGGCCGACGAGGCCGAGAGCGTCGAGCTTCGTCTGGCGGAGCGTAGCGAGCTGGAGGCCCGCAAGGCCCTGATGCTGGACGCCCTGGGCAATCTGGGCGACCGGGAGCGGCACATCTTCGTGAGCCGCAACCTGACCGACCAGCCGGTGACGCTGGAGACACTGGCGCAACAGTATGGCGTCTCCAAGGAGCGCATCCGCCAGATCGAGTCCGGCGCCTACAAGAAGGTCGCCAAGCGGGTGCGCAGCTCGTCCAACGAGAACAGCGCCAACCCGATCCTGCCGATGGCGTCCAAGCGCGCCAAGGCGGAGCTGCGGGCAGCCTGACAGCCGCCCGCACCGAGCCGCTAAGAAAGGACGCCGTGGGAACGCCCGCGGCGTCCTTTTTGTTGGTCTGCCTCCAGTATCACGGAGGAGAATCAGCATGACCAAATCCGCAGCCGGCGACACCGAGGGCAAGAAGCACACAGCCGGCGGCCCCGGCAAGGCCGCTCGCAGCGGTCATCTGGAAGGTGGTAAGACCGGCAACGAGCCGAACCAGAACCAGTCCGTGACGGAGGGTCCGAAGGCCGAGGAGATGAAGAAGCGGCCCGGCAAGGACACCGCCCAGTCGGACGCCTGACGCCGGCCCGCCGAAAGGCAGTCCACGAACTGTAATAATGGAACAACTTCGACGAAACGGCAGTTGGGGGTGACCAACCCCCGACTCTCGCGGAGATGTCCCCGATGAAGACGTTCGCTCTGCTCTACGGAATTGTATTCCTGTTGGTGGGCATCCTGGGTTTCTTCCCTGGGCTGCTCTCACCGCCGGACCCGGCGCATGAGGTAGTTGTCACAGGCTTCCATGGCCAATTGCTGGGTCTGTTCCCGGTGAACTGGATCCACAATGTGGTTCATATCCTGTTCGGTGTCTGGGGCCTTGCGGCGTCACGGTCCTGGTTCGGGGCGCGCGGCTACGCAAGGGCGGTTGCCGTCATCTACATCGTCCTGGCGATCATGGGTCTGATCCCGGCACTGAACACCACTTTCGGCCTGATCCCGTTGCACGGCAACGATGTCTGGCTGCATGTGGCGCTGGCCGCCGTGGCCGCCTATTTCGGCTGGGGCGTCAAGCCGCCGGCGGATGCGCACGCCCACCGCACCGCGGCCCGGGTCTGACCGGCTTTCACGGAATGCGGCGGGGCTCCCCGGAGCCCCGCCGTTTGCGTTTCCAGCAGGCCCTTGCTCTGGATGCCGGCGGCGCTCTGGTGTAAGGATGTGCGCTGCACAAGAACGGCGCCAGCCGCATCGGAACGCTGAGAGGGATCGCTCCCATGTCCGCCACTGCGCAGGTGAAGCGCATCACCGTGCCGGAGATCGCCGCCCGCAAGGGCAAGGAACCGGTTTCCATCCTGACCGCCTACACCGTTTCCATGGCCCGGCTGCTGGACCAGCATGTAGACATGCTTCTGGTCGGCGACAGCCTGGGCATGGTGCTCTATGGGCTGGACAGCACGCTGCCGGTCACGCTGGACATGATGATCGCCCATGGCGCGGCCGTGGTGCGCGGCTCCAGCCGCGCCGGCGTTGTCGTCGATCTTCCCTGGGCCACCTATCAGGAAAGCAGGGAGCAGGCCTTCCGTGCCGCCGCCCGCGTGCTGGCCGAGACCGGCTGCGCCGCCGTGAAGCTGGAGGGCGGGGAGGAGATGGCGGAGACGGTCGATTTCCTGGTCCGCCGCGGCATTCCGGTCATGGGTCATGTGGGGCTGACGCCGCAGGCGGTGAATGCGCTGGGCGGCTACCGCGCCCGCGGCCGTTCGGATGCCGAGCAGCACAAGATCCTCGGCGATGCCCGCGCCATCGCCGAGGCCGGAGCCTTCAGCATCGTGATCGAGGGAGTGGTGGAACCGCTGGCCCGCCAAATCACCGAGAGCGTTTCGGCCGTCACTATCGGCATCGGCGCCTCGGCCGCCTGCGACGGGCAGGTGCTGGTGAGCGATGACCTGCTCGGCCTGTTCGGCGCCTTCACGCCGAAATTCGTGAAGCGCTATGCCGAGCTCGGGCCGCTGGTCGAAGAGGCGGCGAGGGCCTACACCGCCGACGTCCGCAGCCGCGCCTTCCCCGGCCCGGAGCATGTGTTCCAGCCGAAGAAGTAAGGGCTAAAAAGCAAAGGGGACCTTCCCGATTCCGCCTGCACAGCCCTATGCATACAGGGCCGGCGGAATGGGGAAGGTCCCCTCTCATTCCCCGATGAGGGAGATCAACTCGCCGTCGCCGGCTTGTTGACCTTGGCCGGAGCCTGACGGGGAGCGCCCTTCTTAGGCGCGGGCAGCTCCACATTCACCTCCAGCATGGAGCAGCCGCTTTCCCGCTCCAGCTTCACCGCCACCTTCTCATCCTCGATGGCGACATACTTCTTGATCACCTCAAGAAGCTCTTTCTGAAGCTGGGGCAGGAAGTCCGGCGCGTTCCGGTCCGCCCGCTCATGGGCCAGCACGATCTGAAGCCGGTCGCGCGCCGTGACGGCCGCGGGCTCATCCTTGCTACGCTTGAAGAAATCGAACAGGCTCATGCAGACCTCCGCAGCAGGCGGTCGAAGAAGCCCTTCTTCTCCGGCTTCATGAAGCGGTGCTCCACCTTTTCGCCGAGGAAGCGGGACACCGCGTCGGCGTAGGCGGTGCCGGCACTGGACTTGTCGTCCAGAACGACGGGCATGCCCACGTTGCTGGCCTTCAGCACGGCGGGGCTCTCCGGGATCACGCCCAGCAGCGGGATGGCCAGGATTTCCAGCACATCCTCCACCTTCAGCATCTCACCCCGCTCCACACGCTCGGTGTCGTAGCGGGTCAGCAGCAGATGCTCCTGCACAGGCTCCAGCCCCATTTCCGCGCGACGCGACTTGGCCTGGATAACCCCCAGGATGCGGTCACTGTCACGCACGGAAGAAACTTCGGGGTTGGTGACGATGATCGCATGGTCGGCGTAATAGAGCGCCATCAGCGCGCCCTTCTCGATTCCGGCCGGGCTGTCGCAGAGGATGTAGTCGAACTCCTTCTTGAGTTCGTCCAGAATCCGGCCAACCCCTTCTACCGTCAGCGCGTCCTTGTCGCGCGTCTGCGAGGTGGGGAGGATGAACAGGTTCTCCACCCGCTTGTCCTTGATGAGGGCCTGGTTGATCCGTGCCTCACCATTGATGACGTTGATGAAGTCGAACACCACGCGGCGCTCGCACCCCATGATGAGGTCGAGGTTCCGCAGGCCCACGTCGAAGTCGATGATGCAGGTCTTGAAACCGCGCATGGCAAGACCTGTTCCGAACGCGGCGCTGGAAGTCGTCTTGCCAACGCCGCCCTTGCCGGAGGTCATCGTGATGATCTTGGCCAAGTGGCGTCTCCCGGAATTAAGGGTTGAGATTGAGGAAGGTGGAGGAAGAAGCCTGCGGCAGCGTCATGTCCCGCCCATCGGTTCGATGTGGAGGTAGCCGTTGTCGAGGTAGATCTGGACCGCTTTGCGGACCACGGATTTCTCCATGTCCTCGCTGATGCGGTAAAGCCCGGCGATGGAGACCAGCTCGGCCTCCAGGCTCTGGCAGAAGATGCGCGCGGTCTGGTCGCCGCCGATGCCGGCCAGGGCGCGGCCGCGCATGGGACCGTAGACATGGATGGACCCGTCGGCCACCAGCTCCGCCCCGGCGCTGACCGGGGCGACCACCACCAGGTCGCCGCCGGCTGCATAGATCTGCCGGCCGGAGCGGACCGGTTCCGTCACCATCAGCGTGGTCTTCTGCATGACGGTGGTGGGCGCCGGGGCGGGGGCCGGTTCCGACTGCGCGGCCGGGCGGGGCTGCTGCGGCTGTTGCGCCGCGACATTGCCGGTGCCCTGGGCCGGGCTGCGGCCGGTGCCGGCCAGCGGATCGAAGCTCTGCGCGCCCTCCCGGCTGGGGGGCAGCACGGCAAGGCCGGCCTGGATCGCGGCGCGCTGCTGCTCCGGCGTGCCGCCCTGCAGGCCCACGGGATACAGGCTCATATTCCGCAACAGCCCGCAGAATTGCGGGAAGTCGAAGGGAACGCCGGGAGGCAGGTCGTCCAGGTCAAGAACGACGGGCGCATTCTTGAAGAAGTTCGGCGCCTGACTGATCTTGTTGGCGAGAACCGGGAAGAAGTTCGGGTTCCGCGGGTCCCCGACCTTCAGCACCATCATGGTGAAGTTGCTGCCGCGAAGCTGGAACGGCGAATCCCGAAAGGCCGCTTGCGTGTTCGTCTTCAAAGGGCACATCCCCACCGCATGAACCGGTCCGCGGCACGTGGCCTGACACTACGCGCGAACCCTCTCGACAAAGGCTCGTTCAAGCCCAGTTGGCGCGCGGCGTCAAGAGGTTCCTCAGCCAGATTTTGCGACAAATGCCGCAAAGAGCACAATATCTGTTGTGGTAGTCGCGCAAGTTGATGTCTGGCGACAGCAAGGGTTCTGAAAGCGCAGGGCCGGCCGACCCCTCAGCCCTCTCCACCCAGCTCCTTGACCCGGCGCGCATATTCGTCGTCCGGAAGCAATCCGCGCTCATGCATCACTTTCAGGGCGTAGAGCGCGCGGCGGCGATCCTCCGCCTCCGGCAGGCCTTCGGCGCCGGACTCGTCATCGGTGGACATGGCGGCCGCGCCGGGGCGTCCCGAACGGGGGAGGGGGGAGTGGCTGTTCTTCATCGGGTACTCCTCACCAAGTGACTAGACGGCTCAGCGGCCCGGTCGATCCCGGATCGGCGACATAGGCCGGCCGGGCTTCGCCTTCCGGGTCTACAGGCAACATATGGTGTGAAACTTTTGTTGTGACGCAACAAGTGCTGTTCTCGGCTGTAATTAGTGGTAGCGTTCCACTGTGGTCCAACGCAGAGACGGACAAGGATATTGCCAGATCGGCCCGCCTTGACCCCATTGCCCGAACCGCCCCCGGCGGGAAGGCGTCTCATCGCGCCGGACCACCCGGCAACGCAACCGGCAACCGCGTTTCAGCGATATGCCCTGTCCACGAACCGCACGCCTCTGCCGAGGGTGCGGTTTTTCGTTGCCGGTTCAGTCCCTGATGCCTCAACACAGGAGACAGCGAATGGCCAAGCGCCAGCCTAAAGCCGCCAATTCTTCCGACAGCAAGGTCCGGCCCCTGTTCCCCCGCTCTGCCGGGATCGATGGCGGCTGGGACCCGCTGGGGTCCGAGCGTCGGGAGCAGAGCTATGTACGGAAGGTCAAGCCGCAGAGCCCCGGCCAGAAGGTGCTGATGGAGGCGATCGCCGCCCACAATCTCACCCTGGCCCTCGGCCCCGCCGGCACCGGCAAGACCTATCTGGCCATCAGCGCGGCCGTGGAGGCGCTGGATGCGAACCGTGTGGACCGCATCGTCCTCTCCCGCCCGGCCATCGAGGCGGGGGAGAGCATCGGCTATCTGCCGGGCGACATGAACGAGAAGATGGCCCCCTTCCTGCGCCCGCTCTACGACGCCCTGTCCGACCGGCTGGGCGGCAAGCGGCTGCGGGCGCTGATGGCCGACGGCACCATTGAGATCGCGCCGGTGGGCTTCATGCGTGGGCGCACCCTGAACAACGCCTTCGTGGTGATCGACGAGGCGCAGAACTGCACCTATGCCCAGATCAAGATGCTGCTGACCCGGCTGGGCTGGCATTCCACCATGGTGCTGACCGGCGACCCGGACCAGTCCGACCTGCTGAACGGCCTGTCCGGTCTTGCGGACATCGCCCGCCGGGTGGAGACGCTGGACAACATCGCCGTGGTCCGGCTGGCCGATACGGACATCGTCCGCCATCCGCTGGTCGCCAGCATGCTGACAGTGCTCTGACCGACATCGGCATGCCCGTGGGGGAGGGACAGGCTCCCCCACGGTTCTACGTACCGGCCTGAACCGTCAACTCCGCCAGGAAGGCGTCAATATCCATCCAAACGGCATTGCGAATGCTGTCGGTCTCCATCATCAGCTCGTGCCGGGCTAGAGGATAGATCGTCCGCCGGCCATGCTTCAGGTGGCGGATCGCCCGCTCGTGCCGGTCCACCCGCACGATCCGGTCCGCCCTGGCCGTCATCATCAGGACGGGAACCTCCACCTTTTCCAGCTTCCCCGGTGCGAACAGCTCGGCCATGGACCGGAAGGCGGCGTCCAGCCAGCCCCAGGTGGCCCCACCCATGGCCAGCGCGGGATCGGCGGCATAGCAATTGTGACCGATCAGGAAGCGCACCGGGTCGGAGGTCAGCGGGTTCTTCTCGAAAGTGGGCTCGGCGGCGATCCAGTCCGTCTGGCGGAGCGCATAGTCCCCGCCTTTCCCCCGTGCGACCATCCAGGCGGCGAGCCGGCGCGCCACCGGTTCCGGAAGCGGTGCGGTGCGGATGCCGAGCATCGGGGCGGACAGGATCACGCCGGCGAAGGGATGCGCCCGCTCCGCCACATGGCGCAGCAGCACATGTCCGCCCATGCTGTGGGCGAAACCGATCACCGGCTGCGGCGTACCGGTGGGCAGAAGCTCGACGATGGCGCGGTCCAGATCGTCCATGAAGATCCGGAAATCCGGCACATGGCCCTTGTGCCGGTTGTCCAGATAGCGGGACGATCCGCCCTGGCCGCGCCAGTCCATTCCAACAGTGTGGAAGCCGCGGGCCGTCCAGTCGGCCGCCTGCTCCCCGTACTTCTCCAGCGTCTCGCTGCGGCCGGTCAGAAGCAGGACGGTGCCGCGGGGCCTGCCGGACGGCATCTCCTTCCAGGCCGCAATCCGGATATGGTGACCGTCCGGCTGGGTAAGGCGGGAGCACTGCCAGCCGGCATAGGGCACAGCTCCGGCGACCGGGCGGGGATCGGCGATTATCGGCACGGATGCTTACCTTCGATTGGGGGGCGGTCAGGGTAGTTGCGGGCGGAGCGGAAGCGCAAGGGCAGGCATTTGACCCTCGTGCCCGGCCGGACGTATTGTGTGCGCCGCACACTTTCGGGGTGTGCCCGTCATGCAGCCAGGACCCGCAGAGCCATGGACGAAATCCGCCGCCGTACCGGCATGGACCCCGCCGACCTCACCGGCTATTGCCTGGAGGATCTGAGCGTGGGCATGAAGGGCGTCTATGCCCGCACGATCACGGAGACGGACATCGTGATGTTTGCCGGCATCTCCGGCGACACCAATCCGATGCACCTGAACGAGGAATATGCGCGGGAGACGCCGTTCAAGGGCCGCATCGCCCACGGCATGCTGTCGGCCTGCTTCATCACCACGGTGCTGGGCACCCGGCTTCCCGGGCCGGGCTGCATCTACCTGTCCCAAAACCTGAAATTCCGTGCTCCCGTCCGCATCGGGGAGACGGTGACCACCACCGTGACCGTCACAGGCATCGATCCGGAAAAGGCGCGGCTGAATCTGTCCACCATGTGCACGGTGCTGGGCAAGGTGGTGATCGAGGGTGATGCGCTGGTCATGGTGCCGCGGCGGGCCGACCTGATCCGCGCGGCCGGATAGGGGCTGCCCCGGAAAAGCTCCTTCGCCTCGGGGCCAGGGCGCAACCGAACCGAATTCAGGGTGTTGTGAAGGCAGGCCGGACGATTGTCGTTCCGGCCTGTTGCTTTTCACGATCCTTTTCCTGAAGAGATTCGGAGGACCCGATGGACTCCATGACGACCGACACCCAGCGCACGCCGCCATCCAATGAGGCGCTGCCTGTGCAGACCGGCCTCGCCGACGAGAAGCGCAAGGCGCTGGCGGAAGGGCTGGCCAGGGTGCTGGCGGATACCTATACCCTGCTTGGAAAGACGCACGGCTTCCACTGGAATGTCACCGGGCACCATTTCCACAGCCTGCATGAGATGTTCCAGGACCAGTATGAGGACCTGACCGATGCGGTGGACGAGCTGGCCGAGCGCATCCGCGCCCTGGGCCACTTCTCCCCCGGCAGCCTGTCCCAGTTCCTGAAGCTGACCAGCATCGAGGATGAGCACGGCGTGCCCTCGGCCGACGAGATGGTCCGCCAGCTCGTCCGTGACAACGAGCTTGTCACCCGCGCCTGCCGCGAGGTGGTCGCCATCGCCCAGGACGCCGGCGACACGGTAACCGAGGATCTGATGAACCAGCGCATGGCCTATCATGAGAAGGCCGCCTGGATGCTGCGCGCCTCCCTGTAATCCTGCCGACCGCCGATGCTGGAAAGAGGTCCGGGCCATGCGCCCGGGCCTTTTTCATTGCGGCCGGATGGCGGGAGGGGCGGCGTTCCTACGCGCCCATGCGGCGGGCGATCTCCGCCGCCCAATTGTCGAAGTTCTCGTTCTGGCAGTCGCTTGCCGGGCGGTCGTACCAGGTCCAGGGCAGGGACCGCGCGTTGAGCCCAACGAAATGCGCGCCGCAGGTGCCCAGCACCGGCCGCTTCGGCCAGAAGGGGGAGCAGATGGAGACCTCCTCCACCGTCACCACGACCGGCGGCACCTCCCGCTGGAGCGCTGCGACCTGCAGGCCCTGCTCATCCAGCTCGCCCGCAAGGTGGAGGGGGTGGGCGCGGAGCGTTTCCGCTAGCGCCGCGCCCAGATCGTAGCCCGGCGGGAAGCCGCGGATGCCGGTGTTGAGGTTCTCCGGTCCGCAGATCGCCTCGAACCCGCCCAGCGCCCGCTCCACATCCTGGGCCAGCACGCAGGCCTGCCCCTCCCGCCGCTCCAGCCAGCCGGCGATGGAGGGCGGCATGCTCCACAGGATCAGGTCGTTGTCGAAGGCCAGCTCCCACCGGTCGGGGAAGAGGCGGAGCGGGGCCAGCTTCCAGGCCACCCCCTCCGCCATGCCCTCATCCAGGAAGGCGGCGAGATCGGCCGGCAGATCGCCGGCCGGCAGCCATTCGACCTCGCCCGGCACCTCGCCGGTCCGCCGGCGCGCCTCCGCCACCGGGAGGGAGTTCACCACAACCGCATAGGCGGCCTCCGGCCCGAACACCCGCCGCGCGCCCAGGATCGCCAGCCGCAATGCCCGGAACCCGCGCTCACTCACATCGCCGACGGTCCAGCGGATACCGACAGGGGGAAGGGACGGGGGCATGGCAGGGCTCCGGACTTCTTCGAAGGGGACATGGCGCGCCGGTGTTCCTCTCCCTATCGGGAAGAGGGGTGCTCTCAACCTACGGCCCGCATGGTGACGCTGACGCTTTCCCGGTCCGTGGCGCCCCAGCGGTATTTGTAATCCTCCTGCCCGCGCAGGAAGTCGAACAGGCGGCATCCGTCGGCCGTGGCCTGCTCCAGCGCGTGGGCGATCAACAGGTTGCCGGGGCTGCCATGCTCATGCGCCGGGTCGTAGCCTCCGATATAGTAATGGAAGCGGCCCTTGGCCCTGAGCCCATGCAGGGCCGCGATCACGTTCCCGTCCAGCGCCAGCGTGTAGAGGCGTAGCAGCCCGGCCCGCTCCAGCTCGCCGGCCGCCAGTTGGTGGAACCGGCGCACGGCGGGATCGGCCAGGACGCCGCCGCCATCCCCGTCCCACCGGGCGGCATGCAGGTCGAACAGCCGCTCGATGGCCGCCGTCAGGCTCTCGCCGCCGGCCTGCGCGATCTCCACCCGGCCGGTGCGCTCCAGCCGGTTGCGGGCGGTGCGGAGGTTCTGGCGCAGGGATTTGGGCAGATCCGCCGGCAGGTCCACCGCCGGGCTGGGCGTGCCGGCCGCCCGCTCCGCCCGCCAGCCCGGCGGGGCCACGGCCCGGGCAAGCAGGCTGCCGGGGGAAAGCTGGGGCAGGTCCGCTTGCTCCACGCCCCTGTCCAGCGCCACCTCGGCCAGCAGCGTGGCGAGGTCTATGGGCCGGGCATCGGGCCGGCAGACGGGACCAAGCCAGTCCGTGGTGCCGGCGCCCAGCGGCAGCAGCCGGCGTGGCCCGTCCTCCTCGAACACGAACATCGGCAGGATGGCGGCGACGGCCCCTTCGCGGCGCAGGCAGGCCGCGAAGGCGGCATCCGGCTGGAATGCCTCGGCCCAGGGGATCAGCCAGGCAGGGGACTGGAAGGCGGTGGCCTGATCGTCCTGCCGCCACAGCTCCCACCATTCCCGCTCCAACCCGCGCAGGCCGGCCACCCCGGCATGCAGTTCCAGGCTCGGCACGTCGCTCATGCCGCCCCCTGGGACGCTCCGGCCAGGTTAGAGCCGCGCAGCGCGGTGGCGTAGGCGCCCAGATAGCCGTCCACCATGGCGCCGGGGGAGAAGCGGGCGCGGGCGCCGGCGCGGCAGGCCTCCGGATCGATGCGGCCGGCCCGGTGGATGGCATCGGCCATGGCCTTGGCATTGGGAACCAGCCAGCCGGTGACGCCATCCTCCACCACCTCCGGCAGGGCACCGTTGGGGAAAGCGATGACGGGGGTGCCGCAGGCCAGCGCCTCCATAGCGACCAGGCTGCTGGTCTCCTCGCACAGGCTGGGCACCAGCACGGCGGCGGCCATCCCCATCAGCCGGCGCTTGGCGCGGAATCCCAGCGGCCCGGCATAGCGCCGCCGCCGGTCAAGCGCCGGAGAGAGCACGGTGCTGAAATACTGCTGGTGCCATTCATAGGGATAGACCCGGCCCGCCAGGATCATCGGAACATCGGCCCGCTTGGCGGCCTCGATGGCATGTTCGAAGCCCTTTTCCGGGCAGATGCGCCCCAGCGCCGCCGTGAAGCCCGCCTTGCGTCCAGTCCAGGCGAGATCGTCCACCGGCACGCCGTTCGGCACCGGCGGCAGCAGGGAAGGGCTGTCCGGGCATTGTCTGCGCTGGCTTTCGGACACCGGCACCAGCCATGTGCCGGGCCTGTCCAGATTCCAGATGCCCGGCGGATACCAGTCCGGCGGCAGGTGGAGCGTGATCACCACTGGCACGCCCGGCGGGGGCAGGTAATCCAGTGCGTCGATCCCGTGCAGATGCACCAGATCCACCGGATGCCGGTCCAGCGCCCGCAGGATGGCCTTCCGATGCGCGGCCTGTGCCTCGGCCTTGACGGCGTCGTCCAGCGTGCCGCCATGCGCGGGAACGGGCAGCAGCTCCCCCGCCGGCCGCGATCCCTCCGCCGCGACCACCAGCGAGCGGTGTCCGCGTTCAACCAGCCCGCGGTCCAGCCAGTACAGGATCTGCTCCGCCCCGCCCACCGTGTCCGGCCCGACGGGGGCGAGGGGGTAGGCGACCTGGAGGATTGTGAGGGGGCGGTTGGTCATGTTCACTCTCCGCGCCCACTTGCATGATAGGCAAAAATCCTTCCCGTCCCCCCGTTATTCCAGGGAAAGCCGGGCCCCAGGAGTCCCGGGGGCGGTGCGTGCCGCCCCTGGGTCCCGGCTTTCGCCGGGATGAGGGAGGAGGGGCAAAGCCAGCTGTACATGGGTCCGGAAACCCCTATTGCGTGCCCGTGGCAGCAGAGTGGGGCTGGTCCAGCGTGGCCTGTCCGATCCATCCTCACCATGGCGGCGCTTCCAGTTCCAGTTGGGCGACGGCTTCGGCCGCCCTGTCCCGCCAAGTCCGGCCATCGTAGCCCCAGGGGAAGTTCTCGTACCAGAGCCGGCCGGGATGGGGCGGCTCCAGGAAGTCGTAGCGCGGGGCGGCACGCAGCCGTTCATCCGCCGTGGTGAACTGGTTCAGTACGGCGCTCTGGCTGGCGAAGGCGGCGAACAGCCGCCGCTTCTGCGCCCGTCCATCCGTATCCAGCGGCAAAACCGCCTGCGGACCGGCACCCGGGGTAGGTAGGAAACGTCCAGTCTCCAGCCCTTCGCCGCCTGGGGCGGCGTGATAGCTGGTCATCTCCAGCAATGCTGGAACCGACAGTCCGCGTTGCCGCAACAGCTCCGCCGCCGCGTGGGTCGCGAAGCAGGCGGCATCGTGGTCCGGGTGCCCGCCCTCATAAGGGTGGGTGATGATGCAGCCCACGTCGCCGCCATCGATCAGGTCGGCCAAGCGCTGGGCCAGCCCGGCCATGACGAAGCTCGCCTCCTGGTCGGCGACGCCCAGTGGGATCAGACGCGCGGGCGGGATGCCCGCAAGCGCCATGGCGCCCTCCAGCTCTTCCTGGCGCAGGGCGGCATATTCCTCCCGCGTGTCACAGCCATGGGACCGGGCGTCCATCAGGTCCGCCGGCGCGCCGTCGGTAACATGGATGATCCGCACGCCGGAGAGGCGGTTGAGCTGACCGCCCAGCCCGACCGTCTCATCGTCCGGATGGGCAGCGACGATGGCGACGCGGCGGGCATCCAGCACTGGCGGGCCGCCCGGCCCCAACTCCTTCAGAAAACGGAGGGCCAGGGCGGCATTGCGCGGAGTAGCGGCGGGGTTCACGCAGGCGTGGGCGCGAGGCGGGACCGGCTCGCCACCCCTCCCTGGAACTCCGGCTTGATGTGGCTGGCATAGCGCTCGGTCATCTCCGCACAAAAGGCGGCGAACTCCTCCGGGTCCTTGGGCGGGCTGGTGTAATGCGGATCGATGCCCTTGTGCTCCGGCGTGAAGCAATAGGTGACGGTCACGTCGAAGTCCTTCAGCGCATCCATCTGCCGGTCGAACCAGTCCAGCGCACCCGGCCGGTAATAGTCCGCCCAGGACAGGCCGGTGCGCAGATAGGTGATGCCCAGCTCCTTCATCCGCTTCACCGCTTCGTCCAGCCGGTGGTCCTCGAAATGGAACCACTGGCAGACACCCATCTCCGGTGCATACTGGCTGAAGTGCTTGGCGGCGATCTTCGGCGTGCCGTCCTCACGGAAGAGGCCCATATAGAAGTGACGGTAGTAGCTGGACCCCTCCGCCTCGCGGTGGCGGGTGGTGGCGGGCCATGCCTTGGGCAGGTCGAACAGGCTGTACCAGTGGATGCGCGGCACCTGCCCGATCAGCAGCTCCGCCGTCTTGTGCAGCCCGAACTCCTGCACCTCCTCCGCCCCGAAGGTGGAGATACCGACTTCCGACACCCAGATCGGCAGACTGGTGACGTCGCGGATCTCCTGGATACGGTTCGGCCATTCCTGGATCTGCCAGTGATTCCAGTCCAGCGGGAAACCATGCACCGCCACGGCGTCCACATGGTCCAGCACGCCCCGGCCCTGCAGGTTGCGGACGAAATTGGCGTCGATCGGGGACATGCCGCCCAGCACGCGGGGCAGGTTCGGCGCTACGGACTTCACGGCCTTGCCGGCGGCGATCGCGGTCTCGGCGAACATCGCCCAGTCGCTGTCGAGCTCGATGTCCCAATGGGACTTGTTGTTCGGCTCGTTCCAGATCATCACCGCTTCAATCATGGTGCTCCCTCATTCAACGTTCTTTTGGCGCTCACCGGCTTACGCCGGCCCTTGGGCCGGATAGACAGCGCCAAGGCCGTAGGGCGGTTTGGTGGCCCGGCAGACAAAGACCTCCTGCTCCGGATGATCGATGATCTCGAAACCGGCACTGCGCAGCATGGCCTCAGCCGCCGCATTGTTGGGAACCCACCAATTGGTCCAGTCCCCGGAATAGTAATGTTCGACGAAATGCATCTTGGGCCAAGCCGGATCGTCGAACTGATCCTTGACCCAGAAGTCGTAGTCCTGCGCCCACTCCTTGCTGTCCTTGGCCCCGCGCTGCATGGACTGGAATACCAGCAGATCGCCGGCGACATGCTCACGGATCAGGTCCAGCGCCAGCAGGGGATGGCGCAGATGATAGAGAACGCCCAGGAACAGGACGAGGTCGAACTTCTCGCCAAGCTTGCCGACGTCATAGACCGAGAGCTCGCGAAACTCGATATCCAGCCCGTTGACCTCCGCCGCGAAGCGGGCCTGCGCCAGATAATGCGGGTCGCTGTCGACCGCCACGACCCTCTCCGCCCCGCGGCGCTTCATCTCCATGGAATAAAAACCGGCGTTGCAGCCGATATCCAGCACGGTCTTGCCCGTCAGATTCTGCGGGACCGCATGGGCGAAGCGCTGCCATTTGGTGGCGGGATAGTCGTGCAGGAAATGGTCGGGGGCGGTGCGTACCCCGTTCAAGTCCAGATTGTGGAACCAGGGGGCGAGTTCGGCAATGCGCCGCTCAAGCTCCTCCCGGTCCAAGGGGCTGACCCCGCCCAACTGCGTCATGTGCATCATGTCCCCCTGGAAACGGTCGCATCCGTGCGTCGAAGTTCCTTGGCAGCCTGAGTCAGCCCGCCGCCCTGATCGACCTGACCGCTCAGCAGCCCGATGGCGGCGCGGTATCCGTGCACCGTGCCGACATCCACATAGGCTTCCCCCGCCCGGATACCGACGGCGTGGCCGCCGCGCGCAATCCAGGCGTTGACCAGCGTGCCCATGTACTCGTCCTGCCGCTCCCGCTCCCGCCACAGATCGTGCAGCTCGGCCAGGATGTGGCCCGGCATCTTGAAGGCGCCCCAGACCCAGCGGGACGCAGCGCCGGCTTGCTTGACCTGGATCTCCTGCACGCGCCCGGTCTCGTCCGTGATGACGGCGTCGAACAGCTCCGGCCGTTCCACCGGGAACAGCAGGAAGGACAGCTTGTCGTTCGGCAGGTGCTTCAGCGCGTCGTCCGGAAACCAGACCGTGTCCGGCAGCCCGATGATCACCGGCTCATCCGGGGGGATCAGGGGCAGCGCGCGGAAGATCGCGTCGCACAGCCCGCCCGGGTTGGGCTGGACCACATAGGCGATGGAGGCCTGGCCATAGCCGCCGCCGTAATATTCCATGATGTCGGACTTGGCCGGCCCAATGACGAAGCAGACCTTGTCCGCCCCGCCCAGCACCATGCGCTCCAGCAGATATTCGCTGACGGCGCGCGGCCGTTCGGTTTCGCCGTCCAGGCGGCTGCCGACGGGCAGCAGTTCCTTTGAGAAGGCGAGTGGCTGGATTCGCGTGCCGCTGCCGGCGGCGGGTACGATGCCCCACATGGGTCAGGCTCCAGTCGCGGAGATGGATCGGATGGCGGCGTGCGGATCGGCGTGCCGAGGCAGGGGGCGGCGGGCCGCTTCGATGGCGGACAGCAGCTCGCCGACGCGGGCATCGGCGGTGTGGTCGGCCAGGACCCGCGCCCGCGCCGCCTCCGCGATGCTGCGCAGGGGCTGGTCCTCCATCTCCACGGCGGCTTCGGTGTCCTCGGTGGACTTGGCGACCAGGATTTCCTCGCCGGGCGTGAAGAAATGGTCCAGCCCTTCCCAATGGTCGCTGATCAGGGGGCAGCCGCAGGCCGCCGCCTCGAACAGCCGGCCGGACGGGCACCAGCCCATTTCAGCCATGGCCTTGCGGGTGACGTTCAGCGTCAGCCGGGAGGAGGAGAAGAAGGCCGGATGCTCCGCCGGCGGCAGGTGCCGGACGAAGAAGATGTTGTCCGTCCAGGGGAAATCCTGCGGATATTGGGCGCCGCCGATGCAGAAGCGCCGGTCCGGCAGTTGGCGCGCGGCATCGATGAACAGCTTCTCCAGCGCCTGCTGCCGGTCCTCGGCATAGGTGCCGAGATAGGAGAGGTCGGAGCGGTAATGGGACTGCGGCTCCGTCGGGCGGTGCACCGCTGGGTCGACATGGCCGTACAGCGGAACCGTGCGCTTGGCCCCGAGCCGGTCGCGCAGCAGGTCCAGCGCCCGGCCGCCGGTGTAGCTCAGCACCAGATCGAAGCCGGAGAGCCCGCCGGGCGGCACATAGTCCAGCGTTTCCCCGGCCTCCAGCCGCGACAGCGTGACCGGCGTGTCGAGATCGTAGAAGATGCGGGTGCCGCGCGCCTCCTCCAGCACAAGCTCGCTGGCGGCGATGCCGTCGGGGCAGTAGCTGGTGACCATGGCGGCGTCGGCGTCGGGAAGATGCCGCCGGGCGACCGCCACCGCCTCCTCCCAGTCCCGGTAGAGCACCAGCTCACCGGGGGCGGGCAGTTCGGTCATGTCGCGGTTGTCCGCGTACCAGCTCTGATCCCGCTCCAGGAAAACCAGCTTGTGTCCCCGTCGGGCCAGGGCGGCAGCCAAGCCGCGCCATAGCGTGGCATGCCCGTTGCCCCAGGACGAGGACATGGTCAGGCCGAAGACCAGGAGTTTCATCAGACGGACTCCGCGGCCTCACCGTCGATGAAGGCGCGGGTCAGGGCACGGGCCTCCGCGTCGGTATACTGGCGGGGCGGGGATTTCATGAAATAGCTGGACGGGCCTTCGAGCGGGCCGGCCAAGCCGCGGTCCAGCCCAAGCTTGGCGCAGCGCACGGCGTCGATCACCACGCCGGCCGAATTGGGGCTGTCCCAGACTTCCAGCTTCAGCTCGATGTTCAGCGGAACGTCGCCGAAGCCGGTGCCCTCCATGCGGATATGGCACCATTTCCGGTCGGTCAGCCAGGGGACGAAGTCGCTGGGGCCGACATGGGCGTCCTCATTGGCCAGCGGTTCGGCCATCTGGCTGACGACGCTCTGGGTCTTGCTGATCTTCTTGGATTCCAGCCGCTCCCGCTCCAGCATGTTCATGAAGTCGGAATTGCCGCCGAAATTGAGCTGGTAGGTGTGGTCCAGCCGCACCCCGCGTTCCCGGAACAGGTTGGTCAGCACCCGGTGCACGATGGTGGCGCCGACCTGCGACTTGATATCGTCGCCGATCAGCGGCAGCCCGGCCTCTTCGAAGCGCTGGCGCCATTCCGGCCGGCTGGCGATGAAGACGGGAATGCAGTTGACGAAGGCGCAGCCGGCTTTCAAAGCCTCTCCGGCATAGAACTCCGTCGCCCGCTCCGAGCCGACTGGCAGGTAGGAGACGACGACCTGCGTTCCCGTATCCTGCAGCACCTGCGCGACATTGCAGGGCTGCTCGTCGCTTTCCTTCACGGTTTGGCGGAGATACTTGCCGAACCCGTCCAGGGTGGGGCCGCGGCGAACCGGAACGCCCAGATGCGGCACCTGTGCGAAGCGCTTGGTATTGTTCGGCTCGGCAAGAATCGCTTCCGATACGTCCAACCCAACCTTGGAATGGGCAATGTCGAAGGCGGCGCTGATCTTCACATCGCCGACATGATAGCCGCCGAGACGGACATTCATCAGCCCCGGCACATGGGCATTGTCGCCCGCGTCGCGGTAATAATGGATGCCCTGGACCAGGGAGGAGGCGCAGTTGCCCACCCCGATCAGCGCCACACGGACTTGGCGGTCCTCCCGCGCCTGTTCGTTGCCGCCGTTCCCCTGCTGGATCGCGAATGCGGGTTCCGCCACGTCGTGCTCCGACCGGTGCCGGCACCGTCAACCGGCGCCTCTGATGGAGGGCGACGATTCCTGGCTCAAGCCGATGGTACCGCCGGCACCCGATAGCGCTGAGGCGCGCCCGGGTGCACAGGGTGAACGCGGTCAGTGGGCGGCGGTTCCAGCTTACGTTCGGAGGGAGAAGGGGGCAGCCCGGACGGGTTACAGATTACGGACCTGCATCTGGATCGGGCCCTCGGCCCGGCCATGGATGAACTGCTCCACATAGGGATTGCCGGAGCGGTCGATTTCACTGACGGGGCCGACCCAGATCAGCTTGCCCTGGTACAGCATGGCGATGCGGTCGGCGATCTTGCGGGCCGACGCCATGTCGTGCGTGATGGACAGGGTCGTGGCGCCCAGATCCTTCACGCACTTCACGATCAGGTCGTTGATCACGTCCGACATGATCGGGTCCAGGCCGGTGGTCGGCTCATCGAAGAAGATGATCTCCGGCTGGGTGGCGACGGCGCGGGCGAGGCCGACGCGCTTCTGCATGCCGCCGGACAGCTCGGCCGGGAACAGGTCCGCCACTTCCGGCTTCAGCCCGACGGCGCCCAGGGTCGCGATGGCCCGCTCCCGCGCTTCCCGGCGGCCCAGCCCCTGCCCCTGGATCAGGCCGAAGGCCACATTCTCCCAGACCGGCAGGCTGTCGAACAGGGCGGCGCCCTGGAACAGCATGCCGAACTTCCGCATCATCGCCTCCCGGTCGCGGCCGGTGGCATAGGTCGTGTCCTCCCCGTCGATCAGGATCTTGCCCTGGTCGGGACGGAGGATGCCCAGGATGCATTTCAGCAGCACGGACTTGCCGGTGCCGGAACCGCCGATGATGACGACGCTTTCGCCGCGCGCGATATCCAGGTCGACGCCGTCCAGCACCACCTTGGAACCGAAGGCCTTGCGGACGCTGCGCAGGGAGATCTTCGGCACGCTGCCGTTGCCGTTGCCGTTGCCGTTGCCGGTGTTGGTTGGGCTCATGAGAAGAAGATCCCCGTCAGCAGGTAGTTCAGCACCAGGATCAGGATGCTGGCGCTGACCACCGCGTTGGTGGTGGCCGCACCCACGCCCTGGGCGCCGCCCCTGGAATTGTAGCCGTGATAGCAGCCCATCAGCGAGATCACGAAGCCGAAGGCCGCCGCCTTCACCAGGCCGGAGACCACGTCCATCACCTCCAGATACTGCCAGGAGTTCCGGATGTAGGTCGCGGGGTTGAAATCCAGCCGGTAGACGCTGATCAGGAAGCCGCCGAAGACGCCGATGATGTCCGCCACCAGCACCAGGCAGGGCAGCATCAGCACGCCGGCGATCAGCCGCGGGGCGATCAAGTACTTGAAGGGGTTGGTGCTCAGCGTGGTCAGCGCGTCCACCTGCTCCGTCACCCGCATCGTGCCCAGTTCCGCCGCCATGGCGGCGCCGATGCGCCCCGCCACCATCAGCCCCGCCAGCACCGGTCCCAGTTCGCGGGTGACGGACAGGACCACCACGGTGGCGATGGCGCTCTCCGCCTCGAAGCGGGAGAAGCCGCTGTAGCTCTGCAGCGCCAGCACCATGCCGGTGAAGATGGCGGTCAGCCCCACCACGGGCAGGCTGTAATAGCCGATATCCATCATCTGCCGGCCGAGATGGCGCAGATAGAAGGGTGGGCGCACGCAGTGGGACAGGGCCAATGCGGTGAACATCATCAGCCGGCCCGTCGCTTCCATGAAGGTCAGGGCGGTGCGGCCGATAGGGCTGAGAAAGGGCATGGGCGATCCGGCGCTTCTGCTTGGTCCGGTGCCAAGGACCGGACGGGGACGAAGGGGATATAGCAAGCCCCGCCCGAAAGGGCACCCCCTGGCGATCGGATCGGGGATCGGGCGGTGGGAGAACACGGCCCAGACGAACAAGGGTACGGCGACCGTACCCTTTTATCTTCCCGTCATCCCGACGAAAGCCGGGATGACGAAGGAATTCATACAAACAACCTGCCTGGGAACAGCAACCTGTCGGCCGATCCGACCCTGCGCCCCCGCTTACTTGAAGGCGATGTCGATGATTTCGTAGCTCTTGGAGCCGCCGGGTGTGGTCACTTCCACCGCTTCTCCGACATGCTTGCCGATCAGGGCACGCGCCAGCGGGCTGGTGATAGAGATGAAGCCGGATTTGATGTCGCTCTCATCCTGGCCGACGATCTGGTAGGTGGACTCCTCGTCCGTATCCTCATCCGCCAGCGTGACGGTCGCGCCGAACTTGATGCTGTCGCCGGACAGCTTCGACGGCTCGATCACCTCGGCACGGGAGATCTTGTCCTCCAGCTCCATGACACGGCCTTCGATGAAGGACTGGCGCTCACGCGCGGCGTGGTATTCCGCGTTCTCCGACAGATCACCATGCTCGCGGGCCTCGGCGATGGCCTTGATCACCGCCGGCCGTTCGACGCTCTTCAGGTGCTTCAGCTCTTCCTGCAGCCGGTTGAACCCCCGGGCCGTCATCGGAACCTTTTCCATCGTTCCCTACTTCCTGCGTGAACGCGTTAGCGCAAGATAATAAAAGCCCAACGGCGCGGTTTCCCGCGCCGCAGGCGCCTTGCCTTCAGTATGACCCGCTGAGGTAGGACTGCAACGGTGCAACTTCAAGGCTACCGGTTCTCAGGGCCGAGATGGCCTCCACAGCCGCCCGAGCCCCCGCCACCGTCGTGTAATAAGGGATGTTATTGGCGAGCGCCGTGCGGCGCAAGCTGAAGCTATCATTCAGCGCCTGGGCACCTTCGGTAGTATTAAAGATCAGGGCGACTTCACCGTTGATCATGGCATCGACGATATGGGGCTGCCCCTCCAGCACCTTGTTGATGGGAGAGACCTCCACGTCGTGGTCCCGCAGGAACTGGGCGGTACCGCGGGTGGCGATGACCTTGAAGCCCATGGCGAGCAGCCGCTTGGCCACAGGAACCATGGTGGGCTTGTCGCGCTCGCGCACGCTGATAAAGACAGTACCTTCCTTCGGCAGGGTCACGTTCGCGCCGAGCTGGCTTTTGGCGAAGGCCTTGGCGAAGTCCGCATCCAGCCCCATCACCTCGCCCGTGCTCTTCATCTCCGGCCCCAGGAGGATGTCCACGCCGGGGAAGCGGTTGAACGGGAACACGGCTTCCTTGACCGCGGTGTGCGGCGGGAAGGGGCCGGTCAGCTTGAAGTCGGACAGCTTCTCCCCGGCCATGACGCGGGCGGCGATCTTGGCGATGGGCGTGCCGGTGGCCTTGGCGACGAAGGGCACCGTGCGGCTGGCGCGCGGATTGACCTCCAGGATGTAGATGTCGAAGCCGGCCGGGCCGGTGCTGCCCTCGCTCTGCTTGACCGCGAACTGCACATTCATCAGCCCGACGACCTTCAGCCCCTTGGCCAGCTTCACCGCCTGGACCGACAGCTCATCCACCACCTCGCGGGGGAGGGTGTAGGGCGGCAGGGCGCAGGCGCTGTCGCCGGAATGGATGCCGGCCTCCTCGATATGCTCCATGATGCCGGCGACATAGACCTCGCCCGTGGCGTCGGCCACGGCGTCCACATCCACCTCGATGGCGTCCTGGAGATAGGAGTCGATCAGCACCGGGTTGCGGCCGGACACCTTCACGGCGGTGTGGATGTAGCGCTTCAGCCCGGCCATGTCGTAGACGATCTCCATCGCCCGGCCGCCCAGCACATAGCTGGGGCGGATGACGACGGGGAAGCCGATGCGGGATGCCACGGCCTCCGCCTCCTCCAGGCTGCGGGCCAGGCCGTTGGCCGGCTGGCGCAGGTCGAGATCGTTCAGCAGCTTCTGGAACCGCTCCCGGTCCTCCGCCAGGTCGATGGCGTCCGGGGTGGTGCCCAGGATCGGGATGCCGGCCAGCTCCAGCTCATGCGCCAGCTTCAGCGGGGTCTGGCCGCCGAACTGGACGATGGCTCCCTTGACCGTGCCATTCGACTGCTCGACCCGCACCAGCTCGATCACATCCTCCGCCGTCAGCGGCTCGAAATAGAGCCGGTCGGAGGTGTCGTAGTCCGTGGAGACGGTTTCCGGGTTGCAGTTGACCATGATGGTCTCATACCCGGCTTCCTGCAGGGCATAGACGGCATGGACGCAGCAATAGTCGAACTCGATGCCCTGGCCGATGCGGTTCGGGCCCATGCCCAGGATGACCACCTTCTCGCGGTCGGTCGGACGGCTTTCGCACTCCGCCGGCTCCAGCCCGTTCCCCTCATAGGTGGAGTACATGTAGGGCGTGTTGCTCTCGAACTCCGCGGCACAGGTGTCGATGCGCTTGAAGACGGGGCGCACGCCCAGCGCGCGCCGGCGCTGCGCCACCTCGTCCTCGCTGCGGCCGGTCAGATGGGCGATGCGGGCGTCGGAGAAGCCCATCGCCTTGATGCCGTTGAGCTTGCGGGCGTCCAGCCCGTCCAGGCCGAAGCCCCTGATCCCGGCTTCCGTCTCCACGATGGACTGGATCTGGCGCAGGAACCAGGGATCGTACTTGCACTCCTCGTAGATCTGCTCGACCGTCCAGCCGTGGCGCATGGCCTGGGCGACGTACAGCAGCCGCTCCGGCGTCGGGCGGGACAGCAGGGCGCGCATCCGGGCATGGTCCACCACGCCGTTGCCGTCGGTCAGGTCCACCTCGTCCAGGCCGGTCAGGCCGGTCTCCATGGAGCGCAGGCCCTTCTGCAGCGACTCCGCGAAGGTGCGGCCGATGGACATGGCCTCGCCCACCGACTTCATGGAGGTGGTCAGGGTGTTGTCGGCGCCGGAGAACTTCTCGAACGCGAAGCGCGGGATCTTGGTGACCACATAGTCGATGGTCGGCTCGAAGCTGGCCGGCGTGGTGCCGGTGATGTCGTTGTCCAGCTCATCCAGCGTGTAGCCCACCGCCAGCTTGGCCGCGATCTTGGCGATCGGGAAGCCGGTCGCCTTGGAGGCGAGGGCGGAGGAGCGGCTGACGCGCGGATTCATCTCGATCACGACCATGCGGCCGGTATCGGGATTGACGCCGAACTGCACGTTGGACCCGCCGGTATCCACACCGATCTCGCGCAGCACCGCCAGACTGGCGTTGCGCATGATCTGGTATTCCTTGTCGGTCAGGGTCAGCGCCGGCGCGACCGTCATGCTGTCGCCGGTATGGACGCCCATGGCGTCGATATTCTCGATGGAGCAGACGATGATGCAGTTGTCGGCGCTGTCGCGCACGACCTCCATCTCGTACTCCTTCCAGCCCAGGACGGACTCCTCGATCAGGACCTCGTGCACCGGGCTGGCGCGCAGGCCGCCCTTCACGATCTCCTCGAACTCCGCCTTGTTGTAGGCGATGCCGCCGCCGGTGCCGGCCAGGGTGAAGCTGGGGCGGATGATGGCGGGCAGGCCGACATAGCCCAGCGCGTCCAGCGCCTCGTCGTAATTCTTCACCAGACGCGACTTCGGGCTTTCCAGCCCGATCTTGTCCATGGCGTCGCGGAACAGCAGCCGGTCCTCGGCCTTCTCGATCACGTCGGCCTTGGCGCCGATCATCTCCACGCCCAGCCGGTCCAGCGTACCGTCGCGGAACAGGGCGAGCGCGGTGTTCAGCGCGGTCTGTCCGCCCATGGTGGGCAGCAGCGCGTCGGGCCGCTCCTTCTCCAGGATCTTCGCCACCATGGCCGGCGTGATCGGCTCGATATAGGTGGCGTCCGCCATGTTCGGATCGGTCATGATCGTGGCGGGGTTGGAATTCACCAGGATGACCCGGTAGCCTTCCTCCCGAAGGGCCTTGCACGCCTGGACGCCCGAATAGTCGAATTCGCAGGCCTGACCGATGACGATCGGCCCGGCACCAATGATGCAGATGGATTTTATGTCGGTGCGCTTCGGCATGGGCCTGCTTCTCTGGTCAAAAGGGTCGCCATGGTCGCACGAAAGCACCCCGGCCCTAGCAATTGGGCGGGGGGTGCCCGGCTGACCGCCCTATATAGAGACGCCGGCCATACAGGGGAAGTTCGGATACCGGGGTGCGGGCATGCGCCAGTGACGCAGCCGGCAGGAACATGAAGGATCAGCCTCAGGGGCCGACGAAGTAGGGGCGGATATCCTCCAGCAGGGCGGTGTGTACGGTGCAGCGCCCCGTGTCCTGCTCTTCGAAGAAATAGACGGTGTCCTCGCGGCGCAGCCGGCCCGGATCGACCAGATTGATGGCCGCCCTGCCATAGGCCACGCCCAATGGCTGCTCCTGCGGGCCGAAGGCGCGGTACAGCAGGTTCACGCGCTGTATGAACCGGCCCCGCCGGCACGCAGCCGACAATTCGGGCGATGGCGCCAGGAGGTCGGCGGCCGGCCGGTCGAAGGCATAGACGATGCGATCCCGCGAACGCCAGGAAGGCCTGGGCGGCGGCACCTCGCGCTTCAGCTCCCGGTCGATGGGCGGAGACCCCGGCGCCTGGGGGACTGCGGGGGAGGGAACCTGATCGGGCGGGCGGACGTCAGCGGCAGGGGCGGGTGTGGAAAGGCAGGCCGTCCCCGCCAGCACCGCCAGCGTCAAGCCCCGTGCCCACCGCCACATTCCCGCCCTCCAGCCTCAAGTCCCGGCCAGTCTAGACCAGGGCGCACGCTGCTCCAATGGCTGCGCCCCATGGGCGGGCGGCATGGAGGATGAAACTCTTTCGGTGGCTCGGCAGTTGAAAGGGGAACATTGGACCAGGAGGAGTTTCCATGGCGACGCGTTCCGAGGAAATCGAGCGGGAGATAGAGGAAACCCGCCGCGACATGACCCGTACCGTCAGCGCAATCGAACGCCGCCTGTCTCCGGACGGCATGATGGACGGAGCGATGTCCTGGCTGCGGGACAACCCGAAGGGCCGCGCCCTGGTGGATGATGTGACCGAGGTGGTGGCGCGCAATCCGCTGCCCGTTGTGCTGATCGGCATCGGGCTGGGCTGGCTGGCCTGGGAGATCGCCGGCGGCGGACGTCGGAGCGCCGGGCGCTACCGCCCGATGCGCGACCGGCTGGGGCCGAACTTCCCGGCTGAGCGCCACCACATGCATGTGGAGGATGGCGGCAGCAGCGCCTATGGCGGCTCCCCCGACCCGGAGACGCTGGTCGGCTATCGCCGTGGTACGGAGAGTGCCGCGCAGGCGGCAGAGGCATTCCGGGACACCGACCGCGGAACCGGCATGGGCGGCAATGGCGGCCGCAGCTCCACCTCCGGCATCTCCACCTCCGGCATCACCGGCACCGGCCCCTATCGTCCGACGGGCCTGCGTAGCGGCTCCACCAGCTTCCCACGAGCGGGTGAGCCGGGCGGACCCGGCTACGGCCCCTCCGTAACTCCTGCGGCTCCGAAGCCGGCCTCCAACCTGGGCACCACCGCAGGCGCGGCTGGCAGCGCCGGAATGACCGGTACGGGCAGCTCTGCCGGCAGCACGGGTGCGGGCAGCACCGGGGCCGGAATGGGCGCGCTGGCCGGCGGCGGCTCCAGCTCCACCGGCGCGGCAGGGACTTCCACGGGCTCTGCAACCGGTTTCATGTCCGGCACGGACAGCAACTCCAGCTCCCCCGACCCGCAGAAGCTGACCGGCTATAACCGGTCCGGCGAGAAGGCGTCCGACGCCGCCAAGGCGTTCGAGCCGGGCGGCTCCTCAACCGGCACGACGGGTTCGGGCACGTCCACCGGCATGTCTACCGGCACGACGGGATCGACGCCGTCCTCCACCGGCAGGCTGGCGACCAACACGTCGGATGGCACCACCGGTTCCGGCATGTCCGCCGGCACGGTCGGTCTGGGCACGTCCACCGGCAATCCGGCCTCGGGCACGGCCGGCAGCTCGACCTCGTCCTCCAGCTCCGTCGATGCGGACAAGCTGGTCGGAACCCAGCGGTCGGGTGAGAAGGCGGCGGGCGCCGCCAAGGCCTTCGAGGGCGACGGTTCCTCCACCGGGACCACCGGGCCGGGCACGCCGATGACGGACAATTCCAAGCGCTTCGGCGGTCTCGGCACCGACCTTCCGGGCTCCACCGGCAAGGACCGCACCTGAGCATCTGTCGAACCTGGGCAACTGACGTAAAAGCGCCCCGCGGGCTTCCGGCCCGCGGGGTGTTTCCTGTCGCACCCGGTTTCCCGATCCTACCCGCGCACTATATGGAACATACAGCGAACCAGTGAGCGGGAACGGGGCCGGGGATGGAGCTGCGGGAAAAGCTGGAGGTGCTGGCGGATGCCGCCAAATACGACGCCTCCTGCGCGTCCAGCGGGACGGAGAAGCGGAATTCGGCCGGGGCCATGGGCGCCATCGGCTCCACCGAGGGGATGGGCATCTGCCATGCCTACGCGCCCGACGGGCGCTGCATCTCCCTACTGAAGATATTGCTGACCAACTTCTGCATCTATGACTGCCTCTACTGCGTGAACCGGCGCTCCAGCAACGTCCGCCGCGCCCGCTTCACGCCGGAGGAGGTGGTGAAGCTCACGCTGGGCTTCTATCGCCGCAACTATATCGAGGGCCTGTTCCTCAGCTCCGGCATCATCCAGTCGCCGGACTACACGATGGAGCAGTTGGTCCGGGTGGCGAAGCTGCTGCGGGAGGAGCACGGGTTCCGCGGCTATATCCACCTGAAGACCATCCCGGACGCCGCCCCGGAGCTGCTGGCGGAGGCCGGGCGCTATGCCGACCGGCTGAGCATCAATATCGAGCTGCCGGCGGAACCGTCGCTGGGGCGGCTGGCCCCGGAGAAGGATGCTCGCGCCATCCGCCGCTCCATGGGCAATCTGCGCCTGAGGATCGAGGAGGCGAAGGAGGGTCCCAAGGCTCCCCGCTTCGCCCCGGCCGGGCAGAGCACGCAGATGATCGTAGGGGCGGACGGCACCGACGACCGCGGCATCCTGGCGACCAGCTCCACCCTCTATGCCGGATACCGGCTGCGGCGCGTCTACTACTCCGCCTTCAGCCCCATCCCGGACAGCAGCGCCGCCCTGCCGCTCCAGGCCCCGCCGCTGGTGCGGGAGAACCGGCTTTACCAGGCGGACTGGCTGATGCGCTTCTATGGTTTCGAGGTGGCGGAGATCGTGCCCGAATCGGGGAATCTCGACCTGCAGATCGATCCCAAGCTGGCCTGGGCGCTCCGCAACCGCGACCGCTTTCCGGTGGATGTGAATCTGGCCGACCGGGAGCTTCTGCTTCGGGTGCCGGGGCTGGGTGTCCGCACGGTGGACAAGCTGCTGTCCATCCGGCGGCACAAGGCCGTGCGGATGGAGGATCTGGGACGGCTGCGGGTGCCGCTGGCCAAGGTGGCGCCCTTCATCGTCACCGCGGACAGGCAGATCGGCCGCTCCCCCCTGGACCGGTTGGACCTGCGCAAGCGCCTGGCCCCGAAGCCGGAGCAGCTCAGCCTCGATCTGGCGGCTTGAGGGGGTGGCGATGTACGCGGTGCCCCTGGACGGGCCGGTCGATCTCGCCGGATGGCGCACCGCCGCGCGGCGGCTGGTCCTGGCCGGGGTCGAGCCGGCGGCGGTGGACTGGCGGCCGGATGGCGGCGCCGGGCTGTTCGGGGATGCGCTGCCGCCGGAACCGACCGCGGCCGGCGGCTTCACCGTGCCGCGACGCTTCCTGGAACTGGCCGATGCCGTGGTCTGCCACCGCGATCCGGAGCGGTTCGGCCTGCTCTACCGGCTGCTCTGGCGGCTGGCGAAGGAAGAGCCGGCACTTCTGGAGATATCCTCCGACCGGGACGTCCATCGGGCCATGGCGCTGGAAAAGGCCGTGCGGCGTGACGAGCACAAGATGCATGCCTTCGTGCGCTTCCGGGAGCGGGACGGGCATTATCTCGCCTGGTTCGAGCCGGACCACCACATCGTCGAGCGTGCCGCGCCCTTCTTCGCCCGCCGCTTCGCCTCCATGCGCTGGTCCATCCTGACGCCCGAGCGCAGTGCGCATTGGGACGGCGACACGCTGCACTTCACGCCCGGCGCCCGCCGGGCGGACGTGCCGGACGAGGACGCGCTGGAAGCCTATTGGCAGAGCTACTACGCCAGCATCTTCAATCCCGCCCGGCTGAAGGTCGCCGCCATGCGGTCGGAGATGCCGAAGAAGTACTGGCGCAACCTGCCGGAGGCCCAGCTCATCACGCCCCTGGTGCGCGGTGCCGCCGCACGGGCGGCGGAGATGGTCGCGACTGTGCCCAGCCTGCCCGCCGCACGGGCGGAGCGCTGGGGCTGCGGGGCGATGCCGGATCGAAGCGGGACGGAAGGCGGGCTCCAGGCCTGCCGCCGCTGCCCGCTCTGGCAGCCGGCGACACAGGCCGTGCCGGGGGAGGGGCCGCCGAATGCCGCGCTGATGCTGGTGGGGGAGCAGCCGGGCGACCAGGAAGATCTGGCCGGCCGCCCCTTCGTCGGGCCGGCGGGGCAGGTCCTGGACAGGGCGCTGGCGGAGGCCGGCATCGTGCGGGCGGACGCCTACCTGACCAACGCGGTCAAGCATTTCAAATTCACCCCGCGCGGCAAGCGCCGCATCCATCAGAAGCCGGATGCCGGCGAGATCGAAAGCTGCCGTTGGTGGCTGGAGGAGGAGATACGCACGGTGCGGCCGCGCCTGATCGTGGCGCTGGGCGCCACCGCCGGCCGCGCCCTGCTGGGCCGTGAGGTCAAGGTGCAGCAGGAGCGCGGGCGGATGATGGAGATCGGGGAGGGGCGTCGCCTGCTGCTCACCGTCCACCCCTCCTACCTGCTGCGCCTGCCGGACGAGGCCGCCAAGGTGCGGGAATATGCGAGGTTCGTGGAGGATTTGAGGATGGCGGCGCAGGTCGGACCTGCGTAGGCAGGGCCCGCATCGTTCTGGAATGTCGGCCGGGCCATGCCCGACCGACCTACGCGATGCTCTCGCCCCGCCCTGAGCCTGTCGTTGCCGCAGGCGGCCAGGGCAGGACGGTACCCTACGGGTGCAGACTCAATACCGCCCTTCGATGGCGTCCACGAAGCGCTGGAACAGATAGTGGCTGTCCTGCGGGCCGGGGCTGGCTTCCGGATGGTACTGGACGGAGAAGACCGGCTTGCCCTTCACCCGCAGCCCCTCGTTCGTGCCGTCGAACAGGGAAACGTGGGTCGGCTCCACATCGGTGGGCAGGCTGTCCGGAACCACGACGAAGCCATGGTTCTGGCTGGTGATCTCCACCTTGCCGGTGGCCAGGTCCTTGACCGGGTGGTTCGCGCCGCGGTGGCCCTGGTGCATCTTCTCGGTCTTCGCACCCAGCGCCAGGGCCAGCATCTGATGGCCGAGGCAGATGCCGAAGGTCGGCACGCCGGCGTCCAGCACGCCCCGGATCATCGGAACGGCATACTGGCCGGTGGCGGCCGGGTCGCCGGGACCGTTGGACAGGAAGACGCCGTCCGGCTTGTGGGCCAGAACCTCGTCCGCCGTGGCGGTGGCGGGCACCACGGTGACCTTCACGCCGGCGGCGGCCAGGCAGCGCAGGATGTTGCGCTTGGCGCCGAAATCCACGGCCACGACATGGTGCTTCGGATTCTCCTGGACGCCGTAACCGTCGCCGATGGTCCAGGTGGTCTCATTCCAGCTGTAGGACTGGCGGGAGGACACCTCCTTGGCCAGATCCATGCCGGTCAGGCCGGGCCACTCGCGGGCGACCTTGATCAGGGCCGGGATGTCGAACTTCCCGTCGGGCGCATGCGCCACCACGCCGGTGGGCGCGCCGGCATCGCGGATGCGGCGGGTCAGCTTGCGGGTGTCCACACCCGACAGGCCGATCAGGTCGTAGCTCTTCAGCCACTCGTCCAGGTTCCGGGTGGCGCGCCAGTTGGCCGGGTCGGTGATGTCCGCCTTCAGGATCAGCCCGCGCGCCACCGGCGTCACGGTCTCGATATCCTCTGGATTGGCGCCGACATTGCCGACATGGGGGAAAGTGAAGGTGATGATCTGGCCGGCATAGCTGGGGTCGGTCAGGATTTCCTGGTACCCGGTCATGGAGGTGTTGAAGCACACCTCGCCCACCCGGTGGCCGGCGGCGCCGATGCCGCGGCCCCAGACGACTGTTCCATCGGCCAGGACCAGTGCGCCGGTGGCGCCCTCGGGCTGCGGGCTGAACGTCGTCTCGGTCATGCGGCACCTTATAGAAGGGGGCGGCCCAGTCGCGGCAAGAACGCCCGGACGGCCATGGCCGTCAGGCGTCCCCGGTCGCGGGCCGATCTGGTTAACCGGTCCAGATAGACAAGCCGACCCGCCGGGTCAACCCGATGCGCGGACATGGCAGGGCAGGGTCCAGAGCACATGACAGTCCACAGCGTGTTAAGCCATTCACCGCCGCCCGCCCGGAGGACTTCCGCAGACGCGAAAATCTGCGTAGGGTTGGCGCAACTACACGAGTGAGGACCCCTGATCATGCTCCGCACACGGTTGAACGAGGCCCTGAAAGAGGCCATGCGCGCCAAGGACCAGCGGGCCACGGCCACGCTGCGCCTGATCCTGGCCGCGCTGAAGGACAGGGACATCGCCGCGCGCGGCCGGGGCGTCACCGAAGGCATCGACGATGCCGAGCTACTGTCCATGTTGCAGACCATGGTGAAGCAGCGCCGCGAGAGCATCCAGCTCTACGAGCAGGGCGGCCGGCTGGAACTTGCCCAGCAGGAGCAGGAGGAGATCGCCGTCATCGAGGGCTTCATGCCGAAGCAGCTCGACGAGACGGAAACCCGCGCCGCCATCTCGGCGCTGGTCGAGGAAACAGGCGCCACCGGCATCAAGGACATGGGCCGCGTGATGGCCGAGCTGCGCAGCCGCTACGCCGGCCAGATGGATTTCGCCAAGGCCTCCGGCTACGTGCGTGAGAAGCTGGCCTGCTGAGCAGGCGCTGGAGGCGTCCGGAAGCGCCGCTTTCCGGCGGGGCTGTGGATAAGTGGGTATCCTGGGGATAAGTTCGCGATGCCGGTGCGCGGCGTGGAAAACGGGCCGGAAGGTGCGTTAGCATCACAGGCTTGAACGGTCCCTGTGCGGGCGGGCGGCTTCCAGCCGGTCCCATGCTCCGCGTCCCGTGACCTGGTTTCGTGTGCCCATGGCCCTGCCACCGCAGTTTCTGGAAGAGTTGCGCTCCCGCCTCGGCCTGTCGGACGTGGTGGGCAAGCGCATGCGCCTGACCCGCGCCGGCCGCGAGTTCAAGGCGCCGTGCCCCTTCCATAATGAGAAGACGCCCAGCTTCTACCTCAACGACCAGAAGGGATTCTTCCACTGCTTCGGCTGCGGGGCGCATGGCGACATCATCGGCTTCGTCATGCGGCACGACAACCTCTCCTTCATGGAGGCGGTGGAGCTGCTGGCCGGGGAGGCGGGTCTCCAGGTTCCCAAGGCGACCCCGCAGGAGCGGCAGAAGTTCGAGCGGCAGAAGACCCTGTTCGACCTGGTGGAGCGGGCCTGCCGCTATTTCGAGGCGCAGCTCCGCACGTCCGCCGGCCGCGCCGCCCTGGACTATCTGAAGGGCCGCGGGCTGGAGGAGGAGGCGATCTCCCGCTTCCGTCTCGGCTATGCGCCGCAGGACGGGGCGGGGCTGCGCCATGAGCTGATCTCCGCCGGCTTCTCCGAGGCGCAGCTCGTGGAGGCGGGACTGTTCAAGCGCCCGGATGACGGCCGCTCGCCCTTCGCCTTCTTCCGCAACCGGGTCATGTTCCCGGTGACCGACCGCCGGGGGCAGGTGGTGGCCTTCGGCGCTCGCATCCTGGAAGGGACGGGGCCGAAATACATCAATTCCGCCGACAATCCGCTCTTCCACAAGGGACGGCTGCTCTATGGGATGAGCCGGGCGCGGCAGGCCGCCAGCGACGGGCAGGCGCTGGTCGTCACCGAGGGCTATATGGACGTGATCTCCTGCGTCCTGGCCGGGTTCGGTGGGGCGGTGGCCCCGCTGGGCACGGCGCTGACGGAGACGCAGATCCAGGAGCTGTGGAAGCTGGCGCCGGAGGGCAGGCGCACCCCCATCCTCTGCTTCGACGGCGACAATGCCGGCCGCCGGGCCGCCTTCCGCGCCATCGAGCGGCTGCTGCCGCTGCTGCAGCCCGACCATTCGGCCCGCGTCGCCTTCCTGCCGGAGAAGGAGGACCCGGACAGCCTGATCCGCGCCGGCGGCGCCTCCGCTTTCCAGATCGTGCTGGACCGGGCGAAGCCCCTGGCCGAGGTACTGTGGGACATGGAGGCCCAGGGGCGCGACCTGACCCTGGCCGACGAACGCGCGGGGTTGGAAGCGGCGCTGGGCGAGCGCTGCAAGCAGATTCAGCATCCCGGCGTGCGCCGCGCGTACGAACAGGACATGCGCGACCGCATGTACCAGTTCACCCGGCAGTCCCGTAGGAACAACGCGGCCGGCGGGCGCGGGGCGGCCGGAGGCGGCGGCTTCGGCGGCGCGCGCCGGCCCATCGATGCCGGCGGGGTGATCGGGGTGGTATTGCCGGTCAGCCGGCACTGGGACCCGCGCTTCCGTTCCGGCGTGGTGCGGACGGAACCGCGCTGGCGCGAACGGCTGCTGATCCTGCCGCTGCTGAATCATCCCGAACTTTTCGAGGATATTGGGGAAACGCTGGCACAGGTGAATTTCAGCGATCCGGAACTTGAAAGGTTGCGCGGGGAACTGCTCGCCTGCCTGTCCATGAATTCCGGACTTGACGCCGATGAATTGCGTCGCCACTTGTCTGGCCGTGGCTTTCTCGGGACGCTGGAAGGTCTGCTGAGTGCAGACGCGCCGAAATTCGCGCAACCAGGAGCGTCCATCGAAGCTGCGAGGAGTGGTTGGCAGGAAGTCTGGCTGGCGTCCCAGGAATTGGCGCTCCAGGCGGAGTTGCGGGAGGCGGAACGGCGTCTCGTTGATGAATTCAGCGAGGAGAATCTGGCCCGACTCGAAGCGCTACGCCAGGAGGTGCTGCACCGGAGGGGGCATGCGGCCGGGCTGACGGAACTGGAGGAGTAGGTGCTGTTCACGCCTTGGTCCCTGTGGCCCGGGCGCAACGGGCCGCCACTCCGGCATAAGTGTGTCTTAAAGAACACAGCCGGATGCCAGACCACGGACTATATGGCACAGGGATAGGGGACAGGACGACCGAGCTGTTGCTCGAGTCGGCCAGTTGCGTTTACGACAAGCGCCTTTCGGGACTCGCGCCTGTGCGGTTTCCGAGGGCACCAGCCGAGTGAGTGCGGGGGCATCCAGCGAATGGCGACCAAAGCGACGCAGACCGCGGAAGTGACGGAAACTCGTGAGGAGGAGGCCAACGGCCCCCTCATGGACGGCATGGCGATCGCCGTTAAGAAGATGATCGCCCGCGGCAAGGAGCGCGGCTACGTCACCTATGACGAGCTGAACGCGGCCCTGCCGCCGGACAGCTCCTCCTCCGAGCAGATCGAAGACACGATGGCCCTTCTCTCCGAGATGGGCATCAACGTCGTCGAGGCCGAGGAGCAGGAGGACGGGCAGGAGCCCGCCGCGGACGGCGAGGAGCGTGTCTCCGGCAATCTCAACGACGACGACATCGGCCGTACCGACGACCCCGTGCGCATGTATCTGCGCGAGATGGGCTCCGTCGAGCTGCTGTCCCGCGAGGGCGAGATCGCGATCGCCAAGCGGATCGAGGCCGGCCGCGAGATGATGATCGGCGCGATCTGCGAGTCGCCGCTGACCATTCAGGCCATCATCGAATGGCATCAGTCCCTGACCGAAGGGAAGATGCTGCTGCGCGACATCATCGATCTGGACGCCACCTACGGCATCGACCCCGAATCCGGCGAGCCTACGGGCGATGGCCTGGACGCGCCTCCCGCCGATGGCCCGCGTGAGGAGGAAGAGGCCGACGCCCCCGAAGGCGAGGGCGAGGCCGAGCGCGGCGGCGAGGGCGACGACGAGGAGAACAATATCTCCCTCTCGGCGATGGAAGCCGAGCTGAAGCCCAAGGTCATCGAGACTTTCGGCAAGATCGAAGAGACCTACGAGCGCCTGCACAAGCTGCAGGAGCAGCGTCTGGCCGCCCTTCAGCGCGGCGAGGAGCTGCCCAAGGGCTCCGACAAGAAGTACGACAAGGTGAAGGCCGAGCTGACCGAACTGGTCAACTCCGTCCGCCTGAACAATGCCCGGATCGAGCAGCTCGTCGAGCAGCTCTATGCGCTGAACAAGAAGCTGCTGGGCTATGAGGGCCGGCTGCTGCGCCTCGCGACCGACTGCAAGGTCAAGCGCGAGGACTTCCTGCACCAGTATTACGGGTCCGAGCTGGACCCGAACTGGCTGGAGCGCTGCCGCTCGATCAACAAGGCGTGGGCCAAGTTCGCGGAGAAGTCCGCCAGCGATGTCGGCCGCGTGCGCGACGCCATCGGTGACGTCTCCCAGCAGGCCCGCCTGCCCATCGGCGAGTTCCGCCGCATCGTGCAGACGGTGCAGAAGGGCGAGAAGGAGGCCAGCCGGGCCAAGAAGGAGATGGTGGAGGCCAACCTGCGCCTCGTCATCTCCATCGCCAAGAAGTACACGAACCGCGGCCTGCAGTTCCTGGACCTGATCCAGGAGGGCAACATCGGCCTGATGAAGGCGGTCGACAAGTTCGAGTACCGGCGCGGCTACAAGTTCTCCACCTACGCCACCTGGTGGATCCGGCAGGCGATAACCCGCTCGATCGCGGATCAGGCGCGGACCATCCGTATCCCGGTCCACATGATCGAGACGATCAACAAGCTGGTCCGCACAAGCCGCCAGATGCTGCACGAGATCGGTCGCGAGCCGACTCCGGAGGAGCTGGCCGAGCGGCTGATGATGCCGCTGGAGAAGGTGCGCAAGGTCCTGAAGATCGCCAAGGAGCCGATCTCCCTTGAGACGCCGATCGGCGACGAGGAGGATTCGCATCTCGGCGACTTCATCGAGGACAAGAACGCCGTCCTGCCGCTGGACGCCGCCATCCAGGCGAACCTGCGCGAGACGACGACGCGCATACTCGCCACGCTCACCCCGCGTGAGGAGCGTGTGCTGCGCATGCGCTTCGGCATCGGCATGAACACCGACCACACGCTGGAAGAGGTCGGCCAGCAGTTCAGCGTGACCCGCGAGCGTATCCGCCAGATCGAGGCGAAGGCGCTCCGCAAGCTGAAGCACCCGTCCCGCAGCCGCAAGCTGCGCAGCTTCCTGGATACCTGAGCGGTATCGGAGGCCTGCACGAGAAAACGCCCGGAGGCTCCAGCCTCCGGGCGTTCTTCGTTTCAGGCTCTGGGAATGCGGAGTTCGTCAAATCTCTCAGGTGGCCCGGACCTTTCGGGGCTTCGTCTTCGCCTTCGCGCGCATCGCCGCTTCCAGTGCCGGGCGCGCCCAGGACAGCAGCTCGTCGGTGTCGTCGAACACCGTCTCCGGCGGCGGGTGATAGCCCATGGTCTGATCGGGCTTATCGGGGAAGGGCACGAACGGCTTCAGGCCCAGGGCCGTGTAGGCCGGGCGATTCGCCTCATCCACCTTGAAATAGAGCACGTCGTCCGCGACCAGCGCGAAGGTCAGACCGTCCAGGGACAGGCCGTATCCGCCAAACATCGCCCGGGCCTTCACCTCGCCCAGGGGAGCCAGAAGCTCCAGCAGGTAGTTCACGTAATCGCGGGATGCGGACATGGGAAATCTCCGGACGATAAAGGTCCGGAGAGGATGGCGCGGGTTTGATGGAACGGGAAGGGGCTGCGGCGCGGCCGCAACGCAGAAGCTTACTTCTTGCGGAAGGCGTCCAGGGCCACGACTGTGGCGCTGCCGGTCTCATTCTGCTCTTCCGGCTCGGGCTTGGCTTCTTCCGCGGCCGGCTCCGCCTCCTCCTCCGTGGTGTCGACCACGGGCTGGAACTGGAGGGCGAAGTTCACGGACGGATCGGCGAAGGTGGTGATGGCGGACAAGGGAACCGTCAGCCGCTCATGCTTGCCGCCAAAGGACAGCGTCACCCCGAATCCGTCCTTCGTCACCTCCAGCCCATAGAACTGGTACTGGAGAACGATGGTCATCTCCCCGGGATACTGAGTCCGCAGGAAGTCCGGGATATCCACGCCGGGCGCATGGGTCCGGAAGGTTAGGTAGAAATGATGCTCGCCGGGCAGGCCGTGTTCCGCCACCTCGGACAATGCCTCACGGACGACGCCGCGCAGCGCCCCTTCCACCATCCGGTCGTACCGAAGCTGATCCTTGGACATGCGCGCCGTGACACCCCGTGACGGAACCGGCCGGTATGGCCGGAAAATCAGGTGAGGGGCTTCTGTTGCCGGGTGCCCCCCGAACCCCGACCTTAGCTAACTACCAACATCCCTTAAGGGGGAGTGTTAGGCAGCCATGCGCAGGTCAGACGCCGAGTTGTCGTTGGCATCTATGAAAATGGCCCGGTAACGGCGGAACCATGCCGAGCGAAAACCATGCCTTTACCACGCGCGTCGATCCTGTTTCGCCCCCATGCCCGCTGACAACGACGGGAGATGGTGGAGGCGCCGGGTACCGCCCCCGGGTCCGCAACGCTTATTCCGCATAGCGTTTATCGCCATAGTCGGGCGAACCCGACCCACCGAATATAGGGACTGGCGCGCCGGGGTGGAAGAGGTTTCAGGCGATTGTCCGCGGTCTGCTCCGGAAGAGGAGCCCCCAAATGGAGTGAAGACTTTGCGCAACGGTCGCGAAGAGTTTACGCCTGCGGGAGAGGGGTTCGATTGACAGCCGGCATGGCCCCCAATAACGATGCCGTAACAAAAAAATCCGGCAGCCGATGTTGCGCGCCGTGACCCGCGCAGCGGGATGGGAGGGACGCCTACTTCGGGCAACCCATAAAAATCACTGCTGAAGGGTCTACTCATGAAGGTCGGGTCGGAGCGCATGAAGGGCTTGCTGCGCGCAAGCTGCGGCGCGTTTGCTATGATTGCAGGGGCCGCGGCGCCCGCCTTGGCGCAGAATGCGCCGGCTCTTGAGGAAATCATCGTCACGGCGCAGAAGCGCCAGGAGAACCAGCAGCAGGTTCCCGTCTCCGTGGCGACGGTCAGCGGTGAGCGGCTGTCTAACTATGCCACCGGCGGCCAGGATATCCGCTTCCTCTCCGCCCGCGTGCCCAGCCTGACCGCGGAGTCGTCCTTCGGCCGTACCTTCCCGCGCTTCTATATCCGCGGCCTCGGCAACACCGATTTCGACCTCAACGCCTCCCAGCCGGTCAGCCTGGTCTATGACGAGGTCGTGCTGGAGAACCCGATCCTGAAGGGTCTGCCGGTGTTCGACGTGGAGCGGGTCGAGGTTCTGCGCGGGCCGCAGGGCACCCTGTTCGGCCGCAATACCCCGGCCGGCATCATCAGCCTGGTCTCCAAGAAGCCGACGGAAGAGACCGAAGGCTATGCCAGCGTGAGCTATGGCCGCTTCAACAGCATCGACATGGAAGCCGCGGTTGGCGGAGCCATCGTCGAGAACAAGGTGTCGGCCCGCATCTCCTTCCTGCATCAGCGCCGCGACGACTGGGTGGACAACACCTTCACCGGCGTCGAGGACGATCTGGAGGGTTATGACGATACTGCCGGCCGCGCCCAGGTGCTGTTCACGCCGAACGACCGCCTGAGCATCCTGGCGAACGGCCACTTCCGTTCCGCCAACGGCACGGCGCGCGTCTTCCGCGCCAACATCATCGAGCAGGGCACCAACAACCTGCGCGACAATTTCGACATCGACAAGGTCGCCCTGGACGGGGAGAACGTGCAGGAGGTGAACCAGCGCGGCGCCTCGCTGAAGGTGAGCTACGACCTGGATGCCGTCACCCTGACCTCCATCACCGCCTATGAGCATGGCGACGTGTTCTCCCGCGGCGACGTGGATGGCGGCGTTGCCAACTTCCAGTTCGATGGCGGGCAGGACTCGATCCCGTTCCCGGTCGAGTCCGCCAGCAAGGTGCCCGGCGTGACCCAGTGGTCGGAAGAGTTCCGCGTATCCTCCAACGGCAGCGGCCCGCTCCGCTGGCAGGCCGGCGTCTACTACTTCAACGATGATCTCGACTTCCAGAACATCAACTACGGCAATGCCGCGCAGCCGCTGGGCTGGGCGTCGGTCGCCACCTCCAACCAGGAGAACGAGGCCTGGGCGGTGTTCGGTCAGGCCAGCTACGACATCACCGAGGCGCTGACGGTCACCGGCGGTCTGCGCTACACGGATGACAAGCGTGAGCTGACCAAGTTCACGACCAACTACAGCGCGGTCGATGGTTCGGTCGCCAGCGTCGTCACCGACCCGCTGGTCGAGGTCTCGGACGACCGGATCACCTGGGACGTGGCCCTGGACTACGCGGTGACGGACGACGTGCTGCTGTTCACCCGCGTGGCCAACGGCTTCCGTGCCCCGTCCATCCAGCCGCGCAGCCTGGCCGGCACCCCCAGCACCACGGCAGGGGCGGAGAAGATCCAGTCTTATGAAGTCGGCGTGAAGTCGGATCTGTTCCAGAACCGCGCCCGCGTGAACCTCACCGCCTTCTATTACGAGGTGAAGGATCAGCAGTTCACGGCCGTGGGCGGCATCGGCAACGCCAACACCCTGCTGAACGCCGAAAAGGGCGTCGGCAAGGGCTTCGAGGCGGAGCTGGAGCTGATCCCGGTCGAGAACCTGTTCCTGACTGCGGGCCTCAGCTACAACGACACGGAGATCAAGGACGACGACCTGTTCGTCGCCTTCTGCCGGAGCTGCACGGTGACCGATCCGCTGGTGACGCGCGACGGCTCAACCCTGGCCAGCATCGACGGCAATCCGTTCCCGCATGCGCCGAAATGGATCTTCAGCACCACGGCCCGTTACGGCATCCAGCTGGGCGGGGGCGAGCTCTATGCCTTCACCGACTGGTCCTATAAGGACAACGCCAACTTCTTCCTGTACGAGTCGGTGGAATTCCAGAACGACTCCTACTGGCTGGGCGGCCTGCGGGTCGGCTACGCCTTTGACCGCTTCGACATCTCCGCCTACGTCCGCAACATCACGGACGAGGAGCAGCTCGAGGGCGGCATCGACTTCAACAACCTGACCGGCTTCGTCATCGAGCCGCGCACCTACGGCGTCACTGCCCGAGTCACCTTCTGACCGGTCGGCGTAAGCCTTTGAGGGCAGGGGCCCGGCGGGAAACCGCCGGGCCTTTCCTTTTTCCGCCCAGATTGGCACGTTGGGGATCGCGAACCCAGCCGGTGTATGACGATGCTCCCCCATCCCGAACAGCAATATCTCGATCTGCTGCGCCACATCCTGGACCATGGGGACGAGCGCATGGACCGCACCGGTGTGGGCACGAAAAGCGTGTTCGGCTGGATGATGCGGTTCGATCTCGGGGCCGGCTTTCCGCTGATGACCACCAAGCGGGTCTATTGGAAGACCTGCTTCCGCGAGATGCTGTGGTTCCTGACCGGCGGGACCAACATCCGACCGCTGGTCGCCCAAGGCGTGAAGATCTGGACCGACTGGCCGCTGAAGGCCTATCGCGAGGCCACCGGCGACCGGATCACGATGGAGGCGTTCGAGCGTCGCATCGTGGAGGAGCCGGACTTCGCTGAGAAATGGGGCGATCTCGGCCCCGTCTATGGCAAGCAGTGGCGGCGCTGGCTGGGGCCTGACGGGCGGGAGCACGACCAGATCGCGGGCCTGATCCAGGGCATCCGCACCAACCCGGCCAGCCGCCGGCTGCTGTTCCACGCCTGGAACGTGGCGGAGGTGGAGGGGATGGCCCTGCCGCCCTGCCACATGGTCTACCAGTTCCATGTGGCGCGCGGGCGGCTGTCCTGCCTCCTCTACCAGCGCTCCGCCGACGTGCTGCTGGGACTGCCCTTCAACATCGCAGGCGCCTCCGTCCTGACCCATATGCTGGCGCAGCAGACCGGGCTGGAACCGGGGGAGCTGGTCTGGAGCGGCGGCGATGTCCATCTCTACTCGAACCATTTCGAGCAGGCGGAGCTGCAATTGACCCGCGATCCCCGGCCATTCCCGACCCTGAGGCTCCTGCGCAGGCCGGACAGCATCGACGGCTACCGGATCGAGGATTTCGAGATGTCGGGCTATGAGCCCCATGCCGCCATCAAGGCGGAGGTGGCGGTATGACCAAGCTGTGCCTGATCGCGGCGGTGGCCCGGAACGGGGTCATCGGGGTGGATGGCCGCCTGCCCTGGAAGCTGCCCGGCGATTTGAAGTTCTTCAAGCGCACCACCATGGGAAAGCCCATGGTCATGGGCCGGCGGACGTGGGAGAGCTTCGGGGCCAGGCCGCTGCCGGGGCGGCCGCATCTGGTGCTGACCCGTGACCGGGATTACCGCGCCGAAGGGGCCACGGTGGTCCATGAGCTGGATGCCGCACTGGCCGAAGCGCGCCGGCTGGCGGCGGACGCCGGCTTGGACGAGATCATGGTGATCGGCGGGGAGGCGCTGTTCCGCGAGACCCTGCCGGTGGCGGACCGCGTCTATTTGACCGAGGTCAATGCCGAACCGGCCGGCGATGCCTATTTCCCCGACTTCAGCCGCGCTGCCTTCCAGGAAAATGAGTTGGAGCGGGCGGAGGCGGCAGGGCCGGACAGCCCGGCCTATCGAATCCTGGTGCTTGATCGATGCAACTGACCCACATCCCGGAAGACCAACTGCCTGCCGCCATCGCCGCCGTCCGGGGCCATCTCGCCCCCGGAACCCTGGCGCGGCAGGTGTTCGATCGGATCGCGGCGACGCTGGAGCTGGTGCCGCAGGGCTACGACACGCCTGCGCACCGGGCGCAGGCCGTGGAGCTGTGCCATCGTTTCGGGATCGAGACGATCGATGAAGCGCCGCAGGACGCCTATTCCTATGATGGCCGCGCCATCCGCACCCGGTCGGAAGCCTATGTGCTGATCCATGAGGTGGCGCACTGGCTGGTCGCCCCGCCGGAGCGGCGCGGCCTGAAGGATTTCGGCCTCGGAGCCGGGCCGGAGACGGGTCGGATCGACGAGGCCAATGCCGTCCTGTCCGTCGACCAGGAAACCCAAATCGAGGAGGAGGCTCTGGCCAGCCTTCTGGGCATCCTGTGGGAGGCTGAACTCGGCCAGCCGGCCATCCTGGCGTTCCTGGAGCAGAACTGGCTGGAGGGGTGGGAGCGGCCCTCCTGCGCGGCGAATCTGGCCGAGAATGTCCAGCGCCTGCACGGGCGCGGACTGATCGATGCCGCCGGCCGTCCGATTCCGCCGGAATCGTTCGCCGCGGGAGTGCGCCGCGCAGCTTGATTTCGCGGCTCGGAAGGCGGTTGCCGAGGCCCTTGTTCTGCGTTCTCCTGGATGCAAATCCATAAGATCCAGGGGAGGATCATGCCTGACACCGCCATGCCGCAGACCACTGCGACGCCCGCCATCCTGTCCATGATCGGCGACACGCCGCTGGTCCGGGTCACCCGATTCGATACCGGCCCGTGCGAGCTGTACCTGAAGCTGGAGAACCAGAATCCCGGCGGCAGCATCAAGGACCGCATCGCCCTGAAAATGGTCGAGGCGGCGGAGGCCGATGGGCGGCTGGGGCCGGGCGGGGTGGTGATCGAGGCCACGGCCGGCAATACGGGTCTCGGGCTGGCGTTGATCTGTGCCGCCAAGGGCTACCGGCTGATCCTGGTCATCCCCGACAAGATGGCGGTGGAGAAAATCAACCATCTCCGCGCCCTGGGGGCGGAGGTGCGCATCACCCGCTCCGACGTCGGCAAGGGCCATCCCGACTACTACCAAGACATCGCGGAGCGGCTGTCGAAGGAGATCCCGGGCAGCTTCTACGTCAACCAGTTCGCCAACCCGGTGAACCCCAGGACGCATGAGGAATGGACCGGCCCGGAAATCCTGCGCGACATGGGCGGGGATGTGGATGCCGTGGTCTGCGGCGTGGGCTCCGGCGGCACCATGACGGGGCTGGGCGCCTTCTTCGCCAAGGCCAGCCCCAAGACGGAAATGGTGATCGCCGATCCCGCCGGCTCCATCATCGCCGACCTGGTCAACAAGGGCACCCATGAGGAGCCGGGAAGCTGGGTGGTGGAAGGCGTGGGCGAGGATTTCGTGCCGCCCAACTGCGACCTGCAGTACGCCAAGGCCGCCTATTACGTCACCGATGCGGAGAGCCTGAACGCCGCCCGTGAGCTGCTGCGCAAGGAGGGCATCCTCGGCGGCTCCTCCAGCGGCACCTTGCTGGCCGGCGCGTTGAAGTACTGCCGGGACCAGACGGAGCCCAAGCGCGTGGTCACGCTGGTCTGCGACACCGGCAACAAGTACCTGTCCAAGATGTTCAATGATGCCTGGATGGCCGACCAGGGCTTCATCGAGCAGGAGCGGCACAACGATCTGCGCGACCTGATGACCCGCCGCTACGATAAGGGCCAGGTCGTCTCCGTCGGGCCGGAGGACACGCTGCTCACGGCGTACAAGCGCATGCGGATCAGCGAGGTTTCCCAGCTTCCCGTCATGGATGGCGATCGGGTGGTCGGCATCCTGGATGAAAGCGATCTGCTGCTGCACGTCCAGAAGGACCCCACGCGCTTCAAGGACAAGGTCTATACCGCCATGGTCAACCGGCTGGTGACCGTGCCGGTAACGGCGGATATCAAGACCCTGACCGACCTGTTCGACCGCAACATGGTGGCCATCATGGTGGATGGGGACAGTTTCCTTGGCCTGTTGACCCGGATGGACCTGCTGAACTATCTGCGACGGCAGATGGGCTGATCGGGCCCTGGGAGAACCATCATGATCGACCGGCAGGCGCAGATCGCGCTGTTCGGCACCTATGACCAGCCGGCCGTGAACATCACGGCCGAGGCGGAGTGCATCGATTTCACCGCCCCGGCCAAGGCGGCCGGCATCCCGCCCTTCGCCCTGCTGCTGCACGGCATCGGGCGGGCCAGCATGGAGGTGGAGAATTTCCGCCTCCGCCTGCTGGACGGCAAGGTGTCGCGGGTGGAGCGGCTGCGCCTGTCCTACACCGTGCTGGGCAGGGGGGAGAACCTGAACTTCTCCACCCTGGACCATACGGATGATTTCGATGCCTACCTCGCTGCCTATCTGGCCGACCGGGAGCTGGCGCGCGATGCGGTGGAGCTGCGGCTGACGCCGCTGACGGATCGCGACTATCTGTTCGTCACCTGCCTGCCCTGGCTGCGCTTCACGGCGATCCAGCACCCGATGGCGCGCTTCGGCGATTGCTCCATTCCCAATATCGCCGTCGGCAAGTTCGCCCATGCCGATGGCCGCTTGCGCTTTCCCATCGCCGTCCAGGCCCATCACGGGCTGGTAGATGGTCTCCACATCCATCGCTTCATCGCCCGCCTGGAAGAGATCATGGGGGAGCTGGCGGCCATGGCCGCGGCCCGGCGCCCCGCTTCGGCGGCCATGCTGGAAGGGACTTCATGACCACCCACCGCCCCAACCGCCAGGGTTTCTCCACCCGCGCCATCCATGCCGGGCAGGAGCCGGACCCCACGACCGGCGCCATCATGGTGCCGATCTACGCGACCTCCACCTACGTCCAGGAAAGCCCCGGCGTCCATAAGGGCTATGAATACAGCCGCAGCCAGAACCCGACCCGCATGGCCTATGAGCGGTGCGTGGCCGACCTGGAGAGCGGTGCGCGCGGCTACGCCTTCGCCTCCGGCCTCGCTGGGCAGGCGACGACCCTGGAACTGCTGGATGCCGGCAGCCACGTCATCGCCATGGACGACCTCTATGGCGGCAGCTACCGGCTGTTCGAGCGGGTGCGCAAGCGTACCGCGGGGCTGAGCTTCAGCTTCGTCGATATGGCGGACCCGGCGGCGGTGGAGGCTGCGATCCGGCCGGAAACCCGGATGATCTGGGTGGAGACGCCGACCAACCCGCTGCTGAAGCTGGCGGACCTGGAGGCTGTGGCCGCCATCGGCCGCCGCCGCGGCATCATCACGGTCTGCGACAACACCTTCGCCAGCCCCTGGGTGCAGCGCCCGCTGGAGCTGGGCTTCGACATCGTCAGCCACTCCGCCACCAAGTACCTGAACGGCCACTCCGACATGGTGGGCGGCGTCGTGGTTGCGCGGGAGCAGGGGGAGCTGTCGGACAAGCTGGCCTTCCTGCACAATGCCGTGGGCAGCATCCAGGGGCCGTTCGAGAGCTTCCTGGTGATGCGCAGCCTGAAGACCCTGGCGGTCCGGATGGAGCGGCACTGCGAGAATGCGGCGGCGCTGGCGGAGTGGCTTGAGGCGCATCCCGCCGTCGCCAAGGTCCGCTATCCCCACCTGCCGAGCCATGCTCAGTACGATCTGGCGAAGCGCCAGATGCGGGCCGGCGGCGGCATGATCACCATTCATCTGAAGGGCGGGCTGGAGCCGGCGCGCCGCATGCTGGAACGGTGCGAGCTGTTCAGCCTGGCCGAAAGCCTGGGCGGGGTGGAAAGCCTGATCGAGCATCCCGGCATCATGACCCATGCCAGCATCCCGGTGGATCAGCGCACGGCGCTGGGCATCGACGACGGGCTGGTGCGCCTTTCCGTCGGAATCGAGGATCTGGACGATCTCCGCCACGATCTCGAACAGGCGCTGGGGTGAGGCAATGGGCGACGGGCTGAGAATCACCAGGGCCGATCCGCGCTGTGACGAGGCCCGCGCCCTTGTGGCGGAACTGGACGCCTATCTCGGCACGCTGTACAGCCCCGAGGACAACCATCTGGTCCCGGTGGAGGAACTGGCCGGGCCTGGCGCGGTGTTCCTGCTGGCCCTGGACGGGGACCGGGCCGTCGGCTGCGGCGCGATCCGCCTCTATGACGGCTATGCGGAGCTGAAGCGGATGTATGTCCGGCCGGAGATGCGGGGCCGGCATGTTGCGTTGAGGCTGCTCCAGAGGCTGGAAGAAGAGGCCCTGGCGCTGGGCCAGCCCTTGGTGCGGCTGGAAACCGGCCCGCAGCAGAAGGAGGCCGTGGCGCTTTATGAGCGGCAGGGCTTCACCCGCTGCGAGCGCTTCGGCGACTATCCGAGCTGCGGCGGCAGCCTGTTCATGGGAAAGCGCCTTCACGCGCCGGCATAGGGCCGAACCTCGACAGAAAAGAAGGCGCCTGGTTTCCCAGGCGCCTTCAGGTTCGGCACGAGGCTATAGGATGGGGGCCTGGTCTCAGTGCCGAATCTCCCACGCGAACTCCACATGACAGGGCGCGTTGGGCATGGCCGCGATGGGATTCATCTGCAGCCAGGTCCAGAAATCGCTGAAAGGTAGCTGGGGACGGGCCTGGGCATAAGCGCCGAGCTGGGCCGCGATACGCTCGCTCAGCGTCCGGGTGACCTGCTCATAGGCGACTTCCGGCACGCCGTGGCTTACGACCAGATCGCCCGTGCGCGGGTCGGTGGCGCGGAAGCTGTGGCTTCCATCGCGGAACGCATATGCAACTTTGATCGGTTCGTTCTGATACATCATGTCCGTCCCTCAGCGGATCGCGCATATTATGTATCATTGCTGAACAGGATTGGAAAGAAAAAGACCCATGCGCTTTGCGCGGCGCAGCATTTCGCCGCATCAACGAAAACCGCCCGGCTTTTGACCGGGCGGTTTTGCTTATTCAGGCCTGGAGATGGAGGCTGCGGCCGGCCTTATTCCACCACGATCCGGGGGCCGGCGCGGCGGGCGCTCGTGCCGCCGATTTTTTCCCAGATGCGGGCGGCGATGGCGCGGTAGGATTTGGCGTGTTCGCTGGTCGGGTCGGCCACCACGATGGGCTGGCCGGCATCGCTGGTTTCACGGATGGCGATGTGCAGCGGCACCTCCCCCAGGAAGTCCAGCCCCAGCTTCTCCGCCTCTGCCCGCGCACCGCCATGGCTGAAGATGTCCGAGCGATGGCCGCAATTGGGGCAGCAAAAGTAGGACATGTTCTCCACGATGCCCAGTACAGGCACGTCCACGCGGCGGAACATGTTCAGCCCCTTGCGGGCGTCCAGCAGGGCGATGTCCTGCGGGGTGGAGACGATGACGGCGCCGGCCAGCGGAACCTGCTGCGCCATGGTGAGCTGGGCGTCGCCGGTGCCCGGCGGCATGTCCACCACCAGCACGTCCAGCTCGCCCCAGTTGACGTCGCGCAGCATCTGTTGCAGCGCCGACTGCACCATGGGGCCGCGCCAAATCATCGGCGTGTCCTCGGCCACCAGGAAGCCCATGGACATTACCTTGATGCCGTAATTCTCCATCGGCTCCAGCGTCTTGCCGTCACGGCTGTTCGGCTTGCCGCTGATGCCCAGCATGCGCGGCATGGACGGGCCGTAGATGTCGGCGTCCAGGAGCCCCACCTTCTGGCCGTTGGCGGCCAGCCCTAGCGCCAGATTGGCGGCGGTGGTGGATTTGCCGACGCCGCCCTTGCCGGAGGCGACGGCGATGATCGCCTTCACGCCGGGAACCATCGGCTTCTGCGCCTGTCCCTGGGCCGGTGCATGGCTGTGGCCATGCCCGTGATCGTGGGAATGGCCGCCCGATGCGCCGCGGGTAGGCATCTGCGGGCCGGCGCGATGGGCCGTCAGAACGGCAGTCACCGAGGTGATCCCCGGAATATTGTCGACCGCCTGTTCTGCGGCGCGTCTAAGCGGTTCGAGCGCAGCTCCACGCTTCGGATCGACCTCGATTGAGAAGCCGACATTTCCGTTCTTGATAACCAATCCGGAAATCATGCCGAGAGCGACGATATCTTGGCCGCGGTCGGGGTCTTTTACCGTCCTCAGCGCGTCCAGAACTTGTGCCTCGGTGATGTCGGCCATGGTTGAAAACTCCAAGCGATTCCCAATATCCGGACGGTAGACCGCGGCGGAACTCCTTCCCCACGGTCTCCGGCTTATATACGGTGGCCGGGGTCCCGTTGAAAGCACCGGGCTCGGGTCCAAGGAACGAAAACGAAGGGTCGGTCGAAATGCCCTGGAATAATCAGAGCGGCGGTGGGGGCGGTGGCCCGTGGGGCTCCCCTCCGGGAGGCGGCAACAACAATCCGTGGGGCCGGCCGAGCGGCGGCGGCGGATCGCAGCCTCCGGGTCCGGACCTGGAGGAGTTGCTGCGCAGGAGTCAGGATCGCTTCAAGCGGGTGATGCCCGGCGGGTTCGGCAGCGGCAAGGGCATCGCGCTCGCCCTGCTGGTTGTCGGCGGCCTGTGGATGGCCAGCGGCATCTACCGCGTCCAGCAGGACGAGGCGGGCGTGGTGCTGCGCTTCGGCGAATATGTCCGCACGGAACTGCCCGGCCTGCGCTGGCACCTGCCATCGCCGATCGAGACGGTCTACACGCCCCAGGTCACCACGGTGAACCGGATGGAGATCGGCTTCCGCTCCGTCGGGGATAATCGCCGCGGCGGCAGCGAGCGGGACGTCGAGGACGAGAGCCTCATGCTCACCGGCGATGAGAACATCATCGACATCGACTTCACCGTATTCTGGAAGGTCAAGGAGGAGGCCGGCGCCGCCGCCGACTACCTCTTCAACATCCGCGATCCCGAGCAGACGGTGAAGAAGGCCGCGGAGAGCGCCATGCGCGAGGTGATCGGCCAGACCGACATCCAGCCGGCGCTGACCGAAGCCCGCCAGCAGATCGAGACCCGCACCCGCGAAATCCTCCAGGCCATGCTCGACAGCTATGACGCCGGTATCGCGGTCACGCAGGTGCAGCTGCAGAAGGTGGACCCGCCCTCCGCGGTGGTGGACGCCTTCAACGACGTGCAGCGCGCCCGGCAGGACCGCGAGCGTCTGCGCAACGAAGCCGAGGCCTACCGCAACGACATCATCCCGCGCGCCCGCGGCGAGGCCGAGCGGCTGATCCAGGAGGCCAGCGCCTATCGCGAGGAGGTGGTCAGCCTGGCGCAGGGTGATGCGCAGCGTTTCGTTTCGGTGCTGGAGGCCTACAACAGCAATCCGGAAGTGACTGCCAAGCGCATGTATCTGGAGACGATGGAGGCCGTTCTGGGCGGCACCAACAAGATCATCATGGATGGCGGCCAGAACGGTACGAACGGCGTCCTGCCGTATCTTCCGCTGGATCAGTTGACCAACCGCCTGCGGCAGCAGGGTCCGGCCAGCGGGCCGGCCCAGCCAGCGCCCCAGTCGCGCTGAGGAGAGCGCTCACATGAACAGAAAGCTCATAATCCTCGGCATCGTCGTGCTGGCGGTCGCCATCCTGGCGTCCTCCTCGCTCTTCACCGTCGCGCAGACCCAGCAGGCGCTGGTGCTGCAGTTCGGCGAGTGGAAGCGGACCATCCAGGAGCCCGGCCTGAAGGCCAAGCTGCCCTGGCAGGACGCGGTGATGATCGAAAAGCGCGTCCTCGACGTGGACCCGCCGGTGGAAGAGGTGATCCTGGCCGACCAGAAGCGGCTGGAAGTCGACGCCTTCGCCCGCTACCGCATCTCCGACCCGCTCCGCTTCTACCAGTCGGTGCGTACGGAGTTGGCGGCGGAGCAGCGCCTCTCGACCATCGTCAACTCCTCGCTCCGCCGCGTGCTCGGCTCGGTCACCCTGCTGGCCGTGCTGTCGGAGGAGCGGTCGAAGGTAATGACCAACATCCGCGATCAGGTGAATGACGAGGCGCGAGCGCTGGGCATCGACATCGTCGATGTGCGCATCCGCCGGGCCGACCTGCCCGAAGCCACCTCCCAGGCGGTCTATGAGCGCATGCGGTCCGAGCGTGAGCGCGAGGCCCGCGAGGCCCGTGCGCAGGGTCAGGAGCAGGCGCAGCAGATCCGGTCCCGCGCCGAGCGCGAGCGCACGGTCATCCTGGCCGAGGCGCAGCGTGATGCGCAGGTCCTGCGCGGCGAAGGCGACAATCAGGCGATCCGCATTCTTGCCGAATCGGCTGGGCGCAACGCGGAGTTCTACCAGTTCTACCGCTCGCTGGAGGCATACCGGCAGGCGCTCAAGGACGAGAACACCTCCCTGGTTCTGTCGCCGGACAGCGAATTCTTCCGCTTCTTCGGAGATACCGGGGCCGTGCGTTCCCCGCAGACTCCGCCGGCGCAGGGCGGCGGTCCCACCCCGGCGCCGGAAGGGCAGGCTGCCCTTCCGCCCGCTGCGCAGGGCGCCGAGGTGCCGCCGGGCCAGTAATCCGGGCGGCGTCTGAAACCCTTTCCCTCCAGTGCGGCCGGACCGGGCCTTTCCCCGGCCCGGCCGTTTTCCTGTCCGGACCCTTATCCGCGCAATCCCGGGCGGATAGGCCGGCCTGCAACGGAACCGTACGTGATCGACCTGCTGACCGCACTGGCCCTCGTCCTGGTGATCGAAGGCCTTCTCTACGCCGCCGCGCCGGACGGCATGAGGCGCATGGCCGCCATGGCCGCGGAAACCCCATCCTCCACCCTGCGCACTGCGGGACTTGTCGCGGCCATTGTCGGGGTGGCCCTTGTCTGGTTGCTGCGGCCCTGATCCACTGCTCCGGATTCAGGAAGAGCCAGCACAAACGAGTGCTTCGCCACGTTTGAGCCTCAGCCTATATTGTTCAAAGAGAGAGGCTCGTCCGCCGGATCGCCTCTGTTCGCCGCCGGATTTACAGGAGTCGGGCGGCCATAACCGGTCCTATGGAGAGAGACGTGACCCATTCCGTGCGCTCCCACACCACCGGCCCGCGGGCGCGTCAGGCGGTTGTCGCCGTGGTGCCGCCGGCCCAGCGTTGGCTCGGCTGGGTGCTGGCGCTGCCGCTGATCGCGGCACTTCTGATGGCCGGTCAGGCCCAGGCTCAGCGCGCTGCCCCCGAAAGTTTCGCGGATCTGGCGGAGCGCATTCTGCCGGCCGTGGTCAATATCTCGACCAGTCAGCGGCCCAATGCAGGGGGCGAACATCCGGCCGTGCCGATGCCGGAATTCCCGCCGGGGTCCCCGTTCGAGGAGTTCTTCCGCGACTTCTTCGAGCGCCAGCAGCGTGATCCCGGCGCTCCGTCGCGCCAGGCTACATCCCTGGGCTCGGGCTTCGTGATCGACGCCACCGGCTATATCGTCACCAACAACCATGTGATCGAGGGCGCCGACGAGATCACCGTCATCTTCCAGGATGAGGAGCAGACGGAACTCACCGCCGAGCTGATCGGCACCGATCCGGCCACCGATCTCGCCCTTCTGAAGGTCGAGACCAATGCGAAGCTGACCACGCTCGGTTGGGGCAACAGCGATACGATCCGGGTCGGCGACTGGGTGGTCGCCATCGGCAATCCGTTCGGTCTGGGCGGCACCGTCACCGCCGGCATTATTTCCGCGCGCTCCCGCGACATCAATGCCGGCAGCTATGACGACTTCCTGCAGACCGACGCCGCCATCAACCGCGGCAATTCGGGCGGCCCGCTGGTGAACCTGAAGGGGGAGGTGATCGGCATCAACACCGCCATCTTCAGCCAGACCGGCGGCTCGGTCGGCATCGGCTTCGCCATTCCGTCGGCCATGGCCAAGAACGTCATCGCCCAGCTCCGTGAAACCGGGAAAGTGCGGCGCGGCTGGCTGGGCGTGCAGATCCAGCCGGTCACGCCGGAGATCGCGGACAGCATGCAGCTTCCCGACACCAAGGGCGCGCTGGTCGCCATGGTGACTGCCGGCGGCCCCGCGGAGAAGGGCGGCATCAAGCCCGGCGACGTGATCCTGCAGTTCGACGGACGCGCGGTGACGAGCAGCCGTTCGCTGCCCCGCATGGTGGCGGAGACCGCGGTGGACAAAGTCGTGAATGTGGAGGTGTTCCGCCGCGGCAAGCGGCAGGACCTGAAAATCGCGCTCGGCGAACTCCAGCCCGAGGTGGTGCAGGCTGCCCTGCCGGGCGGCCCGAGCCAGCCTGCGCCGGAGCAGGGGCCGGAAGTCATCGCCGAGGTGGGCGTCTCCCTCGCCGCCATCACTCCTGATGTGCGTCAGCAGTTCGAACTGTCGGATCAGGTCAAGGGTGTGGCCGTCACGAAAGTGGAGCCGAACACGCCGGCTGCCCAACGCGGGCTGCAGCCCGGCGACGTGATCGTGGAGGTCAGCCAGCAGGAGGTCTCCAGCCCCGCCGACGTGCGTGAGCGTGTCGCCAAGGCGAAGGAGAACGGCCAGAAGGCGCTGCTTATGCTGGTGGAACGCCAGGGCGAGCTGCTGTTCGTGGCCCTGTCCCTTGAGGGGTGAACCCCGATCCTCTGCCCTGCCATAAAGCAAAACCGCCGCCCCTTGCCGGGCGGCGGTTCTGTGTTTGGGGAGGGGCGGCTGGGTTTCCCGCCTAATGGAGCAGAGCCACCACGCCGGTCGCGACCAGTAGGCCGATGGCGATGGGGCGGAAATGGTTTGACCAGCCGCGGCGGAACAGGATTTCGCCGCCTCGCTGTCCCAGGGCGAGCGGGGGAACGATGATGGCGGCCCAGATCAGAATCCGAGTGTCGATCAGGCCGCCAATCGCCATGATCGCCACGCTGACGGCATTCATGGCGGTGAAATAGACGATCAACGTCGCCCGGCTGGTGACCGGGGGAACGCCGGAGGCCAGCAGGGTCAGGATCACCGGCGGCCCGCCCATCCCGACGGACCCGTTCATCAGCCCGGCGATCATGCCAGCCCCGACCTTGAACGGGCGGGTGACGTTGGTAAGCCGGAACTTCGGGCGGGCCAGCAGCAGGGCGGCCACGATGACGGACAGGCCGATGGCCCATTCCAGCGTCTCCCGCGGCAGCGTCGCCAGCAACCAGACGCCGAACGGCAGGGCGATGGCGGAACCGGCGAAGAACCAGCCGGCCGAATGATAATCGGCCTCCCGCCGTGCGCCGACGACCAGCGGCAGGTTGGTGGCGCAGATCGCCACCATGTTGGTCGGGACCGCCAGTTCCGGTGACATGAACAGGGTCAATCCTGGCGCGATCACCAGGGCCGCGCCGAAGCCGGTCAGCCCGCGGATCACGCCGGCAAAGAGTCCGACCAGCACAAGGCCGGCAAGTACGGATGCTGAAGGAAGAAGCGAGAGCAATTCTGCACCGGCGGGAAATGAGCCGCCTGTAGGCCGCCGCCAGCGGAGGCTGGCACGGTCGAGGCGGCTCTTGTTGGTCCAGGGGCGCGGCGAATGCCGGGGGCCGGGAAGGGGGCTTGAAAGGATGGCGCGACTACGCCGTCACGATCTCCCCCGCGCGGTAACCCTGGATGTAGAGCAGGGCGGTCAGATCGCCATGATCCACGCGGGCACGGGCCTGGGCCGCCACGGTGGGCTTGGCATGGTAAGCAACGCCCAGACCGGCGGCCTGCAGCATGGGCAGGTCGTTCGCACCGTCGCCCACCGTCATGGCGGCGTCCAGCGCCACCTGACGGGCCGAGCAGATGCGGATCAGGGCCTGGAGCTTCGAATCCTTGTCCAGGATCGGCTCAACGGGGCGGCCGGTCAGCTTGCCATCCGCCGCCTCCAGATCGTTCGCCTGATCCTCATCGAAGCCAAGCAGGCCGCGTACATGGGCGGTGAAGGTCTTGAAGCCGCCTGAAACCAGGGCGCAGTAGCAGCCATGTCTGCGCAGGGTAGCGATCAGGCTTTCCGCTCCCGGCATCAGGGTGACGCGCCCGATCATGTCTGTCAGCACCGTGGCCGGAAGCCCTTGCAGCAGGCCGACCCGCTCCCGCAGGGCGGCCTTGAAGTCCAGCTCCCCATTCATGGCGCGGGCGGTGATCTCCGCGATGCGGTCGCGCGCACCGACCAACTCGCCCAGTTCATCCAGCATCTCCTGCCGAATGATGGTGGATTCCATGTCGGCGACCAGCACCTGCTTGCGCCGTCTTGCCGCCTCCTGCGCCACCACATCCACGGGCCGTCCCGCCAATGCGCGGGCCACGGCGGCCTGGGCTTGATCGGCATTCAGCCGGTCGAAGCCGATGTCGCAGGCAACGCCGGGAGCAAGCCAGTCCGGCTGCGTGGTGGAGGCGCCAAGCTCCGTCAGGGCGGTGCGCGCCAGCCGCGCCGTGCTATCGTCCAGCCCGCCTTTCGCCGGATCGGCGATCAGGGTCAGGACATGGGACAGGGCGAGTGAGGTCATCGGGGATGTCCGAGAGGTCGGGAACGGAACGGGGGCTTTATGCGGGTGATGAGGGCGGCGCGCAAGCCGGCGCTGTGCTCCCCGTACTGGTGGTTGGCGGCCCGACCGCCAGCGGCAAGTCGGGCTTGGCGCTGATGCTGGCGGAGCGGTTGGGCGGAACCGTCATCAACGCCGACAGCATACAGGTCTACCAGGTGCTGCGCGTCGTCACCGCCCGGCCGGGGCCGGAGGAGGTGCGGGTCCCGCATCGGCTTTACGGGATCGTTCCGCCATCGGAACGTATGAGCGCCGCGCGCTGGCGCGATCTGGCGATTGAGGAAATCCGCCGAAGCCATGCCGAAGGTCGGCTGCCTATCGTGGTGGGCGGCACCGGCCTGTATCTGCGCACCCTGATGCAGGGGATCGTCGAGATCCCGGACATCCCGGATGATATCCGACGCGAGGCGCTGGAGCTTCAGCAGGAAATCGGCACACCCGCTTTGCATGCCCGACTGGCGGCGCTGGACCCGGAGACGGCGGCCCGGCTGAACCCGACGGACACCACGCGAGTGGTCCGGGCCTTTGAGGTGGTCCGGGCGACCGGGCAGGGCATCACCGAATGGCAGCGCACCGGCCGCCACGATGTACCGGCGGATCTGGCCTTCCACCCGCTTGTCGTGGAGCCGCCGCGGGAACGCTTGTACGCCCAATGCGACTCCCGCTTTCTCGCCATGCTGGATCAGGGCGCGCTGGAGGAGGTGCGGGCGCTGGAAGCCATGAACCTCGATCCGATGCTTCCCGCCATGAAAGCGCTTGGCGTGCCCGAGTTGCGCGCCCATCTGCACGGTGACTGGGACCTGCCCACCGCCACCGCAAAGGCCCAGCAGTTCACCAGGAACTATGCCAAGCGCCAGTCCACCTGGTTCCGCAACCAGCTTGCGGCAGCGCCGCGCACCGATCCGGCAGAGTTAACGGATCGCATAGCCGCCATGAAATTTTGCAATAGGATTGCGGCCCGAATTGGAATGAAGATTTCCAAACCGGGTTGACGCCTTGAACTTATCCAACTAGTTTGCCGATCCGCCGCGCTCTCGCGACTGCGAGAGGACGGGAATTTCAGCAGATTTCGGATGAGTTCGTACCATGCCCACCGCCGACACCACCGCCCAGACCGCCGCCGCCCAGAACGGCGCCGTGGTTTCCGGCTCCCGCCTGACCGGGGCCGAGATCGTCATGAAGGCGCTGCGGGACCAGGGCGTAGATACGATCTTCGGCTATCCGGGCGGCGCCGTACTTCCCATCTACGACGCGTTGTTCAAGCAGAACGACATCAAGCACATCCTGGTCCGGCATGAGCAGGCGGCCGTCCACGCCGCCGAGGGCTATGCCCGGTCCAGCGGAAAGGTCGGCGTGGTGCTGGTCACCAGCGGCCCCGGCGCCACCAATGCCGTGACCGGCCTGGTGGATGCGCTGATGGACAGCATCCCGATCGTCTGCCTGACCGGGCAGGTGCCCACCCACCTGATCGGCAACGACGCCTTCCAGGAGTGCGACACCACCGGCATCACCCGCCCGGCGACGAAGCACAATTATCTGGTCAAGGACGTCAACAACCTCGCCCGCACCATCCATGAGGGCTTCTACGTCGCCCGCAACGGTCGTCCCGGCCCGGTGGTGATCGACATCCCGAAGGATGTGCAGTTCGCCGAGGGGACCTACCGCACGCCGGGCGAGAGCCAGCCGAAATCCTACCGCCCGCAGGTCAAGCCGGACCTGTCACGGGTGGAGGAGGCGGTGGAGCTGATCGCGAACGCCAAGCGCCCGATCTTCTATGTCGGCGGCGGCGTCATCAATTCCGGCCCCATCGCCAGCCGGCTGCTGGCCCAGTTCGTGCGGATGACGGGCTATCCCTGCACGGCCACGCTGATGGGGCTGGGGGCATATCCGGCGTCCGACAAGCAGTTCCTGGGCATGCTGGGCATGCACGGCACCTACGAGGCGAACCTCGCCATGCATGGGTGCGACGTCATGATCAACATCGGCGCCCGCTTCGACGACCGGGTGACCGGTAAGATCAGCGAGTTCGCGCCGGGCTCCAAGAAGATCCATGTCGACATCGACCCGTCCAGCATCAACAAGAACGTGGCCGTGGACATCCCCATCGTGGGCGACGCCGCCCATGTGCTGGAGGACATGATCCGCATCTGGAAGGCGCGCGGCAAGCGGGCGGACCAGCCGGCCCTGGCGGAATGGTGGAAGCAGATCGAGGTCTGGCGCGCCCGCGACTGCCTGCGCTACGACCGCACCGACAAGGTGATCAAGCCGCAATACGCGCTGGAGCGGCTGCGCGCCGCCATCGCCGGCCGCGACGATGTCTTCGTCTCCACCGAAGTCGGGCAGCACCAGATGTGGGCCGCCCAGTTCATCCCGTTCGAGAAGCCGAACCGCTGGCTGACCTCCGGCGGGCTGGGCACCATGGGCTATGGCCTGCCGGCCGCTATCGGCGCGCAAATCGCCAATCCCAAGGCGCTGTGCATCGACATCGCCGGCGAGGCCAGCATCCAGATGAACATCCAGGAGATGTCCACCGCCATCCAGTACAAGCTTCCGGTCAAGGTGTTCATCCTGAACAATGAATGGATGGGCATGGTGCGCCAGTGGCAGGAGCTGCTGCATGGCAGCCGCTACTCCCACAGCTATTCGGAGGCGCTGCCCGACTTCGTGAAGCTGGCGGAGGCCTATGGCGCGGTGGGCCTGCGCGCCAGCCAGGTCGGCGAGGTGGATGATGTCATCCGCGAGATGCTGGCGGTGGACCGCCCGGTGATCGTCGACATGCGCGTCGATCCCAAGGAGAACTGCTTCCCCATGATTCCGGGCGGCAAGGCGCACAATGAAATCCTGCTGGGCCCCAGCGATGAGGTCGGACAGGCCACCCCGGAGGAGGGGATGGTGCTGGTCTGAAGGTGTAGGTCGGCGCCGGCCTGCCAACCAGACCATCGCGAATAACAAGAAACGAAGGAACCACTCCCGTGCCCGTGCAGGAAGCTATCGAACGCCACACGATCAGCGTGCTCGTGGATAACGAGCCCGGCGTGCTGGCCCGCGTCATCGGCCTGTTCTCCGGCCGCGGCTACAACATCGAGAGCCTGACGGTGGCGGAGGTGAATGCGGAGCAGCAGCTTTCCCGCATCACCATCTGCACCACCGGCACCCCGATGATCATCGAGCAGATCAAGGCGCAGCTCGACCGGCTGGTGCCCGTGCACAGGGTCAAGGACCTGACCATGGAGGGGCCCTTCATCGAGCGCGAGATGGCGCTGGTGAAGGTGGCCGGCACGGGCGAGAAGCGGGTGGAGGCGCTACGCATCGCCGACATCTTCAAGGCCCGCGTGGTGGACGCCACCATCACCAGCTTTGTTTTCGAGATCACCGGCACTGCCGAGGATCTCGGCCGCTTCATCGACCTGATGTCCCAGCTCGGCATGGTGGATGTGAGCCGCACCGGCTCCGTCGCCATGAGCCGCGGAACAAGCGGGCTCTGATACCTGGACCAACCGCACCCTGTGCAGTCAACTTGCTGAACGAACGGCACTAAGAAAAGGACCATTCCCATGCGCGTCTATTACGATCGCGACGCTGACGTGAACCTGATCAAGGGCAAGAAGGTTGCCGTTGTCGGCTATGGCAGCCAGGGCCATGCCCATGCCCTGAACCTCAAGGACAGCGGCGTCGCCGAGGTGCGCGTGGCGCTCCGTCCCGGTTCGGCCTCCGCCGCCAAGGCGGAGAAGGCGGGCCTGACCGTGGTGACCGCGGCGGAGGCTGCGGCCTGGGCCGACGTGACCATGATCCTGACGCCGGACGAGCTGCAGGCCGATTTGTACCGGGACGAGATCGGGCCGAATCTGCGCCAGGGTGCGGCCATCGCCTTCGGCCATGGGCTGAACGTGCATTTCCGCCTGATCGAGCCGCGTCCGGACCTGGATGTGTTCATGGTGGCCCCGAAGGGCCCCGGCCATACCGTGCGCGGCGAGTATCTGAAGGGCGGCGGCGTGCCCTGCCTGGTGGCGGTGCACCAGAACGCCTCCGGCAACGCGCTGGAAGTGGCGCTGTCCTACGCCTCCGCCATCGGCGGCGGCCGTTCCGGCATCATCGAGACCAGCTTCAAGGAAGAGTGCGAGACCGACCTGTTCGGTGAACAGGCCGTTCTCTGCGGCGGCCTGACCCATCTGGTCCAGGCCGGGTTCGAGACGCTGGTGGAAGCCGGCTACGCCCCCGAGATGGCCTATTTCGAGTGCCTGCACGAGGTGAAGCTGATCGTCGACCTCATGTATGAGGGCGGCATCGCCAACATGCGCTACTCCATCTCCAACACGGCCGAGTACGGCGACTATGTCACCGGCCCGCGCATCGTGACCGAGGAGACCAAGAAGGAGATGAAGCGCGTGCTGGACGACATCCAGTCCGGCCGCTTCACCCGCGACTGGATGCTGGAGAACCGCGCCGGCCAGCCCAGCTTCAAGGCCATCCGCCGCCGTCATGCCGAACACCAGATCGAGCAGGTCGGTGAGAAGCTCCGCGGCATGATGCCCTGGATCGGCGCGAACAAGCTGGTGGACAAGAACCGGAACTGATCCGGCACGCCACATAATCGAGGCAACGCCCAGGCTGGACCGCCCGGCACCGCAAGGTGCCGGGCGGTCTGCGTTCCGGCCCTGGGCGGAACCGGCTTTACGGATTATTGAGCCTGAACTACCTTCACGCGTGATGCGGGGCGGAGCGTGCCATGGTGGCGGGCATATCAGGCGCTTCAGGCTTTGCCGCCTATCCGTCGCAGTTCCGCCAGGGCGGAAAGGCGGGGGAGGGGCCGGACGGGCTGACGGAAGACGAGCGGAAGCAGGTGGATGAACTCCGCCGCCGCGATGCCGAGGTGCGCGCGCATGAGCGGACGCACCAGTCCGTTGGCGGCCAGCATGCCGGCGCTCCGACCTACGATTACCAGAAGGGTCCCGACGGGCGGCGCTATGCCATCGGCGGCGAGGTGAAGATCGACGCCTCCCCCGAAAAGGACCCGGAGAAGACGATCGCCAACATGGAGGTCGTCCGCCGCGCCGCCTTGGCCCCGGCGGAACCGTCGCCCCAGGACCGCAAGGTCGCGGCCCAGGCCACCCGGCAGGCCATGGAAGCCCAGGGGCGCCTATCCGAACTGCGCGAAGCGGAGCGGGAGGCGCAGCAAGCCGGGCGGGAGGCTGCCCGCGAGCGGATGAAGGCGCAGTCCACCGACCAGGGCGAAGTTTCCGATGGCGAGCCCGACCAGCGGGCGCAGGAAGCGGCCCGGCGTGCCACACAGGCCTATGAGCGCATCGCCGCCCTTGATCCGTCGGCCCCTGCCACAGCTTTCCAGGCCGTCGCCTGACAGCTTCTCCAGCCGGTGTTGCCGGCGCGGCACAGGCAAGCATGACGGCGCGGTTACAATGAGCGCCCTATTTTTATCACAGCTCGTCTTCGCTTCTTCTGTTCCGGCCATCCGTGTGAATGCGTTTAGATGATGTGCAGCAGGCGGATGGGAGGACAGGCTATGGATGCGATCACCCATTACCTCGACAGGATCGAAGCGCAGGTCTGCCGGGACGGGTTCATGACCCACAGTCTCCGGCGACATCTGGACGATCTGGGCCGGGTTGCTCCCGATGATGAGACCGGCCGCCGGATCGAGCATCTGGTCGCCCGCTACAACGTGCCCTATGCGGAGCGGGCCGATATGGACGATAGTCCCGTGACCGTCCCGGCCTGATGCCGCTGACCGTTATGCCGGGGGGAGGCATGCGGATACGGAATGTTCATTGCGCGCCAAACCCCTTGCCGCTAATGCCCTTGCGTCCTAACTTGAAGGTGCGCAATGCGATTGCCGGTTTGTGTGCCCTTGCGGATCGGCAATCGCTTGCGTGATTTTTCCGAACAGCCGGACAGGACTGGACCCCAGTGACCGCCCGCAGGACACAGAGCAAAGCCATCGCCGCCCGGGCCAGCGCCCGGCAGGATGCCATTCTGTCCCTGGGCCTGTCTGCGAGCCTAGCTCTGGCGCTTGCCGCCGGCCTTGGCCTGACCCTTCGACTAATCGGCCCCTGAGCGCACACGCCCTATTCGGGAGAAGCGTTCAGGGGGGACCCGCCCGGAACGTCGGCGCAGCATATTGCGCCCGTATCCAGGCCTGCCGACCCAAGCCGAAATCCAGGATCAGATACCGGACAGCGCCATGACCATCAGCCGCGAAGCCAACCGCGTCATCATCTTCGACACCACCCTGCGCGATGGGGAGCAGTCCCCCGGCGCCTCCATGAATCTGGAGGAAAAGCTGCGCATCGCCGCGACGCTGGAGGAGATGGGCGTCGACGTGATCGAAGCCGGGTTCCCCATCGCTTCCAACGGTGACTTCGAATCCGTGCGTGAGATCGGGCGCGTGGTGAAGAATTCCACCGTCGCCGGCCTCGCCCGCGCCGCCCGCATGGATATCGACCGTGCGGCGGAGGCTCTCCAGTATGCCGAGCGCAAACGCATCCATACCTTCATCTCCACGAGCCCGCTGCACATGAAGTACAAGCTCCAGATGGAGCCGTCAGCGGTGCTTCAGGCGGTTACCGACAGCGTGACCCACGCCCGCAATCTTGTGGAGGATGTGGAGTGGTCCGCCGAGGACGGCAGCCGGACGGAGATCGACTTCCTCTGCCGTTGCGTGGAAGCCGCCATCAAGGCCGGCGCCACCACCATCAACATCCCCGATACGGTCGGATACGCCGTGCCGGAGGAGTACGGGGCCCTGTTCCGCACCCTGATCGAGCGGGTGCCGAACAGCGACAAGGCTATTTTCTCGGTTCACTGCCACAACGATCTCGGCTTGGCAGTCGCCAATTCCCTCTCCGGCGTTGCCAACGGCGCTCGGCAGATTGAATGCACGATCAACGGCCTTGGTGAGCGCGCCGGCAACGCCGCGCTGGAAGAGATCGTGATGGCGCTGCGCACCCGCAGCGACGTCATGCCTTATGCCAACGGCATCAGGACGGAGCACATCACCCGCGCCTCCCGCCTTGTCTCCACCGTCACCGGCTTCGCAGTACAGCCCAACAAGGCCATCGTCGGGGCGAACGCATTCGCGCATGAGTCCGGCATTCACCAGGACGGGATGCTGAAGAACGCCCAGACCTATGAGATCATGACGCCGGAGTCGGTCGGCCTGAACCGCTCAACCCTCGTCATGGGCAAGCACTCCGGCCGCGCCGCCTTCCGGGCCAAGCTGAAGGAGCTCGGCTATGAGGATATGGGGGACAACGCCATCAACGATGCGTTCCGCCGCTTCAAGGATCTGGCCGACCGCAAGAAGGATGTCTTTGACGAGGATATTGTCGCCCTCGTGGATGACGAGGTCGGCCGCCAGCATGATCGGGTGAAGTTCCTGGCGCTCCAGGTCGTCGCCGGCTCCCGCGGGCCGCAGCATGCGGTGCTGGAGATCGAGGTGGACGGCAAGGCGTTGCCGCCGGTGGTCAGCTTCGGCAACGGCCCGGTGGACGCCGTACTGAACGCCATCCGCAGCGCCTTCCCGCACGAGGCGCGGCTCCAGCTCTATCAGGTGCATGCCGTCACCGCCGGGACCGACGCGCAGGCCGAAGTCACGGTGCGGCTGGAGGAGAACGGCAAGACCGTCAACGGCCAGGGCGCCGACGCGGATACGCTGGTCGCGACCGCCCGCGCCTATATCCATGCCCTCAACAAGCTGCTGGTGAAGCGACAGAAGACGGCTCCGGCCGCCATGAGCGCCTGAGGGGGCGTGGTTCAGCGGGGCATCGGGCCCACCACTGGTCTCAAGGTAAATCACCGCAGCCCCGCTCGCCGTCCCGTCATGCTCCTGCATGGCGGAGCCGGCGGGCGGGGCGTCTCGTTTGGGCAGGCCGCCTGTATGGCGGTTCGACGTCCGACGGCCTTCTGGTCCAAGAATGCCCGATACCAGGGCTCTGCTGGCTGAGACCTCCCTGCATCTTCTGGACAGGGGGCGACTATCCATCCCGGCAGGATTACCTCTTCCGCATCCATCCACTCTTTGCCATTCTTTAAACCTGATCAGGGCAAATTCCAGGCATCGGCCTTTCACCTCTTGAGGAGGGCCGTTCAAATGGTCTATGTCAGCTTCGCGGTTCGGCTTACTCCGGGGTCGGGCGCGCAGCGGGCCCGCTACACCGGACTCTAGAGAAATCCCCGATGTTTCCCAATCTCCTCGGTATGTTCTCGGCCGACATGGCGATCGACCTGGGAACGGCCAACACCCTCGTTTATGTCCGTGGCCGCGGGATCGTCCTGAACGAACCTTCGGTGGTGGCCATCGCCAATGTCCGCGGAAAGCGCCAGGTGCTGGCCGTGGGCGATGAGGCCAAGCTGATGCTCGGCCGAACGCCCGGCAACATCCAGGCCATCCGGCCGCTGCGGGACGGCGTCATTGCCGACTTCGAAGTGGCCGAGGAGATGATCAAGCACTTTATCCGGAAGGTGCACAACCGGCGGAGCTTCGCGAGCCCGCAGGTCATCATCTGCGTCCCCTCCGGCAGCACCGCCGTCGAGCGGCGCGCCATCCAGGAATCCGCGGATCATGCTGGTGCGCGCCGGGTCTTCCTGATCGAGGAGCCCATGGCGGCCGCCATCGGCGCCGGCCTGCCGGTCACCGAGCCCACAGGTAGCATGGTGGTGGATATCGGTGGCGGCACCACCGAAGTGGCCGTGCTTTCCTTGGGCGGCATCGTGTATTCTCGCTCGGTAAGGGTAGGCGGCGACAAAATGGATGAGGCGATTATCGCTTATATCCGGCGTCACCATAACCTGCTCGTGGGTGAGGGCTCAGCCGAACGGATCAAGAAGGAGATCGGGTCTGCCTGCCCGCCGGAGGATGGCGAGGGCCGGGTGATGGAGATCAAGGGCCGCGACCTGATGAATGGGGTTCCGAAGGAACTCATCATCAGTGAGCGCCAGATTTCCGAAAGCCTGGCCGAGCCGGTCAGCCAGATCATCGAGGCGGTGAAGGTGGCACTGGAGCATACGGCACCGGAACTGGCGGCGGACATCGTCGACAAGGGCATCGTGCTCACCGGTGGCGGCGCGCTTCTGTCCAATCTCGATTTCGTGCTCCGTCACGCGACCGGCCTTCCGGTTTCCATCGCCGACGATCCGTTGTCGTGCGTGGCGCTGGGTACCGGGCGGGCACTGGAGGAAATGAAGACGCTGAAGAACGTACTGATCACCATGTACTGATCGGTCGTGATGAAGCGTCCAGTAGGGTTATTTCATTAAGGGTCTTCCGCTATTCTTTCGGTGAATGGCGGAGCCCCGGAGACCGGGCCTGCAGCGGCGCTTCGGATGTCGCGGTCGGGCCGGCTTTCCGGGCCGTCGTCATCACCGGGATTCAGCGGAATCGGCCACGTGAAGACACGCAACAGCGGAACCGTCGTTCGGATCGCAGCGCCCGTCTGGGCGCTGGTTCACCGGTTTTATTTCCTGTTGTTGGTCATGGCCGCCATAGCCCTGATGCTGGTCAGCCAGATCGACACGCTGCGGGTGGATCAGGCCCGCGCTCGTGTTACGGACGCTTTCACGCCGATCCTGAACGTCATCTCGCGGCCCGCGAACATCGTCGCGACCTCCATCGAATATGCGCGCAATCTCTCCGACCTGCATGTCGAGAATGAGCGGCTGCGGGAGGAGAATGCGCGCCTGCTGCATTGGCAACAGGCGGCGTTGCGGCTGGAGGCGGAGAACAAGTCACTCCGTGGCCTTCTGGCCTACAAGCCGGACCCGGCGGCCAGCTTCGTCACGGCCCGTGTGGTCGCCGATCCGGGCGGAGCCTGGGTCCGCACGCTGGTCGTGACGGCCGGCCGCCGCGACGGGGTGCAGCGAGGGCAGGCGGCGATGGCAGGGCAGGGGCTGGTCGGCCGCGTGGTCCAGGTCGGCGAATGGTCGTCCCGACTGATGCTGATCACCGACCTGAATGCCCGTATTCCCGTGATCCTGGAAACGACCCGTCAGCGCGCCATGCTCAGCGGCGACAACTCCGATCGGCCGAAGCTGCTTTACATGCCCCGCGGCGTGGAGGTCACGCCCGGCGAACGGGTCTTTACCTCCGGCCATGGCGGGCTGTTCCCGGCCGGCCTGCCGGTCGGCGTCGTGGCCACCGGCGAAGACGGCACGGTGCGCGTCGTTCCCATGGTGGACCCTGCCCGCATCGAGCACGTACAGTTGGTTGATTTCGGCATCCCCGGCGGACTTGCCGCCGAAGCTGTTCAGCCCGGCGGCATGCAGTGAGGACCCCGGCCATGGCCGTGGGCATGTGGCACAGGCTCGACCAGACAGGGCGCAATCTGCTGCCCTTCGCGATCACCGTGGCGATGATGCTGGTGTCGATGGCGCCCATGCGCCTGCCCGGCTTCTCCACCGTCGCCCCGCCGCTGACCTTGATTGCCGTGTTCTACTGGGCGATCCACCGGCCGGATCTGCTCCGCCCCTCCATCGCGTTCCTGATCGGATTGTTGCAGGACCTTCTCAGCGGTGCGCCGCTGGGGATGACGCCGCTGGTTCTCACCTTGTGCTACTGGGTGCTGATCACCCAGCGCCGCTTTTTCCTGGGAAGCTCTTTCCTGCTGCTCTGGTGGGGCTTCGCCATGGTGGCCGGAGCGGCCTCGCTGGTGCAGTGGGCGGCCTACTCACTGATGGAGGCAACCGTGCTGGATGTGAAGCCCGCGGTCTTCCAGGCGCTGGTCGCCATAGCCATATTTCCAGCACCCGCATGGATTCTCATGCGCATCCACCGGGCCTTCCTGAACGAGGAGGGCTGAGCCACATGCTATCCGCCTTCGACCGCGACGCAGAACGCCAGCGCCTGCTTACCCGCCGCATGCTTGTGCTTGGCGGGTTGAAGGCGGGTGCCGTCTCCGCCCTTCTTGCGCGCCTTTACTATCTGCAGATCGTGGAGAGCGACAAATACGCCACGATGGCGGACGACAACCGCATTTCCTTGCGGCTGCTCGCCCCGCCGCGCGGACTGATCGTGGATCGCCACGGCGTTCCGCTGGCAGTCAATGAGCAGAATTTCCGATTGGTCCTGGTCTCGGAGCAGGCCGGCAACCCGCAGGAGGTTCTGGACAAGGTCGCCCAGCTCATTCCGGTAAGCGAGACGGAGCATCGGCGCATCCTGCGCGACTTGCAGCGCTCACGCCGGTTCGCGCCCGTGACCCTCAAGGAGAATCTGACCTGGGATCAGGTCTCCGCCATCGAGGTGAATCTCCCCGACCTTCCCGGCTCCTCCATTGATGTGGGGCAGGTACGGAGCTACCCGTTCGGCGAGGCGACGGCCCATGTACTGGGCTATGTCGGCGCAGTGTCTGAGAAGGAGCTGGTGGGGTCGGAGGACCCGCTCCTGTCCCTACCGGGCTTCCGCATCGGCAAGAACGGGGTGGAGCGGCACCATGACCTCGCCCTTCGTGGGACGTCCGGAACCCAGCAGCTGGAGGTCAACGCCGTCGGCCGCGTCGTGCGCGAGCTGTCGAGGGAGCCTGGACAGCCCGGCCGGCAGGTGACGCTGACACTGGATGCGAAGCTGCAGCATTATGTGCAGCAGCGTCTTTCCGCCGAGCGCAGCGCCGCCGCTGTTGTCATGGATGTGCAGACCGGCGGCATCCTGGCCCTGAACTCCAGCCCCAGCTTCGATCCGAACCAGTTCGCCACAGGTATCAGCCAGGATCTCTGGAGCCGGCTGACTTCCGATGAAACCGGGCCGCTCACCAACAAGGCGGTGGCGGGGCAATATCCGCCGGGTTCCACTTTCAAGATGATCGTCGGGCTGGCCGCGCTGGAAGCAGGCATCGCCACCCCGGACACCCGCGTCTTCTGCCCGGGCCATCTGGAACTGGGCGGTCATCGTTTCCATTGCTGGAAAAAGGGCGGGCACGGCGGCGTCAACATGTCGGACGCCATCAAGCATTCCTGCAACGTCTATTATTTCGAGATGGCCCGGCGCCTCGGCATCGACCGGCTGTCCGAGATGGCGCGGCGGTTCGGCCTGGGCGGCCGGACGGAGCTGGATCTGCCCGGCGAGCGGCCGGGCATGATCCCGAACAGCGCCTGGAAAAAGGCCACCTTCAAGGATGTCTGGCATCCGGGTGAGACGCTGGTGGCGGCCATCGGCCAGGGCTATGTGCTGGCCACGCCGATCCAGCTCGCCGTCATGACAGCGCGCATGGTCAATGGGGGCTATGCGGTGAAACCGCACCTGACCAGCGAGGTGGAGGGACTCTACGAAGCGCCGACCGCTTGGCCGGAGGTCGGCGTGAAGCCGGAACATCTCAAGGTCATGATCAACGCCATGAACCGCGTCGTGACGGAGCCGGGCGGCACGGCCTATTCGGCGCGCATCATGCAGGCCGGAATGGAGATGGGCGGCAAGACGGGCTCAAGTCTTGTCCGCCGGATCACCATGGCGGAGCGCGCCACCGGCGTGAAGAAGAACGAGGACCTGCCCTGGAAGGAGCGGGACCACGGCCTGTTCGTGGGCTACGCGCCCGTCCACGCGCCGCGCTTCGCCTGCTCGGTGGTGGTGGAGCATGGCGGCGGCGGCAAGTTCGCCGCCCCTATTGCCCGCGACATCCTGCTGGAATGCCAGATGCTGGACGCAGCCCGCCTGTCGGCACAGCAGGCCGAACGGCCGCCGGAGCGCGCCGCCGATTCCGGCACACCGGCCAGGGGAACGTCGCTATGAGCGGCTGGGATCTCGGTGCCGATCACGCCAACAACATGACATTGGGTGAGAAGCTGGGGCAGGTGACGTGGAGCCTGGTCCTGCTGATCATCCTGGTGGCGAGCGTCGGCTTCGCCATGCTCTATTCCGCGGCGAACGGCAATTGGGACCCGTGGGCGTCCCGCCAAGCCGTCCGATTCTCCGTATCCGTGGTGATGATGCTGGTCATCGCCATGGTGGATATCCGCATCTGGATGAAGCTGGCCTATCCGCTCTATGCGGTAGCCTTCGTGCTGCTGGTCGCGGTGGAACTGGTCGGGCAGATCGGCATGGGCGCGCAGCGCTGGATCGACCTCGGCTTCATCCAGCTCCAGCCGTCCGAGTTGATGAAGGTGACCCTGATCCTGGCGCTGGCCCGCTATTTCCACGGCGCGTCGGTTGAGGATACGGGGCGTATCCTGTTCATCACGCCGCCGATCCTGATGACGCTGGCGCCGGTCGGACTCGTGCTGATGCAGCCGAACCTCGGCACCTCCCTGATCCTCATCATGGTATCGGGGGCGATCCTGTTCCTCGTGGGCGTCCGCTGGTGGAAGTTCGGCCTGGTCATCGGCTCCGCCCTGGCGGCAATTCCCATCGCCTGGCAGTTTCTGCACGATTACCAGAAGAACCGCGTGCTGACGTTCCTCTATCCGGAGAACGATCCGCTCGGCACCGGCTACCACATCATGCAGTCGAAGATCGCGCTGGGGTCCGGCGGGCTGTTCGGCAAAGGCTTCCTGCTGGGAACGCAGAGTCACCTGAACTTCCTGCCGGAGAAGCAGACCGACTTCATCTTCACCATGCTGGCGGAGGAGTTCGGGCTGGTGGGGGCGGCGGGCTTCCTTGGCCTCTACTGCCTGCTGCTGCTGTACGGCTTCATCATCGCCATGCGCTGCCGCAACCAGTTCGGCCGGCTGGTGGCGCTGGGACTGACGGTTAACCTGTTTCTGTATCTGTTCATCAACTGCGCCATGAATATGGGCCTGATCCCCGTCGTGGGCATCCCGCTGCCGCTGATCAGCTACGGCGGAACCGCGACGCTGACAGTGATGATCGGCTTCGGCCTGCTGCTGTCCGTGCATGTGCATCGGGACGTGCGGATGAGCCGGCGGGGGATGGGCGACTTCTAGCAGCTATTCGCGGCTGCTCCGGCGAGCATGTCAAAAGCCTATCGACAAGCCCGAAATGCTTTGCTATACCGCGCGCCTCCAGGGGCGGTAACGTTCTGGGGCCAGCGCGGTTCTGCTGGACGGGAAGTAGGGTGCATAGCTCAGTTGGTAGAGCAGCTGACTCTTAATCAGCGGGTCCAAGGTTCGAGTCCTTGTGCACCCACCACTCCCGCCTATATGACCGCCTGAAGAGGTTGGGTGCATAGCTCAGTTGGTAGAGCAGCTGACTCTTAATCAGCGGGTCCAAGGTTCGAGTCCTTGTGCACCCACCAACCTCTCCGCCGCGGCCGGCGTCGTGGATCAACCCCGCAGATAGTCGCGCATGTGGGCGTCCAGCCGGTCGGCTATGAGACGGAGCGTGTGCGCATTCTCAGGCTTCAGCGTGGCCAGCTTGGCTGCTTCCTTCCGCATGTCCTGAGTGCGTGCCCTCATGTCGCGGCGAAGATCGTCCAGATTCCTGATCAACATGACTGTGCCCCTCCTGCGGAACCGGCTGAATTCCGGCTCACTCTTACCCGCAGTGCTACCATGTGGATCGTGACCAAACGGTTAATTAGAAGTACTCTCCTGTAAAATTAGCGCTATGGTTGTTTTGTGCCGTTATGGCAGGCGGGCATCCCCGAATCCGCTGTCAGCTATGGCGGTACAGAAATCAGCCCATTCGCAGCCATGGCAGGCCCTGCGGATCGCTCCGGCCTGGAAGGCAGAGCGGAGGGCGGTAACCAGCGCTGGAGAGAGGAGAAGGGCAGCACCCGGCTTCAGCGGCCCTAATAGAGGTTGAAGCGCCTGGATGGCGGCCTCGTCCCGCACGGTGATCGAGGCGTTGCGGCAATGAGCCTCGGGTGCGTCGGCCAAGCCGGCACAGACGTCGTCCGGCCCTTGTACCAGCGACACAGCCTCGCCGCCCGCGAGACGGGCGGCGATCCGGTCGAAATTTTCAGTGAAGGCCGGCGAATAGCCCTTGCCGGAATAGGTCAGTACGCAAAGCAGGTGATGGGGGCGGAGCCGTACAGCCATGCCCGTCCTCCGCCCGCTGGGCTCAGCCCTGCCGCATCCGGCTCCGGACGGCGATGATGGAAGCTGCCGCCAGGGCGGACTTCAAGACGGTGCCGGCGAGGAATGGAACAAGACCCGCGCCCACGGCCTGGGCAGGTCCGACCAGGACTGCCAGCCAGGCGACGCCGCTCGCCAGGATTACGACATGACCGCCCAGCATGCACAGGGACAGCAGCGGCAGGCTCCGGTTCCAGCCCCGCTCCGCCAGCCATCCGGTCAGGGCGGCGGCCAGCGGGAAAGCCAGGAGATAGCCGGCCGTCGGTCCGGCGAAGACCATCGGCCCGCCGGCCCCGCCGGCGAACATCGGCAGCCCGGCCGCCCCCTGGGCCAGATAGGCCAGCAGCGTCGCCAGACCGATGCGCCAGCCGGCCAGCGCGCCGATGACGACGATCGCAAAGGTCTGCATGGTCATGGGCACCGGCACCATCGGCACTTCGATCCAGGACGAAGCGGCGACCAGCCAGCTTCCCAGCAGGACGAAACCGGTCTTCGCCAGTACGGACCGGGGCCGGAAGGGAAGGGCGGTGCGGGCGGCGTTCGGGGCGGCCTTCATTCTACTGGGTCCTCGAGATGGGTGTGTCTGCGGGGCGGACGATAGGTCCGTGCCCTCCGTCCTGGCAAGGCCGCCCCACGGGACCGTCCAGTTTTCCGGATGCCGCTTTTCAATTCAGCGGGAAGCGCTGCCCGCCACCTTGACAGCGCGCCTGTTTCCGTGCGGTGTTGCGCCCCGCCGGTGGTCCCCTCTGCGGGGCCGCCGCGCATGCCGTTGTCGCGCCGGAAGCAACCAGATCGACCCAAGGTCCGAGCCCATGCACCAGTACCGCACCCATACCTGTGGCCAGCTCCGTCAGGAGAATGCCGGGGACACCGTCCGCCTCTCGGGCTGGATCCACCGCAAGCGCGATCATGGGCAGTTGATGTTCATCGACCTGCGCGACCATTACGGCATCACCCAGTGCGTGGTCGATACCTCCAGCCCGAATTTCAAGACGGCCGAATCCCTTCGCCTTGAGTCGGTTATCACCGTGACCGGCAAGGTCGTCGCCCGCTCGGCGGAGACTATCAACGACAAGCTGCCGACCGGCCGGATCGAAGTGCAGATCAAGGAGCTGGAGGTGCAGAGCGCGGCCGAGCAGGTCCCGCTCCAGGTCAATTCCGAGCAGGATTCCGGCGAGGAGCTGCGCCTGCGCTACCGCTTCCTGGATCTGCGCCGCGAGAAGATGCAGCGGAACATCCTGCTGCGCTCCCACGTCATCGCCTCCGTCCGCCGGCGCATGATCGATCAGGGCTTCACGGAGTTCCAGACTCCCATCCTGACGGCCAGCAGCCCCGAGGGTGCCCGCGACTTCCTGGTGCCGTCGCGCATCCATCCCGGCAAGTTCTATGCCCTGCCGCAGGCGCCGCAGCAGTTCAAGCAGTTGCTCATGGTGTCCGGCTTCGATCGGTACTTCCAGATTGCTCCCTGCTTCCGCGACGAGGACAGCCGCGCCGACCGCAGCCCGGGCGAGTTCTACCAGCTCGACTTCGAGATGAGCTTCGTCACCCAGGAGGATGTGTTCGCGGCCATCGAGCCGGTGATCCACGGCATCTTCGAGGAGTTCAGCGGCTTCACCGGCGTGAAGAAGTCCGTCAGCCCGTACCCGTTCGTCCGCATCCCCTTCGACGAGGCGATGCTGAAGTACGGGTCGGATAAGCCGGACCTGCGCAACCCGCTGGTCATCGTCGATGTCAGCGAGGTGTTCCGCCGCGAGGACGTGGAGTTCAAGGCGTTCAAGGGCGTGCTGGACAAGGGCGGCGTGGTCCGCGCCGTCCGCGCCCCGTCCGTGGGCGACCGTCCGCGCAGCTTCTTCGACAAGCTGAACGACTGGGCCCGCGGCCTCGGCGCGCCGGGCCTCGGCTACATCGTCTTCGAGGGCGGGGCCGGCAAGGGTCCGATCGCCAAGTTCGTGCCGGAAGCCGCCCAGGCGGTGCTGCGCGAGCTGACCGGTTGCCAGGACGGCGACGCCGTGTTCTTCGTCTGCGACCAGGTCGGTCCGGCGGCCAAGCTGGCCGGTCAGGCCCGCACGGAAATCGCCAACCAGCTCGACCTGATCGAGAAGGACACCTTCAAGTTCTGCTGGATCGTTGACTTTCCGATGTACGAGTACGACGAGGAGCGGAAGAAGATCGATTTCAGCCACAACCCGTTCAGCATGCCGCAGGGCGGTCTGGATGCGCTGCTGAACCAGGACCCGCTGACGATCAAAGCATTCCAGTACGACATCGTCTGCAACGGCGTCGAACTGTCCTCCGGCGCGATCCGGAACCACAGGCCGGAGATCATGTACAAGGCCTTCGAGATCGCCGGCTACGGGGCTGAGGAGCTGGAAGCAAAGTTCGGCGGCATGCTGTCGGCCTTCAAGCTGGGCGCCCCGCCGCACGGTGGTTCCGCTCCCGGCATCGACCGCATGGTGATGCTGCTGGCCGATGAGCCGAACATCCGCGAGGTCATCGTCTTCCCGCTGAACCAGCGGGCGGAGGACCTGCTGATGCAGGCGCCGAACAGCGTCGCGCCGGAACGGCTGCGCGAACTGCACATCAAGTTGGACCTGCCAAAGGCCAAGACCGCGGGCTGACCCCAAGGTCTGATACAATGCGAAACGCCGCCCGGGAGCTCCTGGGCGGCGTTTTCGTTTGAAGCGGGTGGGATCGCGGCGCTCAGGCCACGGCGAGCACGACCTTCTTCCAGGCCGCCTTGGCGGCGTACATCCGGATATCGGCGCGGTGCAGGATTTCATCCTGGTCCTCATCCGGCCCGAACGGCTCTGCCCCGAAGCTGGCGCGCAGCGGCAGGCGGCGGCGCTGCCATGTGCAATGCTCGGCGTTGATGCGCTCCTCCAGCGCCTTTGCACGGGCAATGCCCTGCTCGGCATCGATCCGGGTCAGCAGCACCACGAACTCGTCGCCGCCAAGGCGGGCGACGATGTCATGGGCCCGCACGGCATTTTTCAGTGCCCGAGCCACCTGTTGCAGATAGTGGTCGCCAGCCAGATGGCCGTAGGTGTCGTTGATAGCTTTGAAGCCGTTCAGGTCCACCATCACCAGCACGCCTCCGGTCCCGAGCCGGCTGCCCGCCGCCAGCTCGCGATGGAAAGCATCCATGAAGCCCCGGCGGTTCAGCAGTCCGGTAAGCTCGTCGGTCATGCTCATCGCCTCCAAGGTTTCAATACGGGCCTGCTGCTCGGCGATCAGCCGCTCCGCCGCGCGCAGCCTGTCCTGCGCTTCCTGCAGCAGCAGAAGCTGTGCGCCCATGGCCTCATACCCGTCCGGCAGGCGCGATGCGCGGATCGGAATGGGAAGCTGGAATTCCAGTGCGGCGTGGGCAGGCAGCGCGATGTCGAGCGGGCTCATGAACGGATATCCTTTTCAGGATTGCATCTGCCCCACTAAGGCAAGCTTTGTGCCATCCACCTCCGCCCTGCCGGCTCAACAACTTATCCTTAATTTTATATATTTTGCGGGTATGGCCGCCTGCTACCTACCGGCAGGAACTGCCCAGTCCATCCCGGTGGTCCGGAAAAGAGTGCCGTCTGTTCCGGACATGGCCTTGAACGTTAAGGCCCTTGCTTCGCCATGATTTAGGGAGACAATTGCGCTTCCTTTCGCAGACCGCTGGTGACGCGTGCAATCGATCCTGCCACCTGCAAGGCTCACCAGTCTTGTTCTCGCCACCCTGTTCGGCCTCACGGCCGCTACCGCCTGTGCCCCGCCGGCCGGAGCGGAATCGGAGGTTGCGCCCCATACGGCCACCTATTCCATGAAGCTGTCCAATGCGCGGGCGCGCAGCCCCGTGGCCGATGTCCAGGGCCGCATGAGCTTCGCCTGGAAGGATGCCTGCGATGGCTGGACCATTGAGCAGAGGTTCGAAGTGCGCTTCACCTATCAGGAAGGGGAGGAGGTGAGCTTCGACAACAGCTACGTGACCTGGGAGGCCAAGGACGGCGAAAGCTACCGCTTCAATGTTCGTAAGCTCGTCAACGGTCAGGTGGAGGAGGAACTGCGGGGCGAGGCATCGCTCAGCGGCGGCTCCGGCGGCACCGTCACCTTCAACCGGCCGGAGCAGAAGGAGGTCGAGCTGCGGCCGGGCGCCATGTTCCCGACGGCCCACACCCTCCGCCTGTTGGAGGTCGCCGCGTCGGGCGAGCCCTTCTTCGCCGCCACGGTGTTCGACGGCAGCGAGCAGGAAGGCGCCACCCCTGTGAGCGCGGTGATCGCCAATGCCAGAAAGTCATCCGCAGGCGGCAAGGGGGGCGACGAGTTGCGGAGCGACGAGGCTTGGCCCGTTCATCTGGCCTTCTTCCCCAGCGATCCCCAGGCGGCGCTTCCCGATTATGAGACTTCGATGCTGGTGCAGCGGAACGGGGTGGTCCAATCCATGGTGATCGACTACGGCGATTTCCAGGTGGATGTGACCCTGGACGAACTGCAATCCGTGCCCGCGCCGCGCTGCTGAGTTCAAGGGAGCCTCTAATTCTCGTCTTCGTCGATCGGTAGGCTGCGGCCCTTCAATATGGCGTCTGCACCCAGCTTGGCGCGGACGGCATCCATGGCCTGCTCTACCTTGGCGCGGCGGGCAAGGCCCGGGTCCAGCAGGTCGGGCGGGTCCGCGTCGGCGAGATCGCGCAGGTCGGCGCAGCCGATTCCGATCAGCCGGAACCGGGTGCCACTCTCCTTCTCTTCCGCCAACTCCTCCGCCAGCAGATCCCGCCCGAGACGGAAGATGCGGTCGGCCAGCAGGGTGGGGGAGGGCAGGCGGCGCGTGCGGGTGCGCAGCCGGAAATCCGACGTCTTCAGCTTCAGCGTGACGCTGCCGCCGGCATAGCCGTCCGCCTTCAGCCGCCGTGCCACGGTCTCGCACAGGGGCCAGAGCGCCCGCTCCAGCGGGTCCATCTGGTTGAGATCGGTGTTGAAGGTGGTCTCCGCCGACACGCTCTTCGGCGGGGCATTGGGCGTCACGACGCGGCTGTCCTCGCCGCGAGCGAACTTCGCAAGCCGCAGCCCCATGGCGCCATAGCGCTTGGCCAGAAGAATGTCTGGAACCTCCCGCAACTGCGCGATGGTGCGGATGCCGTCCGCCTCCAGCTTCTGCTGCAGCGCCTTGCCCACGCCCCAGATCAGCCCGACCGAGCGGGGGCCGAGGAAATCCAGCACCTCGGCCCGTCCGATCACCGCGAATCCGCGGGGCTTGTCCAGGTCGGAGGCGATCTTGGCCAGGAACTTGTTGTAGGACAGTCCGACGGAGGCGGTAATGCCTACCTCCCGCTCTATGCGCCGCACCAGCTTGACCAGGGTTCGGGCCGGGCTGCCGCCATGCAGCGCTTCCGTACCGGTCAGGTCCAGGAAGGCCTCATCAATGGACAGCCGCTCCACCAGGGGCGTCGCCTCTTCCATCAGGGCGGCCACCTGCCGGCCCACGGCACTGTACTTCTTCATGTTCGGGGGAATCACCACCGCGTCGGGGCAGGCCGATAGCGCCTTGAACATGGGCATGGCCGAACGGACGCCATACATCCGTGCAATGTAGCAGCAGGCGGACACGACTCCGCGCTGCCCGCCGCCCACGATCACCGGCTTGTCGGCCAGGGCGGGATTGTCCCGCTTCTCCACGCTGGCATAGAAGGCGTCGCAATCGATGTGTGCGATTCCCAGCCGGTGCAGCTCCACATGACGCACCAACCGGGCCGAGCGGCAGGCCGTACAGCGGCGTCCTTCGCCCGGTACGAGCGCTCCGCAATCGCGGCACAGGCCGGGCGTCGGAATTCCGTTCGCATTCATGCCCTCTGCCCGGTCTGCGGCAGCATTCTTGCTTGTTTCGCCTCTTGCCCCTTTCGATAGTTCCAATGTATCACCTTCGGACAGGCGGCGGAGTTCTTGTGCTTCCCTTACACGAAATGGAGTAACCCGAGCTTAATCTTTGCCGCTGAGAATCTCCCTGGATTCCAACCTCCCAACGCATGGTCTGCGATGCCTTGGGCCGCGATGCCGGTTGTATGCCCGGCAGGAGCATCGTAATGTGTGCCGAGACGATAGTGGTAGGCTCTTTCGGCGGCGTGATCGCCCCCTCCAAGCGGGTGCTGATCGTCGAGGATAACGAGCTGAACATGAAGCTTTTTCATGATCTTCTGGAGGCGCACGGCTATACGACCCTGCAGACGAAGGACGGAATGGACGCTCTGCGCTTGGCGCGGCAACATCGTCCCGACCTGATCCTGATGGACATCCAGCTGCCAAGCATATCAGGCCTGGAGGTTGCCAAATGGATCAAGGAGGATGAGGAGCTCCGCACGATTCCCGTCATTGCCGTCACGGCCTTCGCCATGAAGGGGGATGAGGAAAAAATCCGCGAAGGCGGCTGTGAGGATTATATCGCCAAACCGATCTCGGTGGCGAACTTCCTCCAGACCGTCAAGCAGTTCCTAGGATGAGCCCGGGTTTCCATCGCCGGGCCGCAGGATAGATGGTGACATGTCGGCTCGGGTTCTGGTCGTAGATGACGTACTGCCCAACGTGAAGCTGCTCGCGGCGAAGCTGACGCGCGAGTACTTTGACGTTGTTACGGCTAACAGCGGGCCGGAAGCTTTGGAGCGGATTCGCAGCCATGCACCGGATATCGTGCTGCTGGACGTCATGATGCCCGGCATGGACGGGTTCGAGGTCTGCGAGAAGATCCGTTCCGACCCGGCGACGATGCACATCCCGGTGGTCATGGTCACGGCGCTGTCCGACGTCTCCGACCGGGTGCGCGGCCTTCAGGCCGGAGCCGACGATTTCCTGACCAAGCCGGTCAACGACGTGGCGCTGTTCGCCCGCGTCCGCTCACTCGTTCGCCTGAAGATGATGATGGACGAATGGCGCCTGCGGGAGAGCACGTCCGGGCAGCTCGGCATGCTCGTCTCCACCGACAGCATGCAGAACCAGAGCGCCGAGGGCGCCCGTGTCCTGGTGGTTGAGGACAGCGCCATCGATCTGGACAAGCTCACCGAGACGCTGGGCCGCGACCGCGCGCTGGTCAAGACGGCCGAGAGCTGTGCTGCCGGGCTGGAGCTGGCGCTGGCCGAGGAGTTCGAGCTGGTCGTGATCAGCCTCACCCTGATGCGGGAAGACGGGCTGCGCCTCTGCTCCCAGCTCCGCAGCCAGGAGCGGACTCGACAGGTGCCGATCCTGCTGTTGGCCGACGAGGCAGACATGGACCGGGTGGCCAAGGGGCTGGAGCTGGGCGCCAATGACTACCTGATCAAGCCGATCGACCGGAACGAGCTGCTGGCCCGCACCCGCACGCAGGTTCGCCGCAAGCGCTACCAGGACCGGCTGCGCGCGAATTACGAGCAGTCCCTGTCGCTGGCGCTGACCGACAGCCTGACCGGACTGTTCAACCGGCGCTACCTGTCCGCCCACCTGCCGCGCCTGCTGGACAGGGGGGGCGGGAACAACAAGCCCGTGGCCGCCCTGCTGTTCGACATCGACCACTTCAAGGTGGTCAACGACAGCTGGGGGCATGGCGTCGGCGACGAGGTGCTGAAGGACGTCGCCAACCGCGCCAGCCGCAACCTGCGCAATTTCGACCTCGTCGCCCGCCTGGGCGGGGAGGAATTCGTGGTGATCATGCCCGACACGGACCTGGCCCAGGCCTCCATGGTGGCGGAGCGGCTGCGCCGGCGTATCGCGGACGAGCCCTTCAAGGTCTCCGCCCCGGTTGGGGAAATCCAGGTGACGGTCAGCATGGGCGTTGCCGTCGCCGATGGCAGGCCGGGACCAGACGGGCGGCCGGAAACCGGCGACAGCCTGCTGCGCCGTGCCGATATGGCGCTGTACCAGGCCAAGCGCGCTGGCCGCAATCTGGTCATCTGCGACCAGGATGCCGAGGCGGCCATGCCGGGGAGCGATGCCGCTCCCAACCCGCAGACAGCCTGAGACAACTTCACGATCGGCTGAAAGGCGCGGGCCGGATCGTGCGGCGCTCAATAGGGAAAGCCGCCGAAGCGAGGCCTAAGTCTGTTCTACCTTCCCCGCCCGCCACGCTTCGCCAAAAAGCAAAAGGCCGCCCAAGAGGCGGCCTTTTCCATGAGATGATCGCCATGGGGCGGATCACTTCATCTTGGATTCCTTGAACGGAACATGCTTGCGCGCGACCGGATCGTACTTGTTGAACTCAAGCTTCTCGGTCGTCTTGCGGGGGTTCTTCTTCTTCACATAGAAGTACCCGGTATCAGCGGAGCTGATCATCTTGATCAGCACGGTATTCTGCTTCGCCATGATCCAAATCCCACCCTGGGGCCAAGCTGCGGCCTGAAACGCGCGGCCACCGCACCACGCGCGGCCGACAAACAAAACGTGCCGCACAGTGGCGGCGTAGCGCGGCAACATAACCGCTCGCGGCGGCATGTCAAGGGACGAATGCGCCGGCCACCCCCTCCGGGGACGGTGCGGAGGCCTGCCGCTCCGCGATGTTGGTCTGCGTCATACCCAGCGCACGGCGGTAGAGCGATGGCGTTTCCAGCAGGGCTTTGGCGACGTCCAGGTCGATCTCCGGCGCGTGCTCCTTCCAGGGACATGATTCCCGCAGCCGGGTCAGCGCCTCCTCATCCTCTGGCGCGCGGGTGCGCCAAAGCGCCAGGGCTGCCGCCGGCGGTATGGCGCCGGCCACCATGCTCAACAGCACCTCATCGGCCGACCGCGCATCCTTGCTGGTGCAGACAGTCGGTTGAACGCCTTGCCGGTGAAGGGTGTAGCCGCTGGGCGCGTAGAAGCGCGACCAGGTGAGGAACAGCTCGCCATCGTTGGGCAGTTGGGTCACGGTCTGGACGCTGCCCTTTCCGAACGAACTGGCGCCCACGATGACGGCGCGGGCCGAGTCCTGCAGGGCCGCCGCCACGATCTCCGCCGCCGAAGCCGACCGGCCATCGACCAGCACCACCATCGGCGCGCCGTTGAGAACGTCGTCCGGCGCAGCCTCGAAATGCTGCATGCTGTCGGGGTGGCGGCCGCGCGTGTCCAGAATGCGCCCGGTCCGCATGAAAAGGTCGGCCACCGCGATAGCCTGATCCAGCTTGCCGCCGGGATTGCCGCGCAGGTCCAGCACATAGCCGCTGGGCGCGCCCTCGGGATCGCGCGCCATCCTCAGCAGCGCATCGCGCAGGTTCCGCTCGGTCGCAGCATTGAAGCGGTCGATCCTGACGATCCCGATATGGCCGTCCCGGCTGGCCTCGACGGTGTTTGGCACGATCCAGTCCCGTCGCACGGGCAGGCGGCGGCTTTCCGCCAGGGTGGAGCCCACCGTCAGCATCACCACCGATCCGGCATGGCCGCGCAGAAGCTCGCCGACCTTGTCCGCGCTCAGCCCGTCGGTGAGATCCCCGTCGATAGCCAGAACCAGCTCGCCGCTCCGGATTCCCGCTTCCGCCGCCGGGCCGCCGGGCGTTACCTCGGCGATCATATGCCGGCCGTCCTCCTGCTGCAGGGCGAGGCCGACACCGCCATATCCCTCCCGCTGGGAGCGTTCGTAGGTCGCCCGTTCGGCGGAGGTGTAGCGGCTGTACTCGTCCAGATCGCGGACGATGGATTCGAAGACGAGTTGGTATGTCTCTTCCCGACCCAGCGCAGCCAGAGCCGAGGAATGGGCCCGCAGCCGCTCAATCGCGCGGGAGGTAACCTCCGCCCAAGGGCCGGGCGTGTTCCGGTCGGGAAGCGCGATCTCTCCCACCCTGTGGCCGCGGACCGTGAGGCGCAGCACGCCGCCGGAGGTTTCCATGCCGATGGCGGGATCGCGCTCGACCAGCCCCTGAAGCCCATCCAGCGTAAGTTGGCGCAGATCCACCGGGGCCAGGTAGTAGTCCGCGATCCGGCTGTAGCCGACGGAGAAGATGTGCTCCCCCAGTATGCGCTCCCGCGCCGAGAGGGCACCCGACCCGGGCACATAGTCAGCCGCGCATCCGACGATCAGCGCAAGAGACAGGACGGCGGGCGTCAGGCGGCGCAGCATTCGCTCAATACCCCGGCGTCGGTCGAGGAAATCCTGTCCGCGTCCGCGGGATGGCGGCCACACGGTACGTGGCGGACATCCGGGAAAAACGGGGCGGGCGGTGGCCGATCATCGCTCCATGCTAATCACGAATGAACGCACCGTCCACCCCGCCGAAATCGGTGCTACCGACGGCGTCGTGCCGGCTTCGGACGGTTCAGCCCTTCCGGCATCGGCGCCTGGAACCGGCGCTTTCCCTTTCCCGTGCGCAACGGGCTGAAGGCGGGCGCTTCCCCCGGCGGCAGGGCCGCGGCTTCCGGGTCCACCAGATGGAAGACCATGGAGCCGGCGATGGGGTCCGCCTCCATCAGCCGCACCTTCACCTGCGTGCCCAGCCGGAAGGTTCGGCCGGTGCGCCGCCCGATCAGGCAGTGCATGGCCTCGTGGTGGTCATAGAAGTCGTCGGGCAGGGAACTGACCGGCACCAGCCCGTCGGCCCCGGTCTCGCTCAGCGTCACGAACAGGCCGAACCGGGTCACCCCGCCGACCTTGCCGGTGAAGATGGCGCCGACGCGCTCCGACAAATATGCGGCGACGTAGCGGTCCATGGCGTCCCGCTCCGCCGTGGCGGCCCGCCGCTCGGTCATGGAGATGTGTTCGCCGATGCCGTCCATGCGCCCGGCCTCCTCATCCGTCAGCCCGCCGTCGCCCAGCTTGTAGGCGCGGACCAGGGACCGGTGGACGACCAGGTCGGCATAGCGCCGGATCGGGCTGGTGAAATGGGCGTAGCGGACCAGGGACAGGCCGAAATGCCCGATGTTCTCCGGCTGGTACACGGCCTGGGCCTGGGCGCGCAGGATCACGGTGCTGATCAGCTCGCTCTCCGCGCTGCCGGCGGCCTTCTCCAGGATGCGGGTGAAGTTCTCCGGCTTCATGACCTGCCCGCGGGGCAGGCTGTATCCCATGGTCTTCAGGAACTCCGACAGCGGCTCCAGCTTGTCGCGCGCCGGCTCGGCATGGACGCGGTACATGACCGGGGCGCTGCGGGCCTCCAGCGCTTCGGCCGCCGCGACATTGGCCAGGATCATGAACTCCTCGATCAGCCGGTGGCTGTCCAGGCGCTCCCGCACGCTGATCTCGACGATGTGCCCGGCCTCGTCCAGCCTCACCTTCCGCTCGGGCAGGTCCAGTTCCAGCGTTCCGCGCTGCGCCCGCGCCCGTGCCAGCACCTCGAAGGCGCCGTAGAGCGGGTCGATCACATTCCCCATCAGCGGGCCGGTGGTCTCGTCCGGCTGGCCGTCCCGGGCAGCCTGCACCTGCTCGTAGGTCAGGCGTGCGGCGGAGCGCATCAGGCCGCGCACGAACTTGTGCCGCTTCAGGTTCCCGTCCTTGTCGATCCACATATGCACGGCCAGGCAGGCGCGGTTCACCTGCGGCTTCAGGCTGCACAGCTCGTTGGAAAGCTGCTCCGGCAGCATGGGCACGACACGGTCGGGGAAGTAGCAGCTATTGCCCCGGTCGAAGGCCGACCGGTCCAGCGCCGAACCGGGGCGGACATAGAAGGACACGTCCGCGATGGCGACCAGCAGATGCCAACCGCCCGGATTGTTCGGATCGGCATCCGCCTCCGCGAACACGGCATCGTCGAAATCGCGGGCATCCGGCCCATCGATGGTGACCAGCGGGAAGTCGCGCAGGTCGGTACGGCCTTCCAGCGAAGGCTCCTCCGCCGCTTCGGCCTCCTCGATGGCGGCGCGGGGGAAGGTGGTGGGGATGCCGTTCTGGTGGATGGCGATCAGGGAGACGGTGCGCGGCTCCTCCAGGCTGCCCAGCACCTCCACCACTCGCGCCTGCTTCAGCCCCATGCGGGAGGAGGGGAGGAGTTCCGCCAGCACGATCTGGCCGGGCTTGGCCCCACCGGCATTCTCGGGCGTGATGGCGAACTCGGCCTTGGCCCGCCGCTCCGCCGGGCGCAGCCGCCCGCCATCGCGCGCCAGCTCGTAGGTGCCGACGATCTGCGCTTCCCGGGGGCCGCCATCCAGCTTGCGGATGGTGCTGCCGGCATAGGTTCCGTCCGACAGGCGCGACAACCGCGCCAGCGCACGGTCGCCCACGGCCAGGGACGGATGGCCGCGCTTTTCCGGCCGCATGAAGATCTTCGGCGCCGGCTCGTCCTCGTGCGGCCAGTTCTGCGGCCGGGCGATGGTCTCCCCGTCGGAATCGATGTCGGTGACCACCACGACGCCCACCGGGGGCAGGGCGGCCGGCGGGGCCAGCCTCCGCCCCTCGCCCTTCTCCACCTGCCCTTCGCCCTCCAGCTCCTTCAGCAGGTGCTTCAACAGCACGCGGTTCTCGCCCGTGATATGGAAAGCGCGCGCGATCTCCCGCTTGCCCACGGGCGTGGGGCTGTCCTTGATGAACTCCAGGACCTGGTCCTTGGTGGGGAAGGGGGCATCTTTCTTGGTCCGGGGCACGGGCGCTTCGTCCTTCTGGTCGCAGTCAGGCTGCAACAGTACTGCGCCGGCTCCAGTCACGCGAGAAGGGGATATGGAAGATCAGGCGTCGTCGGACGTGATGCGGCGATGGCCGTGCACGATGCGGATCACCTCCACCATTTCCGCCACGCGGTAGAGGATGAGGTATCGGCCGACCAGGATCATGCGCAGCCCTGGCCGGATGTCGTCACGCCGGGCTCCTGATTCCGGAACGGCGGTGGGGGCCTGCAAGCGTTCATGTATCCGGTCGATGAACCGGATCGCCGCGACGGGATCGTCCTTTGCAATGAAATCGCCGAGCGCCTCAAGGTCTTCAGCAGCCTTTGGCGACAGGCGCCAGCGCATCAGCGGCCCTGCCCCTTATCGGCCAAGGCCTGATACTTCGCCCTCAGCCGCGCCATCACCGCTTCGGAGTCGATGGAGGAGCCGCTGGCGGCACCTTCGTCCCAGAGCGCCCGCAATTCCTCGACCGTATGGCCGTGCAGATCCCGCCGCGCCTTCCACTGGCGGAGCGCATCGCGGATCACCTCGCTGGAGGAGGCATAGTCGCCGGTATCGACCGCCTCGCGCACGGCGGATGCGATCTCCGGCGTGAGGGCGATGCTGAGCTTTTCAACGGAGGACATGGGCCGCTCCTTCGGTTCTGCCGGTGGATGGTACGAATTCTTCGCACCACCGGCAAGCCGGGTGGTTGGAGCGGCCCCGGAACAGGCCAGCCGGAAGATCAGGCGCTGGCCTTCTTCCTTGCCGCCGGCGCCTTCTTTGCCGTGCCGGCAGCCTTGGGCGCGGCGGCTTTTTTGGCCGTTGCGGCCCGCTTCGGAGCGGCGGCCTTCTTGGCGGCCGGCTTCTCCTCATCGTCCGCCTTGGCTGTGGCGCCCTTCTTGGTCCCGTCCTTGGCAGCCTTGGCGGCCAGCAGCTCAAGCGCCTGTTCCAGCGTCACCTCGTCCGCATTCATGGATTTCGGGATGCTGGCGAACAGCTTGTTGTGCTGGACATAGGGGCCGAAGCGGCCGGAGCCCACCTTGATCGGCTTGCCGTCCTTGGGATGCGTGCCGAGTTCGCGCCCGGCCACCGCCTTCTTGGCCGGGGCTTCCGCCAGCAGATGCACGGCCCGGTTCAGCCCGATGGTCAGAACGTCGTCGTCGGCGCCAAGGTTCTTGTAGGCGGAACCGTGCTTCAGATAGGGGCCGAAGCGGCCGATGCCGGCCAGGATCTCCTCCCCCGTCTCCGGATGCGGGCCGACAAGGCGCGGCAGGGAGAGCAGGCCGAGAGCGGCGTCCAGGTCGATGTCGGCCGGGTTCATGCCCTTGGGCAGGGAGGCGCGCTTCGGCTTCTCCCCGTCCTTGCCCTCCGCCTCGCCGAGCTGGACATAGGCGCCGAAGCGGCCGTTCTTGACCCAGACCGGCAGGCCGGTTTCCGGGTCCTGGCCCAGGTTCCGGTCGCCGCCATCCCCCTCGTCCCCGACCGACAGCGGGCGGGTGTAGCGGCAGTCCGGATAGTTGGAGCAGCCGATGAAGCCGCCGCTGCGGCCCAGCTTCAGCGACAGCCGGCCGGTGCCGCAGGTCGGGCAGACGCGGGTATCGATCTCCTCCCCGTTCTCCCCGACCTTCTTGGGGAAGAAGTGGGGCCCCAGCGCCTCGTCCAGCGCGTCCAGCACCTGGGTGATGGTCAGGTCCTTGGTGCCGTCCACCGCGGTGGAGAAGCTCATCCAGAACTCGCGCAGGACCTGCTTCCAGTCGATCCGCCCGCCGGAGATGTCGTCCAGCTTCTCCTCGAGCGCAGCGGTGAAGCCGTACTCCACATAGCGGCGGAAGAAGCTCTCCAGGAAGGTGGTGACCAGCCGGCCGCGATCCTCCGGAACGAAGCGCCGCTTCTCCAGCCGCACATAGTTTCGGTCCTGCAGCACCTGCAGGATGGAGGCGTAGGTGGAGGGGCGGCCGATGCCGAGCTCCTCCATCTTCTTCACGAGGCTCGCCTCGGTATAGCGGGGCGGGGGTTGGGTGAAGTGCTGGTTGGCGTCCAGTTTGCCGCGGGTGAGGTCGTCGCCGTCCTTCATGTTGGGAAGGCGGCGGTTCTCCTCATCCTCCTGATCGTCGTCGCGGTCCTCCTGATAGACCTTCAGGAAGCCGTCGAAGCGGACGACGGAGCCGGTGGCGCGGAACACGGCCTCCGCTCCCTTGGAGGCGATGTCGACGGTGACCTGGTCCAGGATGGCGCTCGCCATCTGCGACGCCATGGTGCGCTTCCAGATCAGCTCGTAGAGGCGCAGCTCATCCTTGTCCAGGTAGCGGGAAAGCTGCTCCGGCCGGCGGAACAGGTCCGTCGGGCGGATAGCCTCGTGCGCCTCCTGGGCGTTCTTGGCGGCCACCTTGTAGATGCGCGGCTTCTCCGGGACATAGTTGTCGCCGTAGCTCTGGCCGATCATGCGGCGGGCGCCGTCGATGGCCTCGGCGCTCAGCGTCACGCCGTCGGTACGCATATAGGTGATGATGCCGACCGTCTCGCCGCCGATATCCACGCCCTCATACAGCTTCTGGGCCGTGCGCATGGTCTTGGTGGCGCCGAAGCCCAGCTTGCGGCTGGCCTCCTGCTGGAGGGTCGAGGTGGTGAAGGGGGCGTAGGGGTTGCGCCGTACCTCCTTGCGCTCCACCCGGCCGACCCGGAAGGTCATGGGGCGGATGCGGGCCAGGGCAGCCTCCGCGGCGCCCTTGTCGCCAAGCGAGAACTTCTCCAGCCGCTTGCCGTCCAACTGGGTCAGCCGGGCGGTGAAGGTCTGGCCGTCGAAGGTTTTGAACTCCGCCTCAATGGTCCAGTATTCCTGCGGACGGAAATCCTCGATCTCCGACTCGCGCTCACAGACCAGCCGCAGCGCCACCGACTGGACGCGGCCGGCCGAGCGGGAGCCCGGAAGCTTGCGCCACAGCACCGGCGACAGGGTGAAGCCCACCAGATAATCCAGCGCGCGGCGGGCCAGATAGGCGTCCACCAGCTCCTGGTTCACGTCGCGCGGATGGGCGATGGCGTACTGGACGGCGGATTTGGTGATCTCGTTGAAGGTGACGCGCTTGCAGTCGACCTTGCCCAGCAGGCGTTTCTGGGCCAGCAGCTCCTTGACGTGCCAGGCGATCGCCTCCCCCTCGCGATCCGGGTCGGTGGCGAGATAGACGCGGTCGGCGGACTTCACGGCCCGGCTGATCTCATCGACATGGCGCTTGGAGCGTTCCCCAAGCTCCCAGTCCATGGCGAAATCCTCCTCCGGACGGACGGAGCCGTCCTTGGGCGGGAGGTCGCGGACATGGCCGTAGCTGGCCAGGACCGTGTAGTCGGAGCCCAGATACTTGTTGATGGTCTTGGCCTTCGCCGGGGACTCGACGATGACGACGCTGCTGCCAGGCAAGGGAAACCCGCCTTTCGGAACCGTGAAAACGACTACGGGGCGGATTTCAGATCAGGCTGACCCGTCCGCCCGGGTGGATCTGGACTCGGCCGGCCAGCTCTAACTCCAGCAGGACGGTCCGGACCACTCCGGCAGACAATTGGCAGCCCCGGACCACTTCGTCAATTAGAACAGGGGTGGGCGACAGGCTGGCCGCGATCAGGGTACGGGCTTCCTCCAGGTCGGCTTCGCCGTGGACGGGGGCGGGGGACGGCATGGCTGCGATGCTGAACAGGTCGCGGTCCCGCTCACCGAAAGGCTGGCCGGTCAGGCGTTTCAGCACCTCGACCACGTCCTCGGCGCTTTCCACCAGCGTCGCGCCGTCCTTGATCAGGCGGTTGCAGCCCTGCGCCCGCGGATCGGCTGGGGAGCCCGGTATGGCCAGCACCTCACGGCCCTGGTCGTTCGCCATGCGGGCGGTGATCAGGCTTCCCGACTTCAGCGCCGCCTCCACCACCAGCACGCCCAGCGACAGGCCGGAGATCAGGCGGTTGCGGCGGGGGAAGTGGCGGGCCTGCGGCTCCGTTCCCAGGGCCGACTCGGCAATGATCACGCCGCGGTGCCGCAGCTCCGCATGCAGACCGGCATTCTCCGCCGGGTAGACAATATCCGCCCCGCCGGCCACCACCGCGGCGGTGCCGTCGGACAGCGCGCCCTGGTGGGCGGAGGTGTCGATGCCGCGCGCCATGCCGGAAACGACCAGGAATCCGGCCGCGGCCAGCTCCCGTCCCAGCTTCTGCGCCATGTTGCGGCCGGCGATGCTGGCGTTTCGCGCACCCACGATGGCCACCGCCGGCCGCTTCAGCAGTTGCGGATGGCCCAGCAGCGAGAGCACCGGCGGCGCATCGTCGATGGCGGCCAGGGCCCGCGGATAGTCCGGCTCGCAGGAGGCGACCATGCGGCCGCCCATCCGTTCCAGCCCCGTCAGCTCCCGCTCCGCCTCCGCCTTGGACGGGATGCGCAGGGGATTCGCCCGGCCGCCGCGGCGTGCCAGGTCGGGCAGGGCGGCCAGCGCAGCGGTGGCCGTGCCGAACCGCTCCAGCAGCCGGTGGAAGGTGACAGGTCCCACATTCTCCGATCTGGTGAGGCGGAGCCAGTCGAGACGTTCCTGCGGGGTCAAAAGGCGGCGGGTCGATTGCATACAAGAATGCTTATGCAATTCTATCCCTGCGTCAACTGCTGATAAAGGAACTTTCCTGTATCGCTATCATGTCGCGTCAGATCGTATGATGCGGCACGCATAAGGCGGTGAAGGGAAGGGTCCGATGATTCCGCAGTCGTGCATCGATTTCATCGTGAGTGAAGAGACGGGTGGTCAGGCCTATTACACCAAGTTCGCCTGCCGACCGACATGGCCCGGCGGCGCTTCCGGCGTCACGATCGGGGTGGGCTACGATCTGGGACAGACCACGGCGCAGGCGTTCGAGGCAGCCTGGACCGGGCAGATCGACTCCGCCGCGATCGAGCGACTCGCCTCCGCCATCGGCGCGCATGGTTCAACTCCGGATGGGGAGGCGAAGTGCAAGTCCCTTGTCACGGAGTTCGCCGACCTGACGATCTCCTGGGCTGCGGCGAATGCCGTCTTCAGCCAACATGTTCTGCCGACCTATATCGATCGGACCCTTGCGGCCTTCCCTGGGCTGGAGAAGCTGGACGGGCTCTGCATCGGCGCGATGGTCAGCCTGGTTTACAACCGGGGCACCAGTCTCGTGGGCAGCAGCCGGACGGAGATGCAGGCCATCCATGACATGATCGCCGCCGGAAAGCCTGAAGGCGTGCCCGACCAGTTCCGGGCCATGAAGCGGTTGTGGCCCACCGTGGCCGGTCTGCAGAAGCGCCGGGATGCGGAAGCCGCGATGTTCCAGCAGGGGCTGGACAACATGGCCCATGCGGCTGCGGCGCTGCCGGTGGCGTGAGGCCTAGGCCTCCTGCTTCTTCTTCGCCCCGATCCGCGGCTCCGTTCCGTTCAGGATACGGCGGATATTGTCCTTGTGCCGGATATAGACCAGCACGGTGATGAAGAGCATCAGTTGCCACAGGCCGGGGGCAACCGCGGCCTGGGCAACGTCGCCGGCGAGGACGGGCGGCGCCCAGGCGCCGCCCACCCGCCCGGCCCCCTGCAGCCAGCCGATCCAGGCGGCATAGGCCGTCGCCACGGCAAAGGCCAGCAAGGCGGACAGGGACGAGATCCGGAACAGCACGGCGGCCAGCAGCCAGGTCAGGCAGGCCAGGACGCCTACCGGCCAGGAGATGGCCAGCAACACGCCCAGCGCCGTTGCGACGCCCTTGCCGCCCTTGAACCCCAGCCAGACCGGGAAGCTGTGGCCCAGCATGGACCCGGCAGCGGCCAGCACCGCCGCCTCCTGACCCGCCAGAGCCCAGGCGATACCGACCGCGATAGCGCCCTTGCCGCTGTCCAGCAGCAGCGTTGCCAACGCCAGCAGCTTGTTGCCCGTGCGCAGCACGTTGGTCGCGCCGATATTGCCGGAGCCGATCTTCCGGATATCGCCATAGCCGGCCAGCCGGGTCAGAACCAGGCCGAAGGGGATGGAGCCCAGAAGGTACCCGCTCGCGAAGGCGGCCAGGAGATAGGGCCAGGACAGTTCCCAGCTGATCGGATCGGGCATGGGGATCGGCTCTTAATCGGCCTTGGAATGGACGGTGCGGCCATCGACGACGGTGCGCAGCACCATACCCTGGACAGGGCGGCGGTCGAAGCAACTGTTCTTGGATTTTGAGGCCAGCTTCTCCGCCTCGACCTTCCAGGGCCGCTCGGCATCGAACAGCACCAGATCGGCGGCACCGCCCTTGGCAAGCCGCCCCATGCCCTTAAGCCCCAGGATATCCGCCGGCCTGCGGGTCACCGTATCCAGTGCACCCAGCAGGGAGAGATGCTCCTTGTGCACAAGTTCCAGCACCAGGGGCAGCAGGGTTTCGAACCCGACGGAGCCGAAGGCGGCCTGCCCGAACGGCACACGCTTCACATCCTGGTCGCGCGGGGCATGATCGCTCGCGATGGCGTCGATGGTGCCGTCCGCCAGCCCGTCGATGATGGCGCGGCGGTCCATCTCCCCGCGCAATGGTGGAGACAGTTTGAAGAAGGTGCGGTAGTCCCCGACATCCACCTCCGTCAGGGAGAAATAGGGCGGGGCGGTATCGCAGGTGACCTTCAGCCCCTTGCGCTTCGCCCGCCGGATCACGTCCACGCTTTCGGCGGTAGAGATGTTGGCGGCGTGGTAGCGCCCGCCGGTCATCTCCACCAGCCGCAGATCACGCTCCAGCATGATGATCTCGGCCATGGGGGAGATGCCCTTCAGCCCCAGGCGCGTCGCGACCTCGCCGGCATTCATCGCGCCGCCGGCGGCCAGTGACGGCTCCGCCGGATGCTGGAAGATGGTCCGGCCCCAGGTCTTGGCATAGGACAGCGCCCGGCGCATCACGCCGGCATCCGTCACCGGGCTAGTGCCGTCGGTGAAGCCCACCGCCCCGGCCTCCGCCAGCAGGCCCATCTCGGCGATCTCGCGCCCGGCCGTCTCCCGCGTGACGGAGGCGTAGGCGAAAATCTTGACCAGCTTCACCTCGCGGGCGCGCCGGGCGATGAATTCCAGCCCGGCCACATCGTCCAGCACCGGGTCCGTGTTGGGCAGGCAGGCCAGCGCCGTGATGCCGCCCGCGGCGGCCGAGCGGCTGGCGGTCAGCAGGGTCTCGTTATGCTCGAACCCCGGCTCCCCCACATCGGCGCGGAGGTCGACGAGGCCCGGCGCCAAGCAGGCGCCGCCGCAATCGATGCGCTCCACGCCTTCTGGCACCCCGTCACGGAACAGGGCAGGGCCGAAATCGGCGATCTTCGTCCCCTCGACCAGCAGCCCCCCGATGGCGTCCAACCCGGTCGCGGGGTCCAGCAGGCGGGCGTTGGTGTAGGCGGTGCGATTGGTCATGGCGGTCACCGCTCCTCAATTCCGCGTGCGGGTCAGGAGGTCCAGGCAGGCCATGCGCACGGCCACGCCAAGCTCCACCTGCTCCAGGATCACGCTGCGGTGGATGTCGTCGGCTACCAGGCTGTCGATCTCCACCCCGCGGTTCATGGGGCCGGGATGCATCACCAGCACGTCGGGCTTCGCCACGGTCAGCTTCTCGTAATCCAGGCCGAAGAAGCGGAAATACTCCCGCTGGCTGGGCAGGTACTGGCCCTGCATGCGCTCAAGCTGGAGGCGCAGCATCATGACGATATCCGCATCCTTCAGGCCGGTCTTCATGGAGTGGTGGACCTCCACTCCAAGCCGGTCCAGCCCGGACGGCACCAAAGTGGGCGGGGCGACGACGCGGACGTTGGCGCCCATGATGTTCAGCAGGTGGATGTTCGACCGGGCTACCCGGCTGTGCAGGATGTCGCCGCAGATCGCTACAGTCAGGCCCTTCAGGCTGCCCTTGTGGCGACGGATGGTCAGGGCGTCCAGCAGCGCCTGGGTCGGGTGCTCATGCGCGCCGTCGCCGGCATTGATGACGGCGCAGTTCACCTTGTCGGCCAGCAGCTTCGGCGCGCCCGATTCCTGATGGCGGACCACCAGCACGTCCAGATGCATGGCGTTCAGGGTCATCGCCGTGTCGATTAGGGTCTCCCCCTTCTTCACGGACGAGCCGTCCACCGACATATTGATGGCGTCGCCGCCCAGCCGCTTGGCCGCCAGCTCGAAGCTGGTGCGGGTGCGGGTGGAGTTCTCGAAGAAGAGGTTCACCACCGTGCGCCCGGCCAGCACGTCGCTGAACTTCCGGGCGCTGCGGTTCTGGGCGACATAGCCGTCCGCCAGATCGAGGATCAGATTGATCTCCGGCGCGGTCAGCCCCTGGATGCCCAGCAGGTCGCGGTGGGGCAGGGAATCGGCGCGGGCGTCCAAATCGTGGGGGTGCGGCGGCATGGGCGGCGATATCGGCTGCGGTCTGGGGCGGGTCGGCGGGACTATGGCCCCGCCCGCCGCAGGAGGCAAGCGCCGGCCCCTCCGCCGCGTGAGGATGCGCCGGGAGCGCTGTTGACACCGCATCTTTTCAAATGCTGGAGGATGCAGATGCGCTGCGTTGCCATCTTCGCCGCAAGCCTGCTGGCCACCACCGCAGGTGCGGCGTTCGCCGAAGGACAGAGCGACTCGACGAGCTACGGCGCGTCCGGCCCCACCCCAAGCGAACCCGTGGACGTCCGCACGCCCGGCGGCGCGATGCCGGCCGCGTTCGCCATGGCGCTTACGGAGCAGGGCCACACGTTCCTGAAGAAGGCGGTCCAGACGAACCTGGCGGAGATCCAGCTCGCAGAGATGGCTCTGGACAAGGACGATCTGCCGGACAGGGTGACCACCGCGGCGGAGCATGTCCTGGAGGATCACAAGGCTGCCCAGGAGGAGGTGGAGAGCATGGCAAGCAGCTATGATCTCAACCTCCCGGACGAACCGTCGGATCGCCAGAAGGAATCTGCGGAAATGCTGGAGGACCTTTCCGGCGACCAGTTCGCGGCCGAATATGCCCGCATCCTGGTGGAGGAGCATCAGCGCGCCATCGAGCTGTTCGAGCAGCAGGCGCAAAGCTCCGGGGGCGGCAACGACCCGCTCCAGCAATATGCAGCCAATCAGCTCCCGGCCTTGCGGAAACATCTGACAATGGCGCAGGAGCTTCAGGCGGAGTACGGGGCCACCGCTTCCAGCGACTGATCCTGATAGCGGTGCCGGGAAGCCGCCGGCCGGGATCGTTCCCGGCCGGCGTTCCCATGCCGATCAGGCGACTCCGTGCTGCTTGAACCACTCCAGGCAGCGCTGCCAGCCATCCTGTGCCGCATCCTCGCGGAAGCTGGGGCGGTAATCGGCGTAGAAGCCGTGGGGGGCCTCGGGATAGACCACGATCTCCGACCCTGTCTTGCCCGCCTCCGCCAAGGCGGCGCGCATCTGCTCCACGGTCTCGACCGGAATGCCCTGATCCTGCCCGCCATATAGACCCAGCACCGGCGCCTTCAGTTCGGCGGCCAAGTCGATGGGATGCCGCGGCTGAAGGGGAGAGGGCTCGCCGCGCGGCACCAGCCGTCCGTACCAAGCCACGCCTGCCTTCAGAGCGGGGTTGTGGGCGGCATAAAGCCAGACGATCCGCCCGCCCCAGCAGAAGCCGGTGATGCCCAGGCTCTCCGTGTCCGCCTTGCCGGTTTCCTTGGCCCAGGCCACCGTCTCATCCAGATCGGCCATGACCTGATCGTCCGGGACCTTGGAGACGATGGTGGAGAACAGGGTCTGCACATCCGCCACGGTGCGCGGATCGCCCTGGCGGGCATAAAGCTCAGGCGCCACGGCGAAATAGCCGGCCTTGGCAAAGCGGCGGCAGACATCCTGCATATGCTCATGCACGCCGAAAATCTCCTGCACCACCAGCACGGTGGGGAAGGGGCCGTCCCCCTCCGGCATGGCACGGTAGGCGGGCAGGGTTCCGTCCCGCACGGGGATGGAGACCTCACCGGCCACCAGCCCGTCGGACGGGGTGGTGATCACGGTCTGCGCGCCCGCCGGGTCCACCGACAGGGCGAAGCCGGCGGCGACGCTGGTGATTGCGAAGGTGCGGCGGGAAAGCGGCGCGTTCAGCACCTGTACATCCTCGGGTCCGGTCAGCGTAGGCATGGGCGTCCTCCGATCCTTGAGACTGGAGCGGAGGATAGGCCGCATTCCCGTTTCGTCAAACCACGCCCTTGCCGCGCAGCTTCTCCACCTCCGCCGGCTGCATGCGCAGCCAGTCGCCCAGCACCTCGTCCGTGTGCTGGCCAAGGGTGGGCGGGGCATAGCGGTAATTGACCGGCGTGCTGGAGAATTTCATCGGGCTGCCGATCAGGGAAACCGGGTCGGGCCGTACCGGGTGCTGCATCTCCACCCGCATGCCGCGGGCCTGGACCTGCGGGTCGGCGAAGACGGCGGGGATGCCGTTGATCGGCCCGGCCGGAACGCCCAGCGGCTCCAGCCCCTCCAGCCAGTGCGACGTCGGCTGCGCTGCGATCACGGCCTCCAGCATGGGCACCAGCTCCGCCCGGTTGGTGACGCGCATGCGGTTGGTGGCGAATCGGGGATCGGCAGCCAGCTCCGGCTTGCCGGCGAAGGCGCAGAACTTCCGGAACTGCTCGTCATTGCCGACGGCCAGGATGATCCAGTCATCCGCCGCCCGGAAGGTCTGGTAGGGAACGATGGTCGGGTGGCCGTTGCCATAGCGCGGGGTGGGCTGCCCGCTGGTCAGGAAATACTGTCCGGCGTTCGACAGCCACGCCACCTGGGCGTCCAGCAGCGACATGTCGATATGCTGGCCGCGGCCGGTCTGGTCGCGGTGGCGCAGCGCCGCCAGGATGGCCACGCCGGAATACATGCCGGCCATCAGGTCGGCGATGGCGACGCCGGCCTTCATCGGCTCCCCCTCCGTCTCCCCGGTCAGGGACATGATCCCGCCCATTCCCTGGATCAGGAAATCGTAGCCGGCGCGGGCGGCGTAGGGGCCGGTCTGGCCGAACCCGGTGAGCGACAGATAGATCAGCCGCGGATAGGCGTCGCGCAGATCCTCATAGCCCAGCCCGTACTTCGCCAGCGTGCCGGTCTTGTAGTTCTCCACCAGCACGTCGGCATGGCCGATCAGGCGCAGCGCCAGGGCGCGCCCCTCCGGCTTGGTGAAGTCCAGGGTGAGGGAGCGCTTGTTGCGGTTGGCGGAGAGGTAATAGCTACTCTCCGTGCTGTCCCGACCCTCGGCATCCTTCAGATAGGGCGGGCCCCATTTCCGGGTATCGTCGCCCTGGTCCGGCCGTTCCACCTTCACCACGTCGGCGCCGAGGTCGCCCAGCATCTGGGTGGCGCTGGGCCCGGCCAGGATGCGGCTCATGTCCAGGACGCGCAGGCCGGCAAGGGGGCCGGTGACGGGCGGGGTATGGTGGGGCATCTACGGGGTCCGATCCACATCACGAAACGATGATGCAGCTTAGGGCCGCCGGTGCGGCCTGGGCAAGCCGCCGGCCGGGAGGTAGGACCTACGCGCCGGGCTTGTGGCGGCCCCGCCCTTGCCCCACACTGGCGGCATTCCCGCCCGAATGGAGCGCCGTCCCTGTGCCGACCGACCCGAAAGCCGAGCTTCTGCGCCAGATCCGCACCATCCGTGCGCGCCTGGACCCCGAGGTGCTGGCCCGCGCGGAACAGGTCGCCCGCCGCGTGCAGCCCGGCTCGAAGCCCATGGCGGCACCGGCGACGGAGCCCTACGACAAGGACGCGGCGCGCAACGCCGTGATGCTGTTCCTCCAGTCCCGCCAGGATGGCGGCCGCTTCGCGACGCGGGTGATGGAGGCGCTGAAGCAACCGGAGCAGGCGGCCCAGGCCTATGGGAAAACGCCGGAAACCAGGTCGGGCATCGCCCGCATCGTCACGAAGAAGCTGTAGGCCGCGCTATCCCGGCACACCGCCCACCAGCAGCAGGCAGATCGGCAGGGTGACGGCCGCGGCCAGGGTCTGGGCGGTGATGATCCCGGCCATCAGCGCATGGTCGCCACCCATCAGTCGCGACTGGACATAGGAGGCGGCGGAGGTCGGCAGGCCGTTATAGAGCACGATCACCGCCAGCGGCACGGTATCCAGCCCGGCCCAGATGCCCAATGCCGCCGTGATCGCGGGCACCATGACCAGCCGGACCACGCTGGACCAGACCAGCCCGGCCCCCGACCGGCGCACCGCCGCCAGATCCAGCCCGGCACCCACCGCCAGCAGCCCCAGGGGAAGGGCCGCGGCGCCCAGCGCCTGCATCAGCGGGCTGACCACCGTGATCGTGTGGATGCCCGCAGCGTTCAGCGCCAGCCCGATCAGCACGGCCAGCAGCAGCGGGTTCTTGGCCAATGACAGCAGCACATGCCGCCAGCCCTTCCGGCCGCCGCTGCCCCAGCGGTGCAGGACCAGCACCGCCATGACGTTGATCAGCGGAACGATGGAGATGATGCCCACCGCCATCAGGGCCTTGCCCTCCGTCCCGTACAGCGCGGAGACGGCGGCCAGGCCCACATAGGTGTTGATGCGCACCGCCCCCTGGAAGACGGAGGTGAAGGCCGGGCTGTCCTTGGCCACCCATGGCCGGACAAGCAGCAGCAGGGCTGCGGCGGCCAGCGTTCCGCCCAGCATCGCCCCGCCCATTCCGACCACGTCAACGTCCGACAGATCCGCCCGCGCCGTGCTGTCGACCAGCAGGGCCGGGAAGAAGACGTAGAAGGTCAGCATCTCGCACGGGCCCCAGAACGAGTCCGGGACCAGTTGCCGGCGCTTCATCACGAGACCGGCCACGATGATGAGGAAGATCGGCGCCAGCGCCTCGAAGACGGCGCTCATTCGCCTCCGCCGTCCCCGCCGCCATCGCCGCCGCCGTCACCGTCTCCGTCATCATCGTCGGAGCCCAGGCTGGAGCGCGCCCCGCGGGCGTCGGCTTGGCTCGCATGGCGCAGATGGTCCAGCGCGCCTTGCAGGATGTAGGCGGCCGCCATCTTGTCCACCACCTCGTCCCGGCGCTTCCGGGTCATGTCCCAGCCGATCATCATGCGCTCGACCGCGCTGGTGGACAGGCGCTCGTCCCAGAAGGCGATGTCCAGTTCGCCGCCGAACAGCTCCGGCACCTTCAGCAGGTTCTTGGCGAACTGGCGCACGCTGTCGCAGCGCGGCCCCTCCGTCCCGTCCATGTTGACGGGCCAGCCGATCACCAGCGCCTTCACGTCCCGGTCGCGCATGGCGCGGGCCAGTTCCTGCGCGTCGGGCGTGAATTTGGTGCGCCGGATCGTGCCCACGGGGGAGGCGACGGACAGGCCGGGGTCGGACACGGAGAGACCGATGGTGGTCTCCCCCACATCCAGCCCCATCAGCCGCCCGTTCCGGGGCAGCCCCTGCTTCAGTTCCATGAGGTTGCGGATCGCCATGGCTCGGTGCTAGCTTCCCTGCCGCTTCGCGTCATACCGAAGGGGCCGCGCCATGCGTCCGGATATGCTGTCCGGGATGGCGTATGGCCCCCATTACGGAGAGACTTAACACAATGTCGTCCGATAAGGCCGCCCTCAACAAGGAACAGGTGGCGAAGATCGCGCATCTGGCCCGCATCAAGGTGCCGGAACAGGAACTTGACCACCTTGCCGGTGAGTTGAACAAGATCCTGGGCTGGGTCGAAATGCTGGACGAGGTGGATACGGCCGGCGTCGAGCCGATGACCAGCGTGGCCGCGCAGACCCTGCGCCGCCGGGCGGACGTGGTGACCGACGGCGGCTATCCCGACAAGATCGTGAAGAACGCTCCCGACGCGGCCGAAACCTTCTTCTCCGTTCCCAAGGTGGTCGAGTAATGACCGAACTGACCAATCTGACCATCGCGGAGGCCCTGGACGGCCTGCGCAAGAAGGACTTCAGCGCGGTCGAGCTGACCCGGGCCTACATCCACGCGGTCGAGAACTCCCGTTGCCTGAACGCCTACACGGTGGAGACGCCGGAGATCGCCCTGCGGCAGGCGGAGGCGTCCGACGCCCGCTACGCCAAGGGCGAGGGCCGGCCCATGGACGGGCTACCCATCGGCGTGAAGGATCTGTTCTGCACCGAAGGCGTCGACAGCACGGCGGGCAGCAGGATCCTGACCGGCTTCAAGCCGCCCTATGAGAGCACGGTCACTGCGAAGCTGTTCGCCGACGGTGCGGTCATGCTGGGCAAGCTGAACATGGACGAGTTCGCCATGGGCAGCGCCAACATCACCAGCCATTACGGCCCGGTGATCAGCCCCTGGTCCAAGGGCATAAAGACCCAGCGCGATGCGCACACCTCCAATGGCGGCCTGTTGGACGAGCTGGCGGACGCCTTCCGCCAGCCCCAGCCGGTGACGGAGTGGGAGTGGGAGCGCAAGCTGGTTCCCGGCGGCTCCTCCGGCGGGTCGGCGGCGGCCGTCGCGGCGCGCGCGGCAATCGCGGCCACGGGTACCGATACCGGCGGTTCCATCCGCCAGCCGGCCAGCTTCGTCGGCATCGTGGGCTTCAAGCCCACCTATGGCCGCTGCTCCCGCTGGGGCATCGTGGCCTTCGCCAGCTCGCTGGACCAGGCCGGCCCGATGACCCGCACGGTGCGCGACTCCGCCATCATGCTGAAGAGCATGTGCGGCTTCGACCCGAAGGACAGCACCAGCGTGGACATGCCGGTGCCGGACTTCGAGGCGGCGCTGACCGGCGACATCCGCGGCCTGCGCGTCGGCATTCCGAAGGAATACCGGGTCGAGGGCATGCCTGCGGAGATCGAGCGCGTCTGGCAGCAGGGCATCGACTGGCTGAAGGCCGCCGGCGCCGTGCCGGTGGAGATCAGCCTGCCGCACACCAAGTACGCGCTGCCGACCTACTACATCGTGGCCCCGGCGGAATGCTCCTCCAACCTTGCCCGCTATGACGGTGTCCGCTTCGGCCTGCGGGTCGAGGGCAAGGATTTGAAGGAGATGTACGAGAACACCCGCGCCGAGGGCTTCGGGGCGGAGGTGCGCCGGCGCATCATGATCGGCACCTATGTGCTCTCCGCCGGCTATTACGACGCCTACTACCTCAAGGCCCAGAAGGTCCGCGCCCGCATCGCGGAGGATTTCGCGAAGGCCTATGAGCAGTGCGACGTCATCCTGACCCCGACGGCCCCCAGCACGGCCTTCGCCATCGGGGAGAAGATGGACGATCCCATCGCCATGTACCTGAATGACGTCTTCACGGTTCCGGCCAGCCTGGCCGGCCTGCCGGGCGTGTCGGTTCCGGCCGGCCTCGCCGCCGACGGCCTGCCGCTGGGTCTCCAGCTCCTTGGCCGCCCGTTCGACGAGGAGACGCTGTTCCGCGTGGCCGGCGTCCTGGAGCAGGCCGCCGGCCCGCAGCCGCTGCCGCCCTTCCTGGGCTGATCCGGGCTTTCCCGACCTGGAAATGGGCGCCTGCGGGCGCCCTTTTTCGTTCCAGGCATCCGCAGGCTCAGCGGTCTGGCCCCCGGTGCCGCTCATGGGGCATTCTGCGTCCGGTGATCGATACGCGGACCCAGGACACCCCTCATGGCACGATTTCCGCTTGCCTGCGCAACGGGTCTCATCGCCGCGGCATGGCTGCTGATGCCGGCCGGAGCGGCGGAGACGGTGACACTATCCCGATCAACGCTGGATGCTGTTCCGCCCGACCTGTCGCAGCCAATCGGAAGTTATGCCAATGGCTGCATCCAGGGGGCGCACGAGCTGCCGCCCGAAGGGCTGGGCTATCAGATATGGAAGGTCTCGGAGCGGCGGAACTTCGGTCATCCGGAGCTGCTGGACTACATTGCCGGCTTGGCGGACCGCGTCATGGCGGAAGGGCTGGGACGCCTTGCCATCGGCGATCTGTCGCTGCCGCTCGGCGGACGGATGGAGGGCGACCATGCCAGCCATCAGATCGGCCTTGATGCCGATATCTGGTTCAATATCGACCAGCCCAGCATCCCGCGCAGCCGGCGCGAAGGACCCGATTTCCAGAGCATGGTGAATGGCGAGACCCAACGGGTGAGCCCTGAACGGTTCGGCCCGGGGCAGATGCGCCTGCTGCGGCTGGCAGCGGAGGACGGGCGCGTGACCCGCATCTTCGTCAATCCGGCGATCAAGCTCGCCTTGTGTGAGGCGGCGGGCGGCGACCGCTCCTGGCTGCGGAAGGTCCGTCCCTGGTTCGGCCATGCGGCCCACTTCCATGTGCGGCTGGAATGCCCCGAGGGGGCTGCCTCCTGCACGCCGCAGAACCCGCCGCCGCCCGGTGACGGCTGCGGCGACGAGTTGCTGAGCTGGTTCGAGCCGCCGAAGGAAACGCCGGGAGAAGCTGGACCGCCTCCGGTCCCGCCGCCGCCCCCGGCAGCCTGTCTGGCCCTGTTCGGCCAGCCCTCACCCTGAAGCCTGCCGCCAATGGGCGGAGACTGCACGGGTGAGGGATCTGCCTTATGCTCAGGCCAGCGCTTCCAGCGCCTTGACGCCGGCTGCGGCGATCTGGCCGTCCTGGAAGGACTGGACGCCGCTGATGCCGATGGCCCCGACGATCTGGCCCTGATAGGTCAGCGGCAGGCCGCCCTCGATGGTGGTGGCCTGGGGCATGGTCATCATGACCGGCCGGCCGCCCAGCACCGCATCCTCCAGCGCCTTGCTGGGGCGCTTGAACAGCAGGGCGGTGCGGCCCTTCTCCTGCGCCACGACGACGGAGCCGAGCTGGGTGCCGTCCATCTTCTCCAGATACATCAGGTTGCCGCCGTCATCGATGATGGCGACCACCACGGTCCAGCCATTCTTCTCCGCCTCTTCAACGGCGGCGGCGGCGATCTTCTTGGCGTCCGAGATGGACAGGGCGGGTTTGGTGAGCATTCGAAACTCCGGGAACGCAGTGGATTGGAACCGGTCGTGTACCCCCGAACCGTCACCCCGGCTCTCGACGGGATGACGGAACAGGGCAGGTGATCAGCAGCGCCTTATTACGCCGCCTGCTTCACCCGGCGGCGATGCATGTGCAGCAGGGGCTCGGTGTAGCCGTTGGGCTGCTCCACGCCCTTGAAGACCAGGTCGCAAGCGGCCTGGAAGGCGATGCTGTTCTCGAAGTTGCCGGCCATGGGCTGGTACAGCGGGTCGCCCGCATTCTGCTCATCCACCACCTTGGCCATGCGCTTCATCACGTCCATGACCTGATCGGGCGTGCAGACGCCATGCTCCAGCCAGTTGGCGATGTGCTGGGAGGAGATGCGGAGCGTGGCCCGGTCCTCCATCAGCCCGACATTGTGGATGTCCGGCACCTTGGAGCAGCCGACGCCCTGGTCGACCCAGCGGACCACGTAGCCCAGGATGCCCTGGGCGTTGTTCTCCAGCTCCTGCCGGACCTCGTCCTCCGACCAGTTGATGCCATTGGCCAGCGGGATGGTGAGGATGTCGCGGACCGAGGCGCGGCTGCGCTTCGACAGCTCCTCCTGGCGCTGGGCCACATTGACCTGATGGTAGTGCAGGGCATGCAGCGTGGCGGCGGTGGGGGAGGGGACCCAGGCCGTGTTGGCGCCGGCCATGGGATGGCCGATCTTGGTCTTCAGCATGTCGGCCATCCGGTCCGGCATGGCCCACATTCCCTTGCCGATCTGCGCCTTGCCGCGGAAGCCGCAGGCCAGCCCGATATCGACGTTGGAATTCTCATAGGCCTGGATCCAGGCGGTGGACTTCATGTCCCCCTTGCGGATCATGGCCCCGGCCTGCATGGAGGTGTGGATCTCGTCGCCGGTGCGGTCCAGGAAGCCGGTGTTGATGAAGCAGACCCGGTCCTTCACGGCGCGGATGCACTCCTTCAGGTTCACCGTGGTCCGGCGCTCCTCATCCATGATGCCGATCTTCAGGGTGTTGCGGGCAAGGCCCAGCACATCCTCCACCCGATCGAAGATCGTGCCGGCGAAGGCGACTTCCTCCGGCCCGTGCATCTTCGGCTTCACGATGTAGACGGAGCCGGCGCGGCTGTTCCGGTACTTGCCCAGCGCCTTCAGATCGTGCAGCGCCGCCAGGCTGGTGACGATGCCGTCCAGGATGCCCTCCCGGCGCCTCCGACCCATCGGGCAGCAGCACGGCGTCGGTGGTCATCAGGTGGCCGACATTGCGGATGAACATCAGCGAGCGGCCATGAAGGCTCAGCTCGGCCCCATTCGGGTCGGTATAGGTGCGGTCGGGATTCAGCGCCCGCTCCAGCATCTTGCCGCCCTTGTCGAAGCTGGCGGTCAGGTCGCCGCGCATCAGGCCCAGCCAGTTGCGGTAGACGGCGACCTTGTCCTGCGGGTCCACCGCGGCGATGGAATCCTCGCAGTCCATGATGGTGGTCAGCGCGGATTCGACCACGATATCGGCGACGCCGGCCTGATCGTCCTTGCCGATGCGGTGGCTGCGATCGATCACGATCTCCAGATGAAGGCCGTTGTTCTTCAGCAGGATGGCGCTGGGGGAGGCCTCCTCGCCACGGAAGCCGGCGAACTGGGAGGGGTTGGCCAGCCCCACCTGCCCGCCGCTGGTCAGGTGCGCGATCAGCGTGCCGTGGTTAATGCCATACCCGCCGACATCGGCATGGCTGGCCCCGGACAGCGGCGCCGCCTGGTCCAGCACCTCGCGGCCCTTGGCGATGACGGCGGCGCCCCGCACCGGGTCGTATCCTTTGACGCCCGGGTCGCCCACATCGCCCAGCGCGTCGGTGCCGTACAGGGCGTCATACAGGCTGCCCCAGCGGGCATTGGCGGCGTTCAGCGCGAAGCGGGTGTTCATCACCGGCACGACAAGCTGCGGCCCGGCGACCCTGGCCACCTCCTCATCCACATTCCCGGTGCCGATGGTGAAGTCCGGCCCCTCCGGCACCAGATAGCCGATCTCCTTCAGGAAGTCCTCATAGGCGTCCTGGTCGATGGCGCCCTTGTGCTCCCGATGCCACTGGTCGATCCGCGCCTGGATGTCGTCGCGCTTCTTCAGCAGCGTGCGGTTCACCGGCGTCAGATCGGTGAAGATGGCGGCGAAGCCGGACCAGAAGGCCGCCGGCTCGACCCCGGTGCCGGGCAGCGCCTCATTCTCGATGAAGCTGTGGAGTTCCTGATCGACCTTCAGGCCGTGCACATCGATGTGGCTGGACATGGCGATTCCTTCTGCATGGGGGCGGATTATGCCGTCTCGGCTGAGCTATACGCTTGACCGCTTGCGGCTGGCAACGTTCCATGGAAGGTATTCCACGATGTGGAATGTGAGGGATTATCCTCTTTCACCAAGGGAGTAGGCGGAATGGATAGGCGCTGGAAGGCTAGGAGGGCACGTCTGTGGCGCGGCTGAAAGGGAAGGTGCCGCTACCGGCAGACAGCGCCGAAAAGACTGCTCCCGACATGGCGGAGCGGGGCGGACAGGTGCAGGTGCTGGGCCGGGCGTTGTCCATCCTGAACCTGTTGTCCCGGGCGGAAGGCGGCATGTCGCTGACGGAGGTGGCGCAGGCCACCGGCCTTGCCGGCTCCACCGCGCACCGGCTGCTGACCTCACTCGAATCGGAACGCTATGTGCGCTTCGATCCGGAGCCGCGGCTCTGGTCGGTCGGTGTGCAGGCCTTCATCGCTGGCAGCGGATTCCTGAAGACCCGCAACGTGGTCCAGATGGCCCGTCCCCATATGCGCACGCTGATGGAGCGCAGCGGGGAGACGGTGAGCTTGGCCGTGGAGGACCAGGGCGTCGCCGTCTACCTGTCCCAGGTGGAATGCCGGGAGATGATGCGCAGCTTCGCCCGTATGGGGGCGCGGGTGCCGCTGCACTGCTCCGGCGTCGGCAAGGCGCTGCTCTCCGCGACAGGGGAGGGGGAGCTGGCGCGGGTGCTGGCCCGCTACGGCCTGCCGCCCATGACGCACCGGACCCTGACGAAGGAGGATGTGCTTCGCGCCGATCTGGTCGGCATCCGCGAACGGGGCTACGCCATCGATGACGAGGAGCATGCGGTGGGGCTGCGCTGCGTCGCCGCCGTGGTGTTCAACGAACATGGCGACCCCGCCTGCGCCATCTCCGTCGCTGGACCCATGGCGCGCATCACGGATGAGCGCATGCCGCATCTGGGCGAGTTGGTGCGGGAAGCGGCGGGCCGGATCACGGCTGAGATCGGCGGACGGCTACCCGCGGACTGACAGCGGCGCGGCGGCCGCCGCCGCGCGCCGCGATCCAGCCGGTGACCGCGTCGAGGGCGGCGGCGTCCAGATGCAGGCCGAGGCGGGTGCGCCGCCAGAGGAAATCCTCTCCTGTCCGAACGAACTCCTCCGCGACGGCATAGGCCAGCTCCGCCTCATGTACGCCGCCGCCAAGGTCGCGGCCGAGGTTTTCCATGCCATGGCATCCGTCGAGTAGACGGTTGGTGCGGGTGCCGTAGGAACGGGCGTAGCGGCGGGCCAGGGCGGCGGGCAGCCAGGGGTAACGGCCCATTAGATCGGCCAGGAAGCGGCTGAAATCAGCTCCCGGCATGTCGCCGCCCGGCAGCGGGGCGGTGCCGGTCCAGGGCGCCGCCTTGCGGCCCAGCTTGGGCAGCAGCAGCTCCATGGCATGCTCCGACAGCCGGCGGTAGGTCGTGATCTTGCCGCCGAACACGCTCAGCAGCGGCGGGCCAGGGGCCTCGTCCAGTTCCAGCACATAGTCGCGGGTAACGGCCGAAGCCTCCCCCTTCTCATCGGCCTGGAGCGGGCGGACGCCGCTGTAGCTCCAGACCACCATCTCCGGCGTCACAGGCCGGGCCAGATAGGCGGAGACGGAGCGGCAGAGATACTTGACCTCCTCCGGCCCGATCTCCGCCGCGGCGGGATCGCCGGCATGGTCCACATCCGTCGTGCCGATCAGGGTGAAGCGCCCCTCATAGGGGATGGCGAAGACGATTCGGCGGTCGGGGTTCTGGAAGATGTAGGCGTGATCGCCGGGGTAGATGCGGGGCACGACGATGTGGCTGCCCTTGACCAGCCGGACCCTGTGCCGGGACGCGGCCCCGATCTCCCCGACCAGCACCTGCCCGACCCAGGGGCCGGCGGCGTTCACCAATGCCCGCGCGCCGATGCCATACCGGTGCCCTGTGGAAATATCCTCCAGCTCCGCCTGCCACAGCCCGCCCTGCCGCCGGGTGGAGACGAGGCGGGTGCGGGTCAGGATGTCGGCCCCGCGCTCCCGTGCGTCCATGGCGTTCAGCACCACCAGCCGGCTGTCCTCCACCCAGCAGTCCGAATATTCGAAGCCTTGGGTGAGGTGCCGCGCCAGGGGCTCTCCCGCCGGGTGCCGGCGCAGGTCGATGGTGCCGGAGCCCGGCAGCCGCCTTCGCCCGCCGAGATGGTCGTACAGGAAGAGCCCCAGCCGCAGCAGCCAGGCCGGCCGCATCGACCGCTCATGCGGCAGCACGAAGCGCAGGGGCCGGATGATGTGCGAGGCGAGGCGCAGAAGCACCTCCCGCTCTATCAGCGCCTCCCGCACCAGGCGGAACTCGTAATGCTCTAGATAGCGGAGACCGCCATGGATCAGCTTGGTGCTGGCGGATGAGGTTGCCCGGGCCAGATCGCCCTGCTCGCACAGGATGACGGAGAGGCCGCGTCCGGCGGCGTCGCGGGCGATGCCGGCCCCGTTGATGCCGCCGCCGATGACCAGAAGATCGGCCTCCGCCGCTCGGGACCCGTGCATGAAGCCTCCCCTCCAGAACTCCTGCACACTCTACACGCACAGCGGAACGTCGCGCCCCTGTTCATGTTCGCAGGGCTCAAGGCAGCAAGGAGACGGAGCATGGATCGCAAGCGCGTACTGATCGTCACCACCTCACATGCAGAGATGGGCGGCGGCGGGGAGAAGACCGGCGTCTGGCTGGAGGAGCTGGCGACCCCCTATTACGCCCTGCTGGATGGCGGGGCGGAGGTGACGCTGGCCAGCATCGCGGGCGGGCAGATCCCGTTCGACCCGCGCAGCATCCCGGCCCAGGCCGGCGACGGCAGCGGCGAGCAGCCGGCGGAACAGCAGGAGGAAGTGCCGGCCAGCGTCCGCCGCTTCCTGGACGACTCCAAAGCCATGGAGGCCGCGCGCAGCACCCCCTCGGTGGAAGAGGCTTCGCGCCAGCCGCATGACGCCCTGCTGCTGCCGGGCGGGCATGGCACCATGTGGGACCTGCCGGCCAGCGACACGCTGGCCGTGCTGGTCGGCTCCTACATCGATGACGGCCGCATCGTCGCCGCGGTCTGCCATGGGCCGGCGGGGCTGGTCACGGCCAAGCGCGCCGATGGCCGGCCGGTGGTGGAGGGCAAGCGCGTCAGCGCCTTCACGGACAGTGAGGAACATGGGGTGCGGCTGGCCGACACCGTGCCCTTCCTGCTGGAAAGCAGGCTGCGGGGGCTGGGGGCCAGGATCAAGAAGGGGCCGGACTGGCAGCCCTTCGCCGTGCGCGACGGCAATCTGATCACCGGGCAGAACCCGCAATCCTCCGAACTGGTGGCGAAGCATCTGCTGGCGGCCATCGGCGCCGGCCCCGATATGGAAGCGCAGGCCGGGCCGGGCGATACCGGCGTCAGCGGCGACCTCCGCACGCCGCGGCCCTGATCCGCACATCCGCACCCCTTCCGGCCGCGCCGATTCCCTTCGGTGCCGGGATACGCTAAGGCTGCCCTAACGATGCAGATCGGGGAGGCGGTGCGATGCGGGGTCTGGCGGTGGCGGCGGGAGTGGCCGTGCTGGCGGGGGCGGGGTATCTGGCGGCATGGCCGGTGCCGGTGGAGCCCGTGGCCTGGGCGGCACCGGAGAATCCCGGCTATGCCGGCCCGCATGCGGTGAATGAGCGGCTGGCGGGGCTTCAACGGATCGAGCTGAACGGGCAGGAGGGGCCGGAGCATGTGGCGCTCGGCCCCGACGGGAAGGTCTATCTCACCGTCCTGTCCGGCGAAATCCTGCGCATGCGGCCCGACGGGACGGGGCTGGAGCTGTTCGCGAGGACCGGAGGGCGGGTGCTGGGCTTCGACTTCGACGCGGACGGCAACCTGATCGCGGCGGACGCCGAGCTGGGCCTGCTCGCCATCGCGCCGGACGGGGCGGTGCGGGTGCTGGCCGACAGCTTCGCCGGGCCGGACGGGACGGCGCAGCCGATCCGCTACGCCGACGGGGTCGCGGTGGCAGGCGACGGGAAAATCTACTTCACCGACGCCTCCGCCCGCTTCGCGCCGGCCGAATGGGGCGGGACGTTCCAGGCAAGCGTGATGGATATCCTGGAGAATTCCGCCACCGGCAGCGTGCTGGTCCACGATCCCGGCGCGGGCACGACGGAGCTTGTGCTGGGCGGCCTGTCCTTCGCCAACGGCATCGCCCTGTCGCAGGACGGGCGGACGCTGTTCGTCAACGAGACCGGGCGCTATCGCGTCTGGACCGTGGACGCCAGCGCCCGCAACCTCGGCGCGGCGGCCCCGGACGGGCGGGCGGCGGTGCTGTTGGACAATCTGCCGGGCTATCCGGACAATCTGCTGCGGGGGCGGGACGGGCGCATCTGGCTGGGCTTCGCCAAGCCGCGCAGCCCCGTGGTGGACAGGCTGGCCGGCAGCCCGGAGCTGCGCAAGGTCACGATGCGCCTGCCGCGCTCGCTCTGGCCGGTGCCGAAGCCGTACGGCCATGTCATCGCCTTCGACGAGCAGGGCGGGATCGTGGCCGACCTCCAGGACCCCAGCGGCGCCTACCCGGAATCCACCGGCGTGCTGGAGCTGGAAGACCGGCTCTACATCATGAGCCTGCACGCCGGCTGGCTGGGCTGGATGCCCTGCGACGGCTGCCTGCGCACAGGCTCCTGACCGGCTTCCCTAGCCGAAGAAGCCGATCCGCTGGCTCACCGCGTTGCCGGTGCGGCGGATCAGCTCGTAGATGTTGGAGATCGGGCGGAAGATGCGCTCATTCTCCTGGCTGTAGTCCTGGCTCTCATCGCTGACATAGGTCGCCGGCTCCCCGAAATCGCCGCCAAGCGCGGTGTCGGTGGTGGCGGGGAAGATCTGGGACAGCAGCTCCATCGCCCAGGGCACGTCCAGATGCAGCAGCCGACCGACCAGCCGGCGGTGGCTGACGGCGTGCTGGCTGGAGAACTGGGGCACATGGGTGGCCAGCCGGAACACCTCGTGCAGCAGGGCCAGCCGCAGCGCGTGCAGCAGGGCCAGGGCGGTGCGGGCCTCCCCGTCCTGCGGGGGCAGGGCGCCGGCCCGCTCCAGGTTCGTGCTCAGCAGGGCGAAGTCGCGGTAGAGGCGGCGGAACACCTTGATGAGGCGGGCGTGGGTCGGCGATTCCTCCAGATAGCCGGCCACGCGGCGCAGCTCCTCCGCATCCGCCGGGTCCTTGGCACGGGCGGCCAGGGTCAGCCACAGGGCCGGGTCCAGGCTGTCGATATAGGCGCGCAGGGCATCCGGGCTCGCCACCGCCACCCCGTACTGGAGCAGGCCGATGAGCTGGCGGAAGCGGGGCGACGCCTCGTAGAGGCTGCGGAAATGGTCCGGGTCGCGGTCGATGGCCTCACCGGCGCCGGACAGGACGTTGGCCGCGATCCCCATCTGCAGCAGGATGGCGTTGTGCGGGATGGCGCGGAAGCGGGAGGCCATGACCTCCTCCGGCCCGTCCTCCGCCGATTCGACCTGCCGCTTGATGGCGCGGCTGCCGGAGGGGTAGAGCAGGTTGGTGCCGAAGGCGGCCAGCAGGGCCCCGTAATTGGGGTCCTCCACCAGCCCGACCTGGAAGGTCTTGATGGTGGTGAACACCTCCCGGATGTAGTCGGCGTCGGCGTAGAACGGGTCGTCCTCCAGCGCCGGCTTCTCCGTCCCCCAGAGATATTCCGCGATGCGGGTAACGGCGGCGAGCGCGCCGGCCGGGGTCACGAAGTACAGATAGCCGTCGCCGCCCTGGAAGCTGACCTCCTGCTTCAGGGCGACGCCGTTGCTGGCGGCGAAGTTCAGCGTGGCCGGCGGGCTGACATAGGCCAGCCGGTCGCGGAAGCCGCCGGGATGCCCGCCGCGGCCGATGCTTTCGCCATGGGTGTCGAAGATGACGAGCTGCACATCGGTCATCTCCCGCTGGGCGAACAGGCGCAGGATGCGCAGCCGCAGCCGTTCGATGCTGGCCCCGGCGGGGATCTGGCCCAGATAGCGGCCGGCGTCCGAATAACCGGTCTGGATGCAAAGCCGGCCGCGGCGGCGCACATAGTCGCGGTAGTGCGGGTTGTCCAGCAACTGCTCGATCACCCGGCTGCCGACCTCCAGCGCCTTCTCCGTCTCGAACAGCGGGCTGATGTCCACCCGGTCGTCCACCCCGAACAGGCGGGCATAGTAGAGGGCGGTCAGAACGGTGAAGGCCGATTCGCTCTCCGCCACCAGGAAGCGCACCGGGGTGGTGGCGTCGGAATATTTCAGCATCTGCGCCACCACCATGAACAGGCGCTTGGCGCTGGTGCGTTCGGCGATGATGCTGCCGAAATTGATCTTCGCCGGCCGAACCCCGTCCAGCAGCTCCGTGACCTTGGTCAGGAAGGACTGGCGGTAGCGGGGATCGTCCGGCTCCGTCTCCATGCCCACGGTCTTGCGGATGGCGTTGTGGAGCTGGGTGGAGTTGATGCGGACATGGGTATGCGCCATGCCCAGCCCGTAATTTGCCAGCTCCGCCCGCAGCACGGCCAACCGCTCGACGGTGTCGGCGGCGGCCGCGTCCTGCGCGGCCTCCCCGGTCAGGCGGATGGCCCGGTCGATCAGCTCGATCGCGTGCCCGGCCTCGACCAGCCGCAGCGGCAGCCCCTCATGCATCCGGCGGGCGATGCGCTGGATATGGGCGACGTCGGTGGCCGCATCGTGCCCGCCAAAGGCGGCGATCTCATCCGTCACCTGGTTCAGCGCCAGGGCCAGCCGGCTTTCGATCAGCTCCAGCGTGTGGCGGAGGTCCTCCTGCCGGGGCATGGCGCCCGCGATCTCCCGCAGTTCCGCCAGATAGTGGCGGAGCTGGCATTTCTGCACGATCAGCCGCTTGTGCAGCGTGTCCGACCAGCGGATGTCGGAGCGGCCGTCCAGGTCGTAGCCGACCCAGCTCGCCACCGTGATCATGCGGGGCGTCAACTCCATCCAGCGGTCGGGCCAGTGCCGGCGGGCGACGCGCAGCACCACGGCATAGAGGGTGCGCAGGGCGGACTGGATGTTGGCGATGGCGGTGAGGGAGAGCGCATGCTCCCGCGCCAGGGTCATCTCCTCCGGCGCGTGCTCCAGCGACGCCATGCGGCGGACCAGCGCCTCCCGCTTCTTCGGCGTGAGCGCCGCGCCCTCCGCATCCCGGCCGGTGGCGAGGCAGGCCAGGATCTCCATCAGCTCGCCCGACAGGCTGAAAGTGGGGTGGGCGGTGATGACGATGCCGAAGGACTCCCGCTCCACCGTCGCGGCGAAGCGGCTGAAATCGCCGCTGGCCGAGGCGAGGGCCTCGATCAGCTCCTCCAGCCGGCTGGTGTTGGCCTCCGGATCGGCCTCCCCCAGATAGGAGCCGAGCCGCTTGGCGCGGGCCAGGAAGCCTTCCGCCGAAAGGTACTGGATGAGCTGCTCCACATCGCCCAAGGCCAGGGTCCCGGCACGCAGCCGGCGCGAGACGTCCAGGCCCAGCAGAAGCACCGGGTTTGCGAAGGGATCGGTCTCCGTCTGCCGCCCGTACATCTCCAGCGCCTCTGCCAGCTCGGCCGCGAGGGCAGGCGCCTGGGATTTGGATGGAAGTGCGAAACGGGCCGCAGGGCGGGCCAGAAGGGGGGAGACGGTGGCGGCCGCAGACAGGATTTTCCGCTCATCCCCGGCTTCCGCCGGAGCCGGAACAGGTCCGGTCCCATTCCGGGTCGCCGTGGCGACGGCGGTGTCCTGGGGCGGGGGGGAATTCTCCAGCTCCATGCGGGCCTTCTTGGGCATCGGGCTTTTCCTGCTGCGCTGCGAAACGAAAGCGTGCGGTGCGGTGGCGCTCCTGTCAACGCCCATGGCCCGCGCTTCCGTTCCCGCATTGCGAATGGCAGGGCTGACACCACCTCATCCCAAGGGGAAGCCATTGCGGACAGAGCCGAACCATGACCGACAAGCAACCCATTCCTGCCGAGGCCATTCCAGCCCAGGAGCGGATATTCGATTTCCTCGGCAACCCGGCGCCCCATGGCGGGCAGGACGTCATGCGGCTGGACACGCACGGGGCGGCAGTGTTCCTCGCCGGCGGGCTGGCCTACAAGATCAAGAAGGCCGTGCGTTTCCCCTTTCTCGATTTCTCCACCCTGGATCTCCGCCGCCGGGCCTGCGTGGCGGAGGTGGAGCTGAACCGGCGGACGGCGCCCGGCATCTATCTCGGCCTCGGCGCGGTCGTGGCGGATGAGGACGGCCGGCTGACGCTGTCTGGACCGGGAGAGGAGATAACCGGGCGGCCCATCGAATGGTTGGTGGTCATGCGGCGCTTCGACCAGGAATGTCTGCTGGACCGGATTGCGGCGCGTGGGGACCTGACCCCGGCCCTGATGCGCGATCTGGCCGACGCGGTCGCCGCCTTCCACGAAGAGGCGGAACCCCGGCCCGACGGGGCCGGGGCGGCTGCGATGCGGAACATCGCCGTTGGGGTCATCGAGCGGCTGCAGGCCTTTCCGGACATCTTCCCGGAACGGCAGGTGCGGCGGCTGTCCGCCGTGCTGGCCGGGGCGCTGGATCGGCATGCCCAGCTGATGGATCGGCGGCGGGATGCCGGCCAGGTGCGGCACTGCCATGGCGACCTGCATCTGCGGAACATCGTCCTGCAGGACGGCCGTCCGGTGCCGTTCGACTGCATCGAGTTCGACGAGGCCTATGCAATCTGCGACGTGCTGTACGATCTGGCCTTCCTGCTGATGGATCTGGAGCATCGGCGGCTCCGTCCCCTGGCGAATGCGCTGTTCAACCGATATCTGGAGCGGAGCGGCGATGCGGCCGGGCTGGCATTGCTGCCGCTGTTCCTCGGCATCCGCGCCGGCATTCGGGCCCACATCACCGCGACCATGGCAGCCGGCAGGAGCAAGGCGGAGGAGGCGGCGGAGCTGCGCCGGGAGGCCTTGTCGTACCTGGACCTCGCCCTGCGGGTGGCGGAGCCCGGCCAGGCCGGCCTCATCGCCATCGGCGGGCTGTCGGGAACAGGGAAGACTATGCTGGCCCGCCTTCTGGCGCCCGGAACCGGGCCGGCGCCGGGGGCAGTCGTGCTGCGGTCCGACGTGCTGCGCAAGCGCATGCTGGGCGTGGACGAATTGGCCCGGTTGGGTCCCGAAGGGTACGGCGAGGCGGTGACCGACCGAGTCTATGCGGAGATGGCGGCCCTTGCCGGACAGGTGCTGGACAGCGGGCATGCCGTGATCTGCGACGGGGTCTATGCCCGGCCGGAGCAGCGCGCCGCCATTGGGGAGGTAGCCCGTGCCGTCGGCCAGCCCTTCACAGGATTGTGGCTGAGTGCGGAGCAGAGCACCCAGCTTGCCCGGGTCGAGGCCCGGACCGGCGACGCATCCGACGCCACGGCGGACATTGTACGGCTTCAAGCCGGCTTCGACCTTGGCGGGATGGATTGGCGGGTCCTGTCCGCAGAAGGCCCTTCGGAGGAGGTGGCCGAGGCGGCCCGGCGGCTGTTGCCGGAGGAGCGGGGCCGGGCAGGTGCGGCGCTTGACGCACGTCAATGAGCCGACGCCGGCGCGGTTCTAGGTTTTCCTCCTGCATTCAGAAGGGGACCGGCCATGCCGTTCAAGAAGATCGTCTGTGTTCTGGGGACCGGGAAGGCGGATGCGGCAGCGATCGCCACCGCCTTCGCGCTTGCCTGGCCGGCGGAAGCGCATGTGGAGGCGCTGTTCGTCCGCACGGACCCCAATGAGACCATTCCCATGCTGGGAGAGGGGATTTCCGGCGCGCTGGTACAGGAGGTCATGGACAATGCGGAGCGGGACAACAATGCCCGCTCCGCCGCAGCCCGCCGGTTATTCGAGGAGCAGCGCCTTGCCGCAGGCGCGACCCTGGCCGATGCCGCGCCCGGCCCGGGAGGCCCCACCGCCGCCTGGGTGGAAAAGACCGGCCGGTGCGAAGCCATGGTGGCCGGGGCCGCCCGGCTGGCCGATCTGACCGTCTTCCCGCATACGCCGGAATCCGCCAGCGTCGATGCCGTGGTGATGCTGGAAGCCGCACTCCTGACCAGTGGACGGCCATTGCTGATCGCGCCGGACCTGCCGCCCGCGACCGTGGGCCGGCGCATCGCCATCGCCTGGAACGGCGGGGCCGAGGCGGCGCGGGCCGTGGGCTTCTCCATGGGCGTCATCACGCGGGCCGACGAGGTTCACATCCTGACCGCCCCGACGGGAAAGACGGACCCCGCCTCCGCCGCCGAGCTGGCCGGGTATCTCGCCTGGCACGGCGTGCGGGCCAAGGTGCGGGAGGTCGCGACCTCCGGCGAAAGCGTCGGGGCAGCCCTGCTGCGGGCCGCGGCGGAGGTGGATGCCGACCTGCTGGTGATGGGCGGCTACGGCACGTCCCGCCTTCGGGAGCTGATCCTGGGCGGTGTTACCCGCCATGTCCTGAACAATGCCACCTGCCCGGTGTTGATGGCCCATTGAACCCGCCGAAGGAACCCGCGGATCGGTCCCGTGCCGGGCCGCGGGGCGCCGCAAGAAAGGGAAGATGGAATGCCGTTGAAGATGATCCGCCTGGAACTGGCCCGCACGGAGGAGGAGTTTCCCCAGGGCGCCAATGACCGGGGCTATGAGTTCGTGGCCCCGCTGACCGATGACGGGCACCTGGACCAGGAGGGCTGGAACAGTGGCAAGGACCGCTGCACCGTGCGGCGCTTCTGGGCGGCGGAGCCCGAGGAGCATGGCCGCCTGATCAACCAGGGCGGCAAATGGTACTTCCACTATGACGGGCTGGAGGCCGGCGAGGATGAGCCGATCTTCCGCTTCGAAGGCCATACCTTCATCGAGGGCGAATACATGTCCGTCACCGAGCATGACGGCGTGCAGCGCCCCTTCAAGATCGTGAGCATCGCACCGGTGGAGTAAGAGTGGGGCGGCCGTCGCAGCCGCACGCTTAACGCACCAAAGGCACCACAGATCGCAAGGTGTTGCGTCAAGAGGGCGGGGATCGCCCGATTTCATCCTGTTCAAGAACCGCCGGCCCGGTGAGGCCGGCGGATAACATGGCATGGAAATAGGAATAATGTCACCGACGTTGTGCCGGACCGTGAGCCGGTTCAGGCCCCTGCCAGGGCGGCCTGGTGGAAGGCGGCGCTCTCCTCCGACCGGCAGCAGAAGATGATCTCGTCGAATACGTCGGGCAGACCTTCCAGGGTGGCGCGCACGCTGTCCACGGCGATGCGGGCGGCGAGGTCGCGGGGGAAGCGGTAGGCGCCGGTGGAGATGGCCGGGAAGGCCACGGTGCGGGCGCCGATGTCGCGGGCGACCTCAAGCGCGCGGCGGTAGGTCTTGCCCAGAACCTTGTCCTCCCCCAAGGCGCCGGTGACGAAAACCGGGCCGACGGCATGGATCACCCAACGGGCCGGAAGGGCGAAGCCGGGCGTGGCCGCAGCATCGCCGCGGCCGACCGGGTCCAGCTTGGTGGCGGCCTCGAACAGGTCCGGGCCGGCCGCGTCATGGATGGCGCGGGACACGCCGGTGCCGCCGCCCAGGCCGGGCGCTGCCGCATTCACGATGGCGTCCACCGACAGGGTCGTGATGTCGCCTTGCAGGACGGTCAGCGTGGTACGGGTCAAGGTCTGCCTCATCGGTCACGGAAACGCCGCGCCAGAGCTACACATCCAGGCGCGGAAGGGGAAGGGGGTTGGGTGGAGCGGTTTGCGGGGTAGGGCGCGCTATGTCGGCCACGCTTCGCGTGACGGGCCAGCGCCGGGGGCCTACGTCAGGGCCTTGCGGTGCAGCTCGGCGCTTTCGGCGCTGAAGCAGCAGAAGATCACTTCGCGGAGGCCGGGATTGGCGGTGGTGAAATCACGTACCGTGGCGACCGCCAGCGGGGCGGCCCGTTCCGGCGGGTAGCCATAGATGCCGGTGGAGATGGCGGGGAAGGCCACGGTGGTGAGAGCATGCTCCAGCGCCAGTTCCAGGCTGCGGCGGTAGCAGGAGGCCAGAAGCTCCGGCTCCCCCCGCGCGCCGCCTTGCCAGACCGGGCCGACGGTATGGATGATGTGGCGGGCCTTGAGATTGAAGCCCGGCGTGATCACGGCGTCGCCGGTGCGGCAGCCGCCGAAGGGGCGCAGCGCCGCCTGGAGCTGCGCATGGCCCGCCGCCCGGTGGATCGCCCCATCCACCCCGCCGCCGCCCGCCAACTGGGCATTCGCGGCGTTCACGATGGCGTCCACGTCCAGGGTGGTGATGTCGCCTTGCAGGACGGTGAGGGTGGTCATGGGCATTCCTGCGGGTGGTGGTTCACCTTTTTCCCGTCATCCCGGCGGAAGCCGGGGTGACGGAGAGGAGGGGGAGTGGAGCTTCAGTCACCCTCGCCCTGAGCCGGTCGTTGCCGAAGGTGGCCAGGGCGAGGACGATTGGCGGTGTCGACGGGTGGTCAGCCCTCCAGGCTCCGCGACACGATCTCGTACACGTCGGGCGACAGGCCCTCAGTGGATTTGATGCGTTGCAGTTCGCGCTGGGCGTGGGACTGGCGGACGGGGTCGTACTGGCGCCAGCGGGCGAAGGGCTTGGCCATGCGGCTGGCGACCTGCGGGTTCAGACGGTCCAGCTCGATCACCCGGTCGGCCAGGAAGGCGTAGCCGCTGCCATCCTCCGCGTGGAAGCAGACCGGGTTCCCGGCGAAGCCGCCCACCAGGGCATAGACCTTGTTGGGGTTCTTGATGCTGAAGCCGGGATGCTGCAGCAGGGCCGTGACCCGCTCCACCGTCTCCGGACGGCTGACCATGGCCTGGACCATGAACCATTTGTCCATGACCAGGGCCTCGCCCTTCCAGCGCTGGGCGAAATCCTCCAGCACCTCGTCGCGTTCCGGCAGGTCGCTTTCCGCGATGGCGGTGAGGGCGGCCAGGACGTCGGTCATGGCTCCGCCGGCGCGGTACTGGGCCAGGGCCAGCTTGCCGGCCTCCGCATCCTCCGCCGTCATCAGATAGGAGAGGGCCGCATTCTTCAGGGCGCGCCGGCCGATCGCATCCGGCGTGATGGAGAACTCGCCCTGCTGCCGGTTGGCGTCATAGGTGGTCAGGAGTCTGTCACGCAGGCGGGTGCCGACGGTGCGGCGGACCAGGCTGCGGGCGGCGTGGATGCCGTCCACATCCACTACCGGCATCTGCTGGCCGAGATAGTTCTCGCTGGGCAGGGAGAGGACCAGCGAGGCGAAGAACGGGTCCTCGGACGCGCGGTCCAGCGTGGCGGCCATGGCCTCCACATAGGAATCCGGCACCCGCAGCTCCTGGCCCGCGGCACGCTGCGCCACCAGCGACAGGATCAGACGGGTGGACAGGGTCTGCCCGGCCTCCCACCGGTTGAAGGCGTCGCTGTCATGGGCCATGAGGAAGGTCAGATCGGCGTCCGAATAGCCGAAGCGCAGCTTCACCGGGGAGGAGAAGCCGCGGAACAGGGACGGCACCGGCTTTGCCGGCACGTCGCGGAAGATGAAGGTCTGCTGCGCCTGGGTGAACTGCACCACCCGGCTGGTTTGACCCTGCTCATCCTCCCCGCAGAGGCGCAGCGGGATGTCCTCCCCATCCGGCCCGACGAGGCCGAGGGAGACCGGAATCAGCATGGGCTGCTTTACCGGCTGGCCGGGGGTGGCCGGGACGGTCTGGGTCAGGGTCAGGCGGTAGGTCCGGGACGCGGCGTCATACTCCGCCTCGCCATCCACCACCGGCGTGCCGGCCTGGGAATACCAGAGCCGGAACTGCTCCCAATCCACCTCGACCTCCGGATTGGCGTCCCGCATGGCCGCCAGGAAGTCGTCGGTGGTGACGGCCTGGCCGTCATGCCGCTGGAAATACAGGTCGATGCCCTTGCGGTAGCCTGCCGCCCCGAGGAGCGTGTGGTACATGCGCAGGACTTCCGCCCCCTTCTCATAGACGGTGGGGGTGTAGAAGTTGTTGATCTCGATATAGCTGTCCGGGCGGACGGGGTGCGCGGTGGGGCCGGCATCCTCCGCGAACTGGATCTGGCGCAGCCGGCTGACTTCCTGGATGCGCTGGACGGGGGCGGAGTTCATGTCCGCGCTGAACTGGTGGTCGCGGAAGACGGTCAGCCCCTCCTTGAGAGAGAGCTGGAACCAGTCGCGGCAGGTGACGCGGTTGCCGGTCCAGTTATGGAAATACTCGTGCGCCACCACGGCCTCGATGCCCAGGAAGTCGGTATCAGTGGCGGTGTCGGGGCGGGCGAGGATGTACTTCGTATTGAAGATGTTCAGGCCCTTGTTCTCCATCGCCCCCATGTTGAAGTCGGAGACGGCGACGATGTTGAACTCGTCCAGATCGTATTCCAGCCCGTAGACGTCCTCATCCCACTTCATGGACTTCTTCAGGCTTTCCATGGCGTGGGCGCACTTGTCCTCATTGCCGGGCTCTACATAGATGCGGAGCTGCACGTCCCGGCCGGAACGGGTGCGGAACCGGTCCTCCACATGGACCAGCTTGCCGGCGACCAGCGCGAACAGATAGGCCGGCTTCGGCCACGGGTCCTCCCACCGCGCCCAGTGGCGGCCCTCCGCGGCCTCCCCGCCATCGACGCGGTTGCCGTTGGACAGCAGCACCGGGCAGGAGTCCTTGTCGGCCTCCAGCGTCACCGTGTACTTCGCCATCACGTCGGGACGGTCGGGGAAGTAGGTGATCTTGCGGAAGCCCTCGGCCTCGCACTGAGTGGTGTAGTTGCCCGAGGATTTGTAGAGCCCCTCCAGCGCCGTGTTCTCCTCCGGCCGGATGCGGGTCACGATCTCCACATCCGCGGCGGCCGGCAGCTTGAAGATGCTGAGGCCGTCCGGGGTGACGGCATATTCGTCGGGGGAGAGCACGCGGTTGCCGATGGCGACCGACACCAGCTCCATATCCTGGCCGTCCAGCACCAGCGGGGCCGGGCCTTCCGCGGCGCGGGCCGGGTTCTGCCGCACGCCCATGCGGGAGGTCACGGTGGTGCCGCCGTCCCGCAGGTCGAAATGCAGGCTGATCGTGTCCACCAGCCAGGCCGGGGGCGCGTAATTCTTGAGCTGGATGGCCTTCGGCGTGCCCTTGTCCATAGGTCCGTTTCCTCGAGGGTACCGGGAATGTTCGTCCGGGGCGGAGAATAGGCGAGGGCCGGGGCCGTGTCACGCCAGCAAGCCGCACTCCGAATGGAGGCGCTGCATACCCCAATAGTTTTCGACGTAAAGAGTGGGTCGGGTCCGCGGCCGTTGCGTCCTATGATGCCACCGGAAGGCGGCATGCGGGGAGCAGGATGTACCTTCAGATCGCGGACTCCGATGTCGTCGTGCTGTCCCTCGCGGCGGCCTGCCTTGCGGCGGCCATCGTGATGGAGCTGCTGCGCATCGTGCTGCCCGATATCTATGAGTGGATCGCCGATTACGCGGCCATCAAGGTGGAGATCACGCGGACGCGCAATCTCACCGTCCGTACGCTCGAGGGCAACCGGCGGCAGGCGGTGCTGCGCGAGCGCCGGAACGCCGAGCGGTTCCGCCTGAAATCCAAGCTCAGCCGCACGGAGATGACGTTGGCCGCGCTGGAAAGCGACCGGGTCGAGGTCTTGCACGAACTCGGGGAAGCGGCGCTGGGCAGCCAACTCTTCATCGCCAGGGTCAGCCACCGGCGCTTCGCGGATGCCTCCCACAAGGATTTCGACAGCGCGCCCTGCATCTGGCGATATGGCAATGTGGTGCGGATCTGGGCCTCCCAGGAACGTGCAGCGCGGTCCATGCTGCAATCGGCATTTCCGGCGGCCAAGGGCTATTCCGTCGGCGAAATGACCCAGGTTCAGGTCGCGGCCAAGCCGATGGTCCGCCCGGCCGCCGCCAGTTCGGCCCCGGAAGCGCGGGCGGAGGCGGGATACGGCCGATGATCGTCATCACCTGGATGCATGTGGTCAGCTTTCTCGCCCTGGCCCTGGGCGGGGCCGGCATGGTGCTGTCGGCCCGGCGGCTGCACAGGGTAATCAAGCGGACGGAACGGCGGATCGCTGCCGCGGTGGATGAGAAGAATGCCGCCGCCGCCGAGCTGCGCCTTGCCCGCCGGGACGAGGCGGCGATCCGTCAGGCCATCGAGGAGGCGGAGGAGGCGATCCACGGGATCAACCGGTCGACGGAAGAGGCGGAGCAGCGCATCGAGGCGCTGAAGCGGCAGCCCAAGCAGGTGATCGGCATGGCGGACCAGGAATGGCAGCGCTATGACCGGCTATGGCGGGTGAGGGTGATGAACCCGTCCTTGCCATCGGCCCTGTCCCGCATGCCCGGGGGACAGGCGGGGGAGCAGGGGCGGATGGTCCATGGGTTCGCGCGGTCCGGCCTTGAGTTCAAGGCCAGGGTGGAGGGGAGGTTCGCCCCCTCCGCCGGGTTCATCGTCGGCGAGGCCGAGATGGCGGATCTGGAAACTGCGGAGCCGGCCGCCTGACGGGCAGCCGGATCAGACGGTGAAGCTCTCGCCGCAGCCGCAACGGGCCTTCTCGTTCGGGTTCTTGAAGGTGAAGCCGGACTGGAACTTGTCGTCCTGGTAATCCATCTCCGAGCCCAGCAGGAACATGGTGGCCGCGGGGTCGATCAGGATGGTGACGCCCTTGTCCTCCACCACCTCCTCGAACTTCTTCTTCTCCTCGGCATATTCTACAAAGTAGCTCATGCCGGAGCAGCCGCGCGCCTTGACGCCGACGCGCAGCCCGATGATCGGCTTGTCCGCCTTGGCGATCAGCGACTTCACGCGCTCGGCCGCCGCGTCGGTGATGGTGAGCGCCTTGGGGCGCTCCTTAAGGGTGGTCATGGCGATACCCTCCGTTTTCATCCATGTTGCCCGACCGGGATGACGGTTGAGAAGTACCGTCCAGCAACGCCGGACGGCACGAAATCAGAACATTCCCAGGGTCAGCCGGGCCTCGTCGGACATGCGGCTGGGGTCCCAGGCCGGCTCCCAGACGATTTCGACCTGCACGTCGCCGACGCCCTCGACTTGGCGCACGACGCCCTGGACCTGGCCGGGCATCTCGCCGGCCACAGGGCAGCCGGGGGCGGTCAGGGTCATCTCGATGTCGACATCGCCGTCCTCATCCACCTCGCACTTATAGACAAGGCCGAGTTCATAGATGTTCACCGGGATTTCGGGGTCGTAGACGGTCTTCAGCGCCTCAATCACGCGGTCGTGGAGCGGCGCGTCGGGCGGCAGCCGCTCCCCCTCCGGAATGTCCACCGGGGCGCCCATGGTGACGTCGGGGGCGATCGGTCGTTCAATGGAACTCATCTCTTCCCCTCTCTCAGAACGCGGCGTTTTCGGTGGAGGTCACGGCCTCGCCATGCACCGCGGCGTTCATGGTGTGCCAGGCCAGCGTGGCGCATTTCACCCGCATCGGGAATTCGCGCACCCCAGACATGACCTGCAGCTTGTCCATGGCATCGGGATCGACGGGGCCGTGGTCGGTCCACTCCTCATCATCCTTGGTGCACATGTCGTGAAAGCTGCCGAACAGGGCTTCCGCTTCCTTCACCGGCTTGCCCTTCAGGATCTCCGTCATCAGGCTGGCGCTGGCCTGGCTGATGGCGCAGCCGCGGCCGTCGAAGCCGGCATCCTGGATGATCCCGTCCTCGCCCACCGTCAGATAGACGGTGATCTTGTCGCCGCACATGGGGTTGTCGCCCCGGGCCGTGCGGTTGAAGCTGGCCGGCTTGCCGAAGTTCCGCGGGTTCTTGCCATGGTCCAGGATCACTTCCTGGTAGAGGTCACGTAGATCGTCGAACATGCCTTACCCCCAGAAATCCTTCGCCGCGCGGACGGCGTCCGCCAGCATCGCGGCCTCGTCCTCGGTGTTGTAGAGCCCGAAGCTGGCCCGCGCCGTGGCCCCGACGCCGAACCGCTCCATCAAGGGCTCCGTGCAGTGGCGGCCCACCCGGACGGCGACGCCGGCGCGGTCGAGCAGCGTGCCGATGTCGTGCGGGTGGATGCCGTCGATGGTGAAGCTGATGATGGCCGCCTTGCCGGGCGCCGTGCCGATCAGGCGCAGCCCCTCGATGTCCGCCAGCCGGTCCATGGCATGCGCCAGCAGGCGCTGCTCATGGGCCATGATGGCGTCCATTCCGATCTCCTTCACATAGTCGATGGCGGCCCCCAATCCCACCCCCTCGATGATCGGCGGGGTGCCGGCCTCGAAGCGGTAGGGAGCTTCCCGGTAGGTAGTCTTCTCGAAGGTGACGGTGGAGATCATGTCGCCGCCGCCCTGGTAGGGCGGCATGGAGTCCAGAACCTCCTTCCGGCCGTAGAGCGCGCCGATGCCAGTCGGGCCGTACAGCTTGTGGCCGGTGAAGACATAGAGGTCCGGATCGATGGACTGCACATCCACCGGCATGTGGACTGCGGCCTGGCTGCCGTCCAGCAGCACGGTCTTGTCTTTGGCGCGGGCCAGCCGGACGATCTCCCTGGCCGGGTTCACCGTGCCCAGCACGTTGCTGGCATGGGTGATGGCGACCAGCTTGACGTCGTCGGTCAGCATGTCCGCATAGGCGTCCATGTCCAGCGCGCCGTCGTCCAGCACCGGCACCACCTTGATGCCGATGCCGATCCGGTCGCGCAGGAGCTGCCAGGGCACGATGTTGGCGTGGTGCTCCATATGCGACAGCAGCACGGTGTCGCCGGCCTTCAGATGCTTCCCGCCCCAGCTCTGGGCGACGAGGTTGATCGCCTCCGTCGCGTTGCGGGTGAAGACGATGTTCTCCCGGCTGGGCGCGTTCAGGAAGGCGGCGACCTTGTCGCGCGTGGCCTCGTACAGGTCGGTGGAGCGCTGGGAGAGGAAATGGACGCCGCGATGGACATTGGCGTAATCCTCCTCCAGCAGGCGGGACATGGCGTCGATCACCTGCCGCGGCTTCTGCGCGCTGGCGGCATTGTCCAGATAGACCAGGGGCTTGCCCGGACGGCCCGGCTTCTCATGCACCAGACGGGACAGGATCGGGAAATCCTGGCGGACGCGCATCACGTCATAGGGCGCGTTGCTGCCGTGGGGAGCCGTGGCGGTCCCAAGGGGCGCGGTGTTGCTCATGCACTCAGATCCTTGCGCATCCAGGTCCGGCCGTGGCCGGCGGTGTAATCGTTCACCCGGAACAGGGCGGCGTAGCCCAGCCGTTCGAAGAAGCCGGGCGACTGCCAGTCCATGGGATAGGCGGTGGCGTGGCGGCAGCGCGCGGCCCGCGCCGCATCCTCCAGCTCCCGCGCCAGCCGGCGGCCCAGACCCTGGCCGCGGGCCTCTTCCCTCGTCCAGATGTGGACCAGGGTGAAGCTGCCATTGTCCAGCACGCCGACGGCCCCGGCGACCAGCGCGCCAGAGGCCCCGCGGGCCAGGGCGGCGATCTCCTCATAGGGGGCGGCGTGCTCGTTCCAATGCGCCGTCAGGCCGTCGTCGATCGCCTGGACGTCCGCCTTGGCGGGGCTGTCGGTGATGTCCAGGGCAAGGCCGGCGGGCAGAGCGGGAAGGGGGACGGCCGCGACACTTTTCCGGAAATAATGCCGGTCGCTGCCCTGGATGAAATCCACCAGCCGCCCTTCCTCCGCATAGCCCAGACGGGCGTAGAAGCCGGGCGCCTGGAAGGTGATGGTGTTCAGGAAGATGCGCTTCGCCCCGCGGGCATGGGCGGCATGCTCCGCGGCCAGCATCAACGCCCGGCCAAGCCCCGTGCCGCGCAAGGCGCTGTCCACCCACAGGAGATGGACATAGAAGTCCGGCCCGATCCGCTGGGCGCTGATGCCGCCCGTCACCCGGCCCTGCGCGTCGCGGGCGAAGATGCCCACAGGCCGGCGGGAGCCGCCCAGCACCGCCACCTCCTGCCGCGCCACGGCCGCGTCGATCCACGCCGTGTCCGACTGGACCGGCGGGCGCTGCACCGTGATGCGGATGTCGGGGGCGGCGAGGGCCGGCATGGCTCAGCGCGCCCCCAGCCAGGCGTGGACGCGGGACTGGAGGACGGCGCGCACGGTCTCGTCCGCGATCTCCTCCATCGCCTCGTCCAGGAAGGCGGCGATCAGCAGGCCGCGGGCCTGCTCCAGCGGGATGCCGCGGGCGCGCAGGTAGAAGAGCTGGGCGTCGTCCAGCTCGCCTGCTGTCGCCCCGTGGCTGCACTTCACGTCGTCGGCATAGATCTCCAGCTCCGGCTTCGCGTTGATCTCCGCCCGGTCGGACAGGAGCAGGGCGCGGTTGAGCTGGTAGCCGTCGGTCTTCTGCGCGTCCGGCCGCACCACGATCTTGCCCTGGAAGACGGCGCGGGCCTCATCGTCGATGGCGCCCTTCACCACCTGGCGGCTGGTGCAGTGCGGCTTCACATGGTCGATGAAGCTGGTGAAGTCGGTGTGCTGCTTGCCGCGCACGGCATAGGCGCCGGAGACATGGCAGGAGCCGTTCACATCGTCCAGCAGGGTCCGCGCCTCATGCCGGCACAGGATGGAGCCGGTGTTCAGCGTGAAGCTGTCATAGGTGGCGTCGCGGGCGATGCGGGTGGTGACGGTCGCCATGTGGATGGCGTCCGGGCCTTCCCCCTGATGCTTGTAGTGGCGGATGCGGGCACCGGAACCCACCACGATCTCCGCCGCCACGTTGGCGAAGTAGCGGCCGCCGGCCAGGGACAGATGCTGCTCCACCAGCGTGGCCTCGCAATTCTGCTCCGCCAGGACCAGGATGCGGGGATGCCAGGACTGGCCTTCAGCCCCCTCGGCGGCCAGGAAGGTCAGCTCCACCGGTTCCCGCACGACCGTGCCGCGGGGAATGCGCAGCACGACGCCGTCGCCCAGGAAGGCCATGTTCAAGGCCAGAAGCGGGTGCCCGTCCAGGGTGGCGGTGCGGCCAAGATTCTCGGCCACCAGCTCCGGATTGCCGGTCAGGGCCGCGGCCATGCTCTCCAGCACCACGCCCTGGGGCAGGTTGCCGATGCTGGACAGGGCGGCGTCGAAGCGGCCATTCACGAAGACCAGCCGGTGGCTGCCCTCCACCACGACCGGTACCTGCTCCGGCACCACGGCTGCGCCGCCGCGGGGGGCCACGGCGAAGTTCTGCCGTTCCAGCGCGCGCAGGCTGGTGAAGCGGTACGCCTCGTTCCGCTGGGTGGGGAAGCCGGTCTTGGCGAACCGGTCGATGCCCGCCGCGCGCAGCTCCGTCAGCCAGGGCAGGCCGGTGCCGGGCAGGCTGCCGAGGGCGGCCTTGTACTGGTCGAGATAGGCCTGGACGGGCGCCGGGGTCTGGGTCGTTTCGTTCGTCATGATCGTTCGACTTGCTATCTGCCGGCTCAAAGCCGCATGCGGAAGAAGGTCATGCCCATGCCGGGCACGTCGCTCGGAACATAGGCGATGGGGGCGAAGCCGGCCTTGGGGTAGAAGCCCGGCGCTTGGCAGTCCATGGTCTCCACGCCCGCGCGGGTGCAGCCCATGTCCCGCCCGGCCTCCAGGGCGCGGGTCAACATCTCCAGGCCGAGGTTGCGGCCGCGGAGCGTCTCGTCCAGCCAGACCATGTCCACCATGAAGTCGCCGGCCGTGCCGTAGCAGAGGGCGCCGCCCATCACGGTTTCGCTCTGGCGGACCAGGGCGCAGGCCCAGCGCGGCCGTTCCGGCAGGCGGGACTGGCGGCGGCGGTCCAGGCGGGTCCACATCTCGCCGGCCAAGAGGCGGGAGATCGGCTCCCGCAGCTCCAGCGACACGCCCTCCGGAATGGCGGGCGGCAGGTCGGCAGGAAGCTCCAGCGCCATGACCGTATAGTCGCCGCCGGCGATATGGTCGGGCACCCGGACCGTGGGGCGGAAGCCCAGCGCCTCATAGGGCGACATGTCGTCATGGGCGCGGACATGCGCCTCCAGCCGGGTGCAGCCGCGGACCTGGGCGGCCCGGGCGGCGCGCGTCACGACGGCAGGCAAGGCCGGGCCGCCCTCCGCCGCCGGAACAGCCCAGCCGGCCCAGTGGCTGTAGCCGATGGTGCCGTAGACCACGACGCTGATCCCGGCCAGGACCGCATCCGTGCCCATGTCCCGCGCCAGCACGCCGTACCGGGTGGCGGGCGCCGGCAGCCGGGTCGCGTTGAACGCGCCCAGGCCCGGCAGCACCACGGCCATGGCGGCCGCGGCGGCATCCGTCCCCAATTCCAGCGTGATGCGCGGTTCGTGGGCCACGATGGCCGCTCCTCCTGCCGTCAGGCCGCTTCGTTGGCGCCGTACTCGGCGTAGCCCTTCTGCTCCAGCTCCAGCGCCAGCTCCTTGCCGCCGGTCCGCTGGATGCGCCCGTTGGCCAGGACGTGCACCACGTCGGGCACGATGTAGTCCAGCAGGCGCTGATAGTGGGTGATGACCAGCATGGCGCGGTCGGGCGTGCGCAGCTTGTTGACGCCGTCGGCGACGATCTTCAGCGCGTCGATGTCCAGGCCGCTGTCGGTCTCGTCCAGGATGGCCAGCCGGGGCTGGAGCACCGCCATCTGCAGCGCCTCGTTCCGCTTCTTCTCGCCGCCGGAGAAGCCGACATTGACGAAGCGCTTGATCATCTCGTCGGTCATGTTCAGGTCGGCGGCCTTGGCGCGGATCAGCTTCAGGAACTGCATCGCGTCCAGCGGCGACTCGCCCCGGCTCTTCCGGATGGCGTTCAGCGCCTCCTTCAGGAAGGTGGCGTTGGTGACGCCGGGGATTTCCACCGGGTACTGGAAGGCCAGGAACAGGCCGGCGGCGGCACGCTCCTCCGCCTCCAGCTCCAGCAGGTCCTGCCCGTCGAACAGCACCTGCCCCTCGGTGACCTCATAGCCCTCGCGGCCGGCCAGCACGTAGGAGAGCGTGCTCTTGCCGCTGCCGTTCGGGCCCATGATGGCATGGACCTCGCCCGGATTCATGGCGAGGTCGACCCCCTTGAGGATCTCCTTGCCGTCGATGGTGGCGTGCAGGTTCTTGATTTCGAGCAGTGGCATGACGTGACATCCGTTCATTGGTAGGTCGGATCAGGCGCGATGCGCCGTGATCCGACATCGTTCCTCGCACCAGGGAGCGTCGGATTACGCGGGCGGTTGCCCGCTAATCCGACCTACGGGCTTGCTTTCCTTACCCCACGCTTCCCTCAAGGCTGATGCTCACCAGCTTCTGGGCTTCCACGGCGAATTCCATGGGGAGTTCCTTCAGGACCTCCTTGCAGAAGCCGTTGACGATCAGGCCGACCGCGTCCTCTTCCGCCAAGCCGCGGGAGCGGCAGTAGAAGAGCTGGTCCTCGCTGATCTTGGCCGTGGTGGCCTCGTGCTCGATGCGGGCGGTGCGGTTCTTGCTCTCGATGTAGGGCACGGTGTGCGCCCCGCATTTGTCGCCGATCAGCAGGCTGTCGCACTGGGTGTAGTTCCGCGCACCCTCCGCCTTGGGCAGGATCTTCACCAGCCCGCGATAGGTGCTGTTGGACTTGCCGGCGGCGATGCCCTTGGCGACGATCGTGGACCGGGTGTTCTTCCCGATGTGGATCATTTTGGTGCCGGTGTCGGCCTGCTGGCGGTTGTTGGTGATGGCGACCGAGTAGAACTCGCCCACCGACCCGTCGCCCTGCAGGATGCAGCTCGGATACTTCCAGGTGATGGCGGAGCCGGTCTCCACCTGCGTCCAGGACACCTTGCTGTTCCGGCCGCGGCAGGCGGCGCGCTTGGTCACGAAGTTGTAGATGCCGCCCACACCGTTCTCATCGCCCGGATACCAGTTCTGGACCGTGCTGTACTTGATGGTGGCGTCGTCCAGCGCGACCAGCTCGACCACCGCGGCGTGGAGCTGGTTCTCGTCGCGCTGGGGAGCGGTGCAGCCCTCCAGATAGCTGACGTAGCTGCCCTCGTCCGCGATGATCAGGGTGCGCTCGAACTGGCCGGTGTTCTTGGCGTTGATGCGGAAATAGGTGGACAGCTCCATCGGGCAGCGGACGCCCTTCGGGATGTAGACGAAGCTGCCATCCGTGAAGACGGCGCTGTTCAGCGTGGCGAAGTAGTTGTCGGAGTAGGGCACGACGGAGCCCATATACTGCCGCACCAGCTCCGGATGGTTCTGGATCGCCTCGGAGATGGAGCAGAAGATGATGCCCTTCTCCTCCAGCTTCTTCTTGAAGGTGGTGGCGACGGAGACGCTGTCGAACACGGCGTCCACGGCCACGGCGGGCGTGTCGCCCGCACCCTCGACGCCGGCCAGGATCGCCTGCTCCTTCAGCGGGATGCCCAGCTTCTCATAGGTCTTCAGCAGCTCCGGATCGACCTCGTCCAGGGACTTCGGGCCGGCCTTGGTCTTCGGTGCCGCGTAGTAGTAGGCGTCCTGGTAGTCGATCTTCGGATAGTTCAGCATCGCCCAGGAGGGCTCTTCCATCGTCAGCCAATGACGATAGGCCTTGAGCCGCCACTCCAGCAGCCATTCCGGCTCATTCTTCTTGGCGGAGATGAAGCGGACCGTATCTTCGTTGAGACCCTTCGGCGCCATCTCCGACTCGATGTCGGTATAGAAGCCGTACTTGTACTTGGCCTCCGTCAGGGTGCGGACCTGCTCGATCGTCTGTTCGGTGGCGGCCATGTGCCTCGTCCCTCTTGCTCGAACCTGTGTGCTCTACCGTTCCGTCCGCCGGGTCAGCCGGCCATCACGGCGCCGCGCGCCGACTTGGCCGTGACCTCGAAGGCGGGCAGGGACGGCACGGCCATATCGGCCAGCGAAACCCCGTCCAGGGCGGTGCGGACCGCCCGGTTCACCTTGTCCCAGTTGCCCCGCATGGGGCACAGCGGCTGGACGCCGCAGCTTCCCTCGCCGCCATCCACGCAGTCGGTCAGCGCGATCGGGCCATCGATGGCGGTGATGATCTCCGCGACCGAGATGCGGTCGGCCGGCCGAGCCAGGCTGTAGCCGCCCGCGGCCCCGCGCGTGGAGACCACGATGCCGTCCCGGGCCAGCAGCTTCAGCACCTTCTGCACCGTCGGCACGGGTGCGGCCGTGCGGTCGGCCAGCGCCGGCGCGGTGAAGACGGCGGGCTTGCCCGTGCCGGGCTCCACCCTGGTCATCTCCGTCAGGACGACGACGGCATAGTCGGTCAGCTTGCTGAGCCTGATCATGTCCGGGCTCCTCCCGCGGCGGAAAGCGGGTCCGGATCGGGGTTTCCAATCCGGACCAATTCAGTACGCTTTAAGTGTGCGCTGCGGAGCGTTCAGTCAAGCCGTATCGGGTCCGCGGCCATGCATCGGCGGAGAGGGTGCCTTGCATGGCCCAAGTATTTGACGGAAAAAGCCCCGCGCCGGGTGGGCGCGGGGCTCGGGGTCGATTGACCAGTGATTGCGGGAGCGCTGTGCGTCAGGACTTGTTGCTGCTGCCCGTGCTGCCATTGCCCGTGCTCGACGTGGAGCCGTTGCCGCCATTTCCGGTCAGGCCTTGCTCCTCGGCGCGGCGCTCGGCCGTCTCGCGGGCGGCGTGCGCGCCGGCGCTGACCGCTTCCTTGGCCACGTCGGTGGCCTGGCGGGCGGTCTCCTGACCGCGCGACCAGAGCTGGTCCATGGTGCGGTCGCGGTAATCGCCCAGCCACTCATCCTCAGTCTCGGTGGCCGGCAGGCTGGCGCCCATCGCGGCGCCCAGGGCAACGCCCATCAGCCCCACCGCCAGCGGATGCTCATCCACCATGTCCCAGAAGGACCGGCCGACCTGACGCGCCCGCATGGAGGTATTGCGGCCCATGCCGCGGGCGCGGTCGGTCACATGGCCGTAGCGCTCGCTCATGCCGCTGCGCCAGCTGCTGCCCGAACCGCTGTTGGAAGCATAGTCCTGGCGGGCGTCGTAGTCGGCGATGCGGTCATAGCCGGCATCGGTGCTGGACCCGCTGCCCTTGTCGCCGCTGCTCCGGCCGACGGCGCTTTCGGCGCGGTTCCGGTAGTCGTCGAAGGTGCTGCGGGCGCGCTGACGCAGGCCGCGGGTGCGGTCCGACATCTGGTGGCTGTACTGCTGGTACATTTCCGTCTCGCGGGCGCTGGACAGCAGCATCCAGCCGATGCCCAGCCCGATCAGGGCCAGAGGCAGCTTGTTGTCCTTGATCGTATCCTCGATCCGGTCGTCCCAGTCGCGGTCGTCGTGGTCGTCCTCGTAATCGAAGTCGCGGTAGGCGCTGCGATAGTCGGGGGCTTCCGTCTGATAAGTCATCTTCTTCCTCCTTCCGTCGTCCACCGGGCCGCTGCCCGGTGAGGCCGGACGCTGGTTGGACGTTGTTGGCCCCGGCCCGCGGGTCCTGTACGGCCGTCCTTGCGGACGGAATCGACGGGATCAGCGTCCGACCTGGGCCTTGGCCCAGCGGCCGTCGTCCTTGATGGTTTCGATGGTGCGGTTGGGGGCGAGATTGCTCGCCTTCAGCTTGTTCCGACCGCTGGCGAGCATGACCAGGCCGACGATCAGCACCAGGCCGCCGACGATCAGCGCCGACGCCCAGAGCGGCAGCCAGTTGGCCAGACCGAAGGTCAGGGCCAGAAGCAGGAAGATCACGCCGGTGTAGGCCACGGCCCCGCCGATCGCCAGACTCGCGGCGCCCTTGCCGGCCTGCGCGGCCTTCTCGGACAGCTCCGCCTTGCCCAGCTCGATCTCTTTGCGGATCAGGGCGGAGGTCTCGGTTGCAAGCTCGCTGAACAGCGACGTCAGCGGACGGTCGTCGCGGGCCGGCTCCACGCCGGCCGGGTCAATGCGCTCGGGGCGGTCGGGCCCGGCAGGATCATTATACACGGTCATGGGCTGAACCCTCCTGGACGGGTGGTCGTGGGCTTGGCCGGCTTCTGCTGGAGGTCGCGGTCGGCCGTGCTGTTCATGCCGGTCTGCCCGGTCTGATCGTCATGGGCGCCCGGCCGGTGACGGGCTCCGACAGCCGGACCGGAGGCCGGGTGGGGGTTGTGCTCCCGCGCGGCGTCGCTGCGCTCGCGCGGGGTCACGACATCCGACTTACGGTCGCTGCTCATGCCTTGTCCTTCTTGCCGCCGGACTTGTCGTTCCCGGCCGCACGTTCGGACCCGATGCCATGGGTGCCCAGCGCGCTGTCGCTCGGCGCGGTGGAGCCGCCGCTCTTGCCGCCGCCGCTGGTCATGGTGCTGCCGCTGGTCGGGTTGGTGGTCGTCGTACCCTTGCCGCCGGGGGTCTGCTGGCCCGTCGTGGCCGCCCCGGTGCCGAGACCGCCGCCCGCGCCGCCCGCCTCACCGGCCTTGCCGGCGCCGAAGCCGACCCCGGTGGAGCCCGGCGTGCCCGCCATACGGCTGGTGCCGGTATCGCCCAGACCGCCTGCACCGGTACCGCCGGTCGGCGCGCCGCGGCCGCCGGCCCCCGCACCCATGGAGGAGGGCTGGTTGCTGAGGTTCATGGCCGTCGTGCGCTGGTCGGAACCGGTGGCGCCCGGACCGCTTCCGCCGCCTGTGCCGCCGCCGGAACCGCCGGCCGAAAAGCCCATGCCTCCCCCGCCCTCAAGCCCGGTGGAAGAGGTGCTGCCAAGCGGATCGGGGGTGTTGCGCCCCGCGAGCCCGTCGGCCGCCGGATAGTGCGCATACTCGTCGGCGCGGGAGCTGTGGGTCCGCATGCGCCGGGTCATCTCGTCCATGCCGCCGGACGAGCCGTAGCTGGCGGCATCGTCGCCGTCGTCGGCATTGTAGGCGCGGCCGCGCGCACCGGCATATCCGCTGGACCCATAGCCAGCGCCGCCGGTGCGGCTAGCCCCGAAAGGGCGGCCCCCGGCGCCTCCAGCGCCCATGGACCGGCCATAGCTGCCGCCGCCGTAGCTGCTGCTTCCATAGCTGCCGCCCGTGCCGGACGCTGCTTGGCTGCGGACATGGCCGCGGTGGGAGGAGGCGCGGAGGAAGCGGCCCAGCGCCATGCCGGCCAACAGCGCGCCGCCCAGGAACAGCTCCGGCTGACGCCGGGCGAAGCGCTCGGTCTGGGCCAGCAGGTCGTCCAGGTTGCGGTCGCGCACCGTGTCGGCGAAACGCTCGACCCGGCTGGCGGCCTCGCCCACATAGCGGGCCGTCATACCCTGGTCTTCCTTGTTCAGCTGGTCGGCCGCCTGACGCAGCGCGTGAGCCACGCCTTCGATCTGGCTGGCGGCGAAGCTCTGCTGGCGATTGAAGGTCTCGCGGGCCCGCTCCTTCGCGGCCTCGGTCAACTCCTCGCCCTTGTGCTGCGCCTGCGCCTTCAGGTCGTTCGTCGTATCGGACGCGGCCTGCTTGGCCTGGGTGGCTTTCTCCTTCGCCTCACGCTCGGCGCGGTTGCCATTCTGGTCTTGCGATCCACGTCCTGCGGAGCCGGTGGTGTCGCCCATCGCCATTCGAGGCCTCCTTGAGCTTGTTCGTGTGCCTGTCATGCCCTGCGCCGCTTTCGGCGTGGGCTGGGATTCCGTCGCTTAACAGGACGAGGCACACTCCGTTCCGCCCGGCGCGTTTGCGCCATCCGCTGCCGGGAAGGAGACAGGCCGGAGCCATGTGCGTGCCGGGTAGCGGACGCGGCGCGCCATGCCGTCCTGGCCGTTGACCCCGCGGGACAGGCGAGTCAGGCTTCCCATACCCGGGCGGCGGAGCGCATCCGTCATAACGGGGAACATGCCGGCCTGTGTCCCACATGGCCGGAAACACGGCCGGATCATTTGCGGCAGGGCTTCATGCGCCGCCCAGGGCGGACTCATCGCAACAGCCTGTGCCCATCCGGCTGAGCGCCAGCGAATGGCGGTAAGTCCAGGATCAGGTACGTTTCGGCGGCACCGGTCCATGGCGGGACAGCGGCGGGCTCCGGTCTCCGGAACCCGCCGCTTCGCTGTCGGACCCTTGCGATTCGCCTTGTCCCTCCAGTGCCTTGGAAACGGCACGTCTCTGTCTCGACTTCGGCTGAATTTGTCCACAATAATGGAGTAGATGACTCCCTATTCTCACGGGCAATTCAGGGCGGAATGCAATAGAAGGCAACGTCTCGGCCGTAACAGGGCTAGGGGTCTACCCCCACCGAAGGTTTGTACGCTCCGCGTTGCAACGAAAAGGGGGTAGGCCAGCTTTTCTTAACCGACAATTCACCATCCAGGCCAATTTTGGTCCTAAGAAAGACTGTTCACGGGTCGAAGTTTTGTCGCATCTACGACATGATTTTGTCTCCGTTCGCGGAAAGCCTTCGGACCTTGGCAGGAGGACGGTGGTACGTGTTTCAGACGGCGGACAGCAATCCGGCGCTGCGGGAATTTCCCGGCGGCGCAACGCCAGTGGCGGTGGCGAAGGCCGCATCCGCGGTCTGCGGCGCCCATGGGCGTGGGCTGAACGGCCTGCTGAGCTGCGCGATGGCGCTGCTGGTGGCTGCCGGCCTCCTGGTAAGCTGCGCCGAGCGGCCGCAGGAGCAGGCGCAGCCGCTGAACACGCAGGTGGCCGTTCTGCCGCCGCCGGACCCGGCACCGGCGCTGGCGCCCACCTCGCCGGTTCCGAAGGCGAAGCCCAAGCCGAAGCCCGTCGCCATTCCCGCCGTGGTCCTGCCGCAGCAGCGGCCGGAACCGGTGGATGCCGCCAGCCAGCAGACCGCGGCGGTGGCGGCGAAGATCGATCCCGGCGTCCTGGTCGGCATGACCGAAGCGGAGACGCTGGACCTCCTGGGCCAGCCAGCCTGGACCCAGGAGATTCCGCCGGCGAAGACCTGGCAGTACGCCAGCGAACGCTGTGTCCTTCGCGTGTTCATGTTCATGGAAATGACCACGCGGGACTTCCGAACGTTGTCCTATGAACTCACCAGCACGGACGAGCAGCCCGATGTCGATCAGCAATGCCTTGCCGAACTTGTCGCCCAGGCCTGGGGAGAGGGAAATCAGCATGATGCCCCTCGCTCGCATCGCACTGGTGGATGACGACGATCTGTTTCGGGAATCGCTCGGCATGAACCTCTCGGACGAGGGGTTCGAGGTCGTGCCGTTCGACCGCGGCCACACCGCCCTGGACTATTTCATCAATGGCGGCTCCGCCGACCTGATCCTGCTGGACTGGCGCATGCCCCGCATGGACGGGATCGAGACGCTGCGCCAGCTCCGGGCCCGCGACATCGACATTCCGGTCATCTTCCTGACCGTGCTGTCCGACCAGATCTATGAGGAGACGGCGCTGACCGGCGGAGCCGTGGACTTCGTGGAGAAGTCGCGCTCCCTGCCGATCCTGCTGAAGCGCATGCAGCTCATCATCCAGGGCCGCAAGCCGACCGCCGAGGAGGCGCAGCCCAACGCCGTCAACAACGAGCTCCTGGGGCAGGTCTACCGCCGCGGCTCGCTGGAGCTGCGTCTGGACGTGGCGCGCGCCTTCTGGAAGGACACCCGCATCGACCTGACGCTGACCGAATTCAACATCGTGAAGCTGATGGCGACCCGGGCCGGGGAGGACGTCTCCTACCGCGACCTCTACGATCTGGTGCATGGCAAGGATTTCGTGGCGGGCTACGGCCCGGCCGGCTACCGCGCCAATGTCCGCGCTTTCATCAAGCGCATCCGCCACAAGTTCCGCGCCGTCGACACCGGCTTCGACGAGATCGAGAACTATCCCGGCTTCGGCTATCGCTGGTCCGACCGGCACCCGGCCGAGCTGACCGGCGCGCCGAAGGACCGCGCCTGACCGGCGCCGCCTGATCCATCGTGTCGGTGCACCAGCCCGTTCCCCATCAGGCGGCGCCTTCCGCGCCGGTTCCGCGGGCGGCCGTCATGGACGGACATACGTCCAGGCGGGAAGACGAATCGTCCCGTCCCGGCCGGCGGCGCGGCAGGCTTTCCCTGCTCGCCCGGTCGCTGGCCGGGCGGCTGGTGCTGGTCGGGCTCGTCTTCCTGGCCGTGCCGGTACTGGTCTATGAGCGGTTCCGCGAGGCCGACCAGCAGAACCAGATCCTGCTGCTGCGAAGCGCCCAGCAGCAGGGCCAGCTCATCTCCCGCGCCCTGGCGCCGGAGCTGCAGCGGCTGGACGGTTCCGCCCTGACGGGGCTGAGCGACCTGCTGAACCGCTTCGCCGATGAGCACACCCGTGTCCGCCTGCTGCTGCGGCCCAGCACCGCCAAGGGCCGAACCGGCGAGGCCTTCTACTACGTCGCCTCGGCTCCCGCGGTTTCCACCGCCATGCTGGATCTGGAGCGGCAGCGCCTCATCAAGCAGGGCGTCCTGGTCCGTCTGGCGGCGAGCTGCGCCGGCGACCAGCCGCTGGCCATCCCGGTGCCGACCGAGAAGGGCGGGCTGGAACTGCTGACCTCCATCGCCCCGGTGCAGACGGAAATGGGCTGCTGGGCCGTCGTCACCTCCCACACGGCGGATGCCTTCGGGGGGACGAGCCGGCCCTACTGGAAGACGCCGGAAGTCCAGGCTGCCGCCCTGATCTATCTGGCCATGGCCGCCATCGTCATGGTGCTGATGCTGGAGATCTGGCGCAACCTGCGCCGCTTCGGCGATCTGGCCCGCAATCTGGTGCAGTCCCGCGGCGCCGATCCGCGCGGCCGGGGGCTGACCTTCACCGCCCACAACACGGTGCCGGAGCTGGCTCCGGTGGCGGAGGATTTCGACCGGTTGGTCGCCACGCTGCACAACTCCGCCGTCAATCTCCGCCGCGCCGCGGAGGACAACGCCCACGCCTTCAAGACGCCGATCGCCATCATCCGGCAGGCCGTGGAGCCTCTGAAGCGCATCGTCCCGGCGGAGGATACCCGCGGTCGCCGCGCCCTGGACATGATCGAGACGTCGGTGGAACGGCTGGACGGGCTGGTCTCCTTCGTCCGCCGTATGGACGAGACGGCGGCCGACCTGCTGGAGCCGCCGCGCCAGCGCATCGACTTCTCCGCCCTGCTGGAGCGGGTGCTGCTGGGCTACCGCGGCGTATTGGAGGAGAGGCAGGTTCATCTCGCCCCGCGGGTGGAGCGGGGGCAGGTGGTCCGGGCCGGCGAGGATCTGCTGGAAACCATCGTCGAGAACGTCATCGACAACGCCATCAGCTTCTCGCCGCCCGGCGGGGTGCTGAGGGTGGCTCTGCGTCGTGTCGGCAAGTCCGTCGAGTTCACCATCGACGATGAGGGGCCGGGCGTCGAGCCGTCGAACCTGGACAAGATATTCGAGCGCTATTTCTCCCAGCGTCCCGGCGGAAGCGGCGGCGGGCAGGGCGGCGCCAACCTGCCGGTGCGCGCGGGAGAAGACGGCATGGCCCATTACGGCATCGGCCTGTGGGTCGTGCGCCGCAACGCCGAAGCCATCGGCGGCACGGTGGAAGCCCGCAACCGCGACGAGGGCGGCCTCAGCATGCTGATCCGCCTGCCCTTGGCCGAGGGGTGAGGCGGGCCCCGGCTAGCTGGGGCAAAGCGGCGTGTGTGTGATGTGCGCCATGAGGGGCGCGGACCTGATACGCGAGTTGAAAGCAGCAGGTTGGATGCCGGATCGGGTCCGCGGGTCCCATCACGTCTTCAAACATCCTGATCGTCCCGGCCACTTGGTTGTACCGCACCCGAAGAAAGACCTCGGGACCGGGCTTATGACGGCGATCCGCATGCAGGCGAGGCTCTGAGGAGGGGTCGATGCGCTATCCCATCGCGATCGAACCGGGCAGCGGGGAAACAGCTTTTGGCGTCGTAGTGCACGATCTGCCAGGGTGCTTCTCGGCCGGCGAAAGCCTGGACGAAGCCATTCAAGCTGCCGAGGAGGCTGCGGCGGCCTGGGTCGACGCGGCCCTGGATGCCGTCACCGCTGTTCCGGCCCCCTCGTCACTGGACGCGATCCGTGCGAACCCGGATTTCAAAGGCTGGACATTCGGCTTCATGACTGTCGACCCCGCATTGCTGGACGACACGGTGGAGCGGATCAATGTCTCTCTGCCACGGCGGGTATTGCGCCGGCTCGACAGTTTGGCACAGGCGGCCGGCGAAACCAGGTCCGGCTACTTGCCAAGCTGACGCTGGAGGATCGGCGGGGGGCCGCCTGACCGACGGCTGCTAGCCTGCCCTCGGAAGTCGCCGGACGGCAACGTCGTAGAAGTGGGCGCGCAGGGCGGGGTCTTCCTCGAAGAGGCGGGCCAGATCGCGCCGCTGGAGAACCAGCAGCCGGCAATAGGCGCTCGAGATCACGTCGGCGTTGCGCGGCTCGTCATAGAGCAGCGCCATCTCCCCGAACACGTCGCCGCTGCCCAGCCGCACCGGATGGGCCAGTCCGGGCACCTTGACCAGCACGGCGCCGGAGGCGACCACATACATGGAGTCGCCCCGCTCGCCGCGGCGGACGATGATCTCGTCGGGCACGGTCAGACGGGGACGGAACAGCTTCTCGATCCGCTTCAGCCGGTCCTCCGGCAGGCCGGAGAAGAGGGAGACGCGGTCAACCAGCTCGGAGGTGGAAAGACCCAGGTCCAGTGCCGGCGGCCGCTCCACCTCCCGCCTGCGTTCGCGTAGCTCGCGGCTCAGGTCCTGGAGGATTTCGCGGCTGATCAGCGCCTCCTCGAACAGGAGGTTCAGCGACCGCTCCTCGAAGCGCAGGCCGGCGCGGGCCAGATAGCGCTCCTGCACCGCTTCGGCATAGGTGGGGTATTGCAGGCGCAACGCCTCCAGCGCCTCCTCCACGGCGATCTGTCGCCGCTCCAGCAGGCCGGAAAGGGTTGCGGCAGCGTCGCGGCCCAGCATGGGGGCCAGCCGCTCCCCATTGAAGCGCAGCAGCGCCTGAAGCACCAGCCGCAGGGTCAGCAGCATGGCGAAACGTTCCGTCAGCCGGGCGGCGAGGGCGCGTTGGATGCCGAACCGGCGGTGCAGCAGCAGGGCGGAGCGGAGCCGGCGCGACAGGCGCAGGAATTTGCCCGAGGCCTTGACGTAGCCGGACTGTCCGCCCGTTTTCACCGCATCTTGCAGGCGACCGGCCTGGGTGGTGAGGATCTGCACGATCCGGCGGGAGATCACTCCGTCCCGGAACAGGTCCAGATACAGCTCCTCCTCCCGCCGGGCCAGGGTGGACAGGCCGATATAGATGCGGTCGTCCGCGGACAGGCCGCCGTGGCGCGCTTCAAGGTCCAACTGCTCCTGCGCCAGTTCCGCCCCGCGCTCCAGCAGGGGCTGCACGGCCGGGGCCGGGTCCATGTGGAAGTCGTTGGCGGTCCGCTCCACCTCCTTGCGGACGTCGCCCAGCGACAGGCCGAGCGCCCGGTTGCGCAGGATCAGCTCCAGCGGGGAGAGCTTGTCGATGCCCAGCAGCCGGATCAGGGGACGCAGGGTGGTGCCCTGGACGAACAGGGTGAACAGGACGAAGCCGGTGACCACCACGGCGACGAGGCTGCGCGTATCGTCCGAGACGGCCTGGTTCTCCGAAACCGCCAGCCCCAGGGCGAGGGACACGGCGCCCCGCAGCCCGCCCCAGAGCATCACCGCCTTGTACGGGTTGCTGATCCGGTCGGCAGCCCCTACGGCGGTGAGCGCCGGCAGCATGCCGTAGATCACCAGGGCGCGCGCCACCAGGGCGGAGACGATCAGGGCGGCCAGGATCAGCACATGCCCCCAGGTCGCCCCCATCAGGGTGGGTGGCACCAGCATGGAGGCCAGGATGAAAATCAGCGAGTTGGCCCAGAAGCCCAACTGGCTCCACACCTGCTGCAGCCCGCCCCAGCTTTCCGGGCTGATGCGGGTCCGCCCCTCGGCCGAGACGACGAGCCCGGCGGTGACCACGGCCACCACGCCGGACACGCCGGCATAGGTTTCCGCGACGATAAAGGCCAGATAGGCGAGGCTGACGGTGACCGTGATCTCCGCCTGCGGCTGGTCGTGCAGCGGGGTCACCACCATCATGGCCACCCATCCCAGCACATAGCCCACGGCAAGACCGCCCAGGAACTTGACCAGGAAGGCCACGGCCGCGGCCCCGATGTCCGCCCCGTTGGCGCCGGCCGCGCCGGCGGTGACCATGCCCAGCAGCAAGGTGAACAGGGCGATGGCGGCGGCGTCGTTGAACAGGCTTTCGCCCTCGACCAGGATCGACAGCCGCCGCGGCGCGCCGAGGTCGCGGAAGATGCCGACAACGGCGGCGGGGTCGGTGGTGGCGACGATGGCCGCCAGCATCAGGCAGACCACCAGCTCCTGCGTGGACCAGACGCCGTTCCAGAGATACCACGCCCCCCACATGCCCAGGCCCGAGATGGCGGTGCTGAGCAGCACCGCGACCACGGCCAGCAGCAGGATTGGCCAGAGGTCGTCCATCAGGCGGCGGACATTGACCGAGAGGGCCATGTCGAACAGCAGCACCGGCAGGAATATGTGCAGGAAGGCGGCGGAGGTGAGCTTCAAATCCCCCAGCGCCGCCAGGAAATCGCCAACCGGCCCCAGTCCGCTGAGTTCCACGTCCAGCACCGGCGCGCCCAGGCCATAGGTCTGACGGCCCAGATGGATAGCCGTGCCGATGGCCACGCCGACGACGGCCAGCAGCACCGTATAGGGCAGGCGCAGCCTTTGGGCCAGCGGCGGCAGGAAGCTGACGACCGCCAGCAGGCCCGCGAGCGCGAAAAGGGTGTGGACGAGATTACCCATGCGGGATGCCGGCTCATCGGGTCGAGGAGGGAGCGTGGGCGCAACCTAAGCACCGCCCTGTAATGGGGCAAGTGGCGATCCCGGGGCAGCTTGTGGACGGAGCTGTGATACGGGATGGCGACAACCCCTTTCGGCTATGCTAGAAAGAGGTAATACGTACCGGGGGTTGTGATGACCGATGACGAGCTGCTGTTCGCGCCGGAGGCGCCGGAGGTGGAAGCCCTGCCGGTCGCCGACGTTGCGCCATGGCGGGTTCTGATCATCGACGATGACCCCGAGGTACACCAGGTTACCCGCATCGCCTTGCGCGGGCTGTGTCCCTTCGGCCGACCGCTGGAGTTCCTGAGCGCCCATTCCGCCGCCGAAGGAGAGGCCATGGTCCGCGCCACGCCGGATCTGGCGCTGATCCTCCTGGACGTGGTCATGGAGACGGACGATGCCGGCCTCCAGCTCGCGCGCCGCATCCGCGAGGAGATCGGGAACCGGCTGGTCCGGATCGTCCTGCGCACCGGTCAGGCGGGGCAGGCGCCGGAACGGTCGGTGGTGGCTGCCTATGACATCAATGATTATCGTGCAAAGGTTGAGCTTACCTCTCAACGCCTTGCCACCACTGTTCTGGTCGCCCTGCGCGGCTATGAACAGGTCTGCGGGATGGAGCGGGGGCGGCGCGGCCTGCAACAGGTACTCGACGCGACGGCCGCCCTGTTCGGGGAACGATGCCCGGACAGGTTCGCCAGCGGCGCGGTGAGACAGTTCCGAAATCTGCTGGGCGGGGACTGGGACGTCCTGCTCTGTATGGCGGCCCTGGGGGAAGAGGCTGGGGAGGGAGCGGAACCGGCGGGGCCGGTGGAGCCGCGTCTGCTGGCCTCCACGGACGAACGCATTCCGCCCGGCCTGCTGGCTGCCGCCATCGGCCCGGAGCAGCGGCGGCGAATCCTGTCCTGCCTGGCCGCGGGGGAGCATGGTTCCGGCGAAGGCTGGATGACCCTGCATGTCCGGGTGTCGCGCGGGGTGGTCGGCGTACTCCACGCCGAACATGCCGGCGACGCGCCGTCTCCGATGGCGGACGGCAGCGGACTGGAGGCGGAACGGAAGCTGCTGGAGCTGTTCCTGCGCATGATCGCGGTGGGGCTGGACAATGTGCTGCTCTTCGACGAGCTGGTGAAGGACCGGACCCATGACCGCGCCACCGGACTGTTGAACCGTTCCGGCTTCGTGGCTGCCATCGATGCCCAGCTTGCCCGCATGGCGGCCGGAGCGATCGATGCCTGCTCCGTCGCCACCATCGACCTGCGCCGGTTCCGCGACATCAATCACGAGCTGGGCGTGTCCTGGGGGACCGGCTGCTGGCGGCGACGGCTGAACGGCTGGCCGCGGCGGCGGGCGGACCCGGCCTCTGCGCCCGCATCGGCGGCGACCAGTTCGCGGTGCTGCTGCCCGGCCTGCCCATCGAGCTGGCCCGCGGCCGGTTGCGGGAAATCGCAACGGCGCTGGGCGCGCCCATCATGCTGGCCGGGCGGGAGGTACATCCGCTCGCCATCCCCGGCCTCGCCTGGTGCGGCAAGGCAGGGCTGCATGCGGAGGAGCTGCTGGCGCGGGCGGAGGACGCCATGCAGCAGGCCAAGCGGACCTTCGGCCGGCTGACGGAGGTGGTGGTTGGAGAGGCCGAGGCGCCTGGGCGGCTGGGGCTGACCATCGAACTCAACGCCGCGCTGAAGCAGAACCAGTTCGAGCTCTATTACCAGCCCATCGTCAATGCTGCCGACCGGCAGGTGGTGGCGCTGGAGGCCCTGATCCGCTGGAACCACCCGACGCGGGGCACCATCGCCCCGGCCGCCTTCATCCCCACGGCGGAGGAGACCGGGCTGATCGTTCCCATCGGAAGCTGGGTGCTGCGCGAAGCGGCGCGGCAGGCGGCCGCGTGGCACAGGGCGTCGCCCCGGCACCGCCCCTGGGTGTCCGTCAACATCTCCGCCGCCCAGCTTTCAGAGCCGGGCTTCCTTGAGGGGGTCCAGACTGTTATCGAGGAATGTGGCGTCGATCCCTCCTGGCTGAAGCTGGAGGTGACGGAAAGCACCATCATCTCCGACCCCGACCATGCGGCGCTGGTTCTGTCCGGGCTGCGCGACCTCGGCATCCGGCTGTCCATGGATGACTTCGGGACCGGCTACTCGAACCTGAGCTATCTCCAGACTCTGCCCTTCGATTTTCTGAAGATCGACCGGGCCTTTGTGAAGAGCATGATCGAGCGGTTCGAGAGCCGCACCATCCTGCGGACCATGATGGCCCTGGCCCAGCAGTTGGAGATCGAAGTGGTGGCGGAAGGGGTGGAGACGGCGGCGCAGGCCGATGAACTCACCCGGCTCGGCTGCGGCTTCCTCCAGGGCTTCCTGTTCGGCCGGCCCATGCCGGCCTGTGCCGCCGGGCGGCTGATCGGGGCTTGAACGGGCCGTGCGCGGGAAGGGGCGGCCGTGTTATCCTGGGACCATGAACCCACGCATCCGCCCCATCCTGGATGAATTGAAGGCCGGGCTCGAGGAGCTGTATGGCGACCGGCTGGACCGCGTCATCCTCTATGGCAGCCAAGCCCGCGGCGATTCCGGCCCGGAGAGCGATATCGACGTGCTCGTTGTGCTGAGGGAGCCGTTCGACACCGTCCGGGAATTGCAACGGGTCGTTCACCTGACCACGGCACTGGATATCCGGCACGGCGTGGCGATTACGCCTGTGATGCGTACATCGGCGGATGTGGAGCTTTCCCACGCATTCTATCGGAATGTGATGCACGAAGGCGTGAGGATCTGAACTTGGCGCTGACAGTCGAGGACCTGCTTGCGATCGGGAAGCGTAATCTGGAAGCGGCCCGCTATAACATTGAAGGCGGATTCGCCGACATCGGATTGAGCCGCGCCTATTACGCGATGTTCCACGGCGCATCCGCAGCGCTGCTCTCCATCGGCATCACGCCCAGAACGCATGCCGGCGTGCGGACCATGTTCGCTCAGAACTTCGTCAAACCTGGCCACATCGCGGTCGGCTATTTTGAAATGTACAGCTACGCCTTCGCGCTCCGGCAGGATGCCGATTATTCCGGACGGCAGCTCTCCCTGGAGGAGGTGCAGCCACATCTGGAAAATGCGGCGGCCTTCATCGCTGAAGTCCGCCGCTTTCTGAGCCTTCCGGGCGATTAGGCCCTTGCCGGCTGGGGCTTCGCCTGGTCGATGCCGAGCGCCTTCAGCGCCGTCGTCACGATGTGCGGGGCGGTGAGGCCGGCTTCCTCATACTGCTTCTCGGGCGTGTCATGGTCCTGGAACACGTCCGGCAGGGTCATGGTGCGGACCTTGAGGCCATGCTCCAACAGGCCGTTATTGGCCAGGAAGCCCAGCACGAAGCTGCCGAACCCGCCGACCGAGCCCTCCTCGATGGTGATCAGCACCTCATGCTCCGCCGCCAGCCGGCGGATCAGCTCCTCATCCAGCGGCTTGGCGAAGCGGGCGTCGGCCACGGTGGTGGACAGGCCGCGGGCAGCCAGATCCTCAGCCGCCACCAGCGCCTCCTTCAGACGCGCGCCGAGGGAGAGGATGGCGACCTTGGCGCCCTGGCGGACAATGCGGCCCTTGCCGATCTCCAGCGGCACGCCCTGATCCGGCATGTCGACGCCGACACCCTCTCCGCGCGGATAGCGGAAGGCGATAGGGCCGGCATCATAGGCGGCGGCAGTGGCCACCATATGCACCAGCTCCGCTTCGTCCGCCGCGGCCATCACCACCATGTTGGGCAGGCAGCCCAGATAGGCGACATCGAAGCTGCCGGCATGGGTGGCGCCGTCGGCCCCGACCAGCCCGGCCCGGTCGATGGCGAAGCGCACCGGCAGGTTCTGGATGGCGACATCGTGCACGACCTGATCGTAGGCGCGCTGAAGGAAGGTGGAATAGATGGCGCAGAACGGCCGGAACCCTTCCGTCGCCAGGCCGGCGGCGAAGGTGACCGCGTGCTGTTCGGCGATGCCGACATCGAAGCAGCGGTCCGGATAGGCCTTCTCGAACAGGTCCAGCCCGGTGCCGGACGGCATGGCGGCGTTGATCGCCACGATGCGCGGGTCGCGGCCCGCCTCGGAGATCAGGCTCTGGGCGAAGACCTTGGTATAGCTCGGCGCATTGGCCTTGGCCTTGGTCTGGGCGCCGGTGATGACGTCGAACTTGCTGACGGCGTGCAGCTTGTCGGCGCTCGCCTCCGCCGGGGCGTAGCCGCGGCCCTTCTGCGTGACGCAATGGATCAGGACCGGCCCGTCACCCTCATCATCCCGGATGTTCTCCAGGATGGGCAGCAGGTGGTCGAGATTGTGCCCGTCGATGGGGCCGACATAATAGAAGCCCATCTCCTCGAACAGGGTGCCGCCGGTGACCATGCCGCGGGCATATTCCTCCGCCCGGCGGGCGGCGGTCTGCAAGGGGCGCGGCAGCACGCCGGCCACCTGCTTGCCGAGATCGCGCAGGCCCCGGTAGGATTTGGAGGAGATCAGCCGGGACAGGTACCCGCTCATCGCGCCCACGGGCGGCGCGATGGACATGTCGTTGTCGTTCAGGATGACGATCAGCCGGCTGTTCATCGCCCCGGCATTGTTCATCGCCTCATAGGCCATGCCGGCGGAGATGGAGCCGTCGCCGATCACGGCGATGACATTGTTCCGGCGGCCCGCGAGGTCACGCGCCACCGCCATGCCGAGGCCGGCGGAAATGCTGGTGGAGCTGTGGGCGGCGCCGAACGGGTCGTACTCGCTCTCCGACCGCTTGGTGAAGCCGGACAGACCGCCGCCCATGCGCAGGGTGCGGATGCGGTCACGCCGTCCGGTGAGGATCTTGTGCGGATAGCACTGGTGCCCGACGTCCCAGATCAGCCGGTCCGCCGGCGTGCTGAACACATAGTGCAGCGCCACGGTCAACTCGACCACGCCCAGCCCTGCGCCCAGATGCCCGCCAGTGACGGACACCGCGTCGATCGTCTCCGCCCGCAGCTCGTCGGCCAGCTGGCGGAGCTGGGATGGGGCCAGCTTGCGCAGCTTCTCCGGCGTCGGGCACTGATCGAGCAGCGGCGTCTTGGACTGCGCCATGGTGAAGTTTCCTTCCAGTACTCAAAACACGTGGATGCGTGGCGGCAACCTTCAAGTCCGCCGTTCAACCACGAAACGGGCGACCTCTTTCAGCATATCCGCACGGTCACCGAATATCTCCAGATGGCGAGAGGCCTGTTCGGCCAGCCGGCCGGCCTGGTCGCGCGCCCGCTCCACCCCCAGGATGGAGACGAAAGTGGCCTTGCCGGCCTGCTCGTCCCGTTGAACGGGCTTGCCGGTTTCCTCCTCGGTGCCTTCCACGTCCAGCAGATCGTCGGCGATCTGGAAGGCCAGACCCAGATCGTGGGCATAGGCCTGGAGCGAATGCAGATGCGCCGGGCTGGCCCTGCCCAGGATGGCGCCGGCCGTGGCGGAGAAGGCGATCATGTCGCCGGTCTTCATCCGCTGCAGCCGGGTGATGGCGCCGATGTCGAAGGTGGTCGTTTCCGCGATAAGGTCAAGCATCTGTCCGCCGACCATGCCGCGCGGGCCGGCGGCGCGTGCCAGCGCCGCCACCAGCTTGCAGCGAACGGACGGGTCCTCATGCGTTTCCGGGTCGGACAGGATCTCGAACGCCGCGGTCAGCAGCCCGTCGCCGGCCAGGATCGCCGTCGCCTCGTCGAATTCCAGGTGAACCGTCCGGCGGCCGCGCCGCAGATCGGCATTGTCCATGGCCGGCAGATCGTCATGGATCAGGCTGTAGCAATGGATGAACTCCACTGCCGCGGCCGTGCGCAGGGCGCAGGCCGGGTTCACCCCGAACATGCGCGCGCTCTCCATCACCAGGAAAGGGCGCAGCCGCTTGCCGCCGCCGAGACAACCGTAGCGCATGGCGTCATACAGCTTGGCCTCGGCCAGATCGGTCCGGGGCAGCAGCACGTCGATCGCGGCTTCCACCTGCTCGACAGTATCCGCCATGGCGGTTTGCAGGGATTTCGGCAGGCTGGGCATCTACATATCCGGCAGGTGGAGCGGCAGGGCGGAAGGTCCGGGCGCGTCAGTCCAGGCGGGCGGGCTCGGCGCCCACCGTTCCATCGGCGGCGACGGTGATCCGATCGATTTTGGCTTGCGCTTCCCGCAGCTTCAACTCGCAATGCCGCTTCAGCAGGGTTCCGCGCTCATAATGGCGGATGGCGTCGTCCAGCTTGGCCTTGCCCTCCTCCAACTGGCGCACGATGCGCTCAAGCTCCGCAAGGGCGTCCTCGAAGGACATCTGGGCGATATCGGCAGGCAGGTCGGTCATCGGTCGTCAGGCAGGTTTTGGAAAGGCGGACAATAGGGCGGACATACCGCGGCAAGCAAGCCTTGCCGCGGCTAGCCCGATGGCCCTAGGCCATACTACGCGACCATCAGTGACTTGACGTGGGCCGCAGAGCTGTTTGCCAGGGCGATCAGGTCGTAGCCGCCTTCGAGCGCCGAAACGACCCGGCCGTCGCAATGCTTCGCCGCCAGCTCGCACAGCTTTCCGGTGACCCAGGCGTAATCGTCTTCCATCAGGTGAAGACCGGCGAGGGGATCGCGGGTGTGGGCGTCGAAGCCGGCGGAGATCATGATGAGGTCCGGCCGGAAGGCGTCGATGGCGGGCAGGAGCTGGCTCTGCACGGCCATCCGGAACTCCGGGCTGCCGGACATGGGGGGCAGGCAGGCGTTCACGACATTGTTGTACTTGCCATGCTCCTTCGCGGCCCCGGTGCCGGGATAAAGCGGCCACTGGTGGGTGGAGCCGTAGAAGAGGTTCGGATCGCCTTCCGCCACGGTCTGGGTGCCGTTGCCGTGATGGACGTCGAAATCGATGATGGCGACACGCTCCAGCCCGTGGACGGCGCGGGCATGGGCGGCCCCCACGGCGATGCTGTTGAACAGGCAGAAGCCCATGGCCTGGTCCGGTTCCGCATGGTGGCCCGGCGGGCGCACGGCGCAGAAGGCGTTCCGCACCTCGCCCGTGCAGACGGCATCCACCGCACCGACCACCGCGCCGGCCGCCCGCAGCGCCGCCTCGCCCGAGCCGGGGGACAGCCAGGTATCGTCATCGATGCTGGCCGAGCCTTCCTTGGGCACCTTGGCCAGCACGCCGTCGATATGGTGGGCGGGGTGGACGCGCAGCAACTGGTCCCGCGTGGCGCGCGGCGCCTCCCGCCGATCCAGGAACATGAAGGCCTCATCCTCCAGCGCCGCGAGCACGGCCCGCACCCGCTGGGCGCATTCGGGATGCCCCTCGCCGGTGTCGTGCTCCAGGCAGGCAGGATGGAAAAAGAGCGCGGTGTGCATGATTCTTCCGGGTTCGTTTCCTCACCGCCTATCATTCCCCAAACCGCGCGCGGTTTCATGGGGAAAGTGTCACGGGCGCAACGCGGGACCCGAAGCCGGATCAGCCGCCCTTGCGGATGCGGAACCGATAGACGCCGTCCTGCTCGGTGGAGGACAGCAGCTCATGCCCGGCCTCCCGGCAGAAGGTGGCGAAATCCTTGGGCGCGGCCTTGTCGGTGGCGGTGACGGAGAGCACTCCGCCGGGGGCGACATCCTTCAGCCGCTTGCGTGCCCGCAGCACGGGCAGGGGGCAGATCAGCCCGGTGCAGTCCAGTTCCTGTTCCACCAGATCGGCCATGTGCGCCCTGCTTTCAGATGGTGTTCCTACCGGGTGAAAATTTTTACCGGGGCAGGCTTGACGCCCCGTGAGCCCGGACGATTTCCCTGCCTATGGACATCGAACGCCTCAAAGTCAACGCACACAAGGCTGCCGCTCTCCTCAAGGCGATCGGCAACGAAAAGCGCCTCTTGATCCTCTGCCATCTGGTGGATGGCGAGCGGTCGGTGGGGGAGCTTGAGAAGCTGGTGGATCTATCCCAGTCCGCCCTGTCGCAGCATCTGGCACGGCTGCGCAAGGACAATCTGGTGAAGACCCGCCGCAGCGCCCAGACCATCTATTACTCGCTGAACGGCGAAGAGGCGGTGGTCGTGATGCACACGCTTCACGAAATCTGCTGCGGGGCCAAATCCGCCAGCACGCCGAAGGCCAAGGTGCCGGAAGCCGTGGGCTGAAACCCGTCGGCTGCCGCGCTGCTATGAACCGGCGCCCGCCCCCCGGACGCCGGCGGCGGCCAGCAGCAGCCAGCCCAGGATGAAGCCCAGCCCGCCGATGGGCGCTACCGCGCCCAGCACGCTCGGCCCCTGCCAGCCCAGCAGGTAGAGCGCGCCCGGAAACAGGATGCAGCCCAGCACGAACAGCCAGCCCGCCGCGGCCAGCAGGCCCGCGCCGGCCGGGGCGCGCTGCCGCAGCGCCACGACGCCTGCGATGGCGAGCGCATGCACCATCTGATACTGGCTTGCCGTCCCCCACAGCTCCACCGCCCGCGGCCCCTTGGCCGCTTCCAGCCCGTGCGCCGCATAGGCCCCGCAGGCCACCGCCAACGCGCCGAACAGGCCGGCGAGCAGGAGAAGGGCGGAGGCGGTGCGGTCGGTGCGGGTCATGTCGGTGCGCCTTTCGACTGTCCAGGAGTCTCTATCGTCCAAGTGTCTCCGCCGTCCAGGCGGGCCGATGCAGCATAGGGCGGCGGGCAGCCCTCCGCATCCATGCCGGGAGCTTCTCTGCCCTGCGGTTCCGGCCAGCACGGAAAGGGCGGGCCCTTTCGGACCCGCCCTCCCGCACAGGCACTGTTCCGTTACGCCGCCTTTGGCAGGTCGGCCAGGAGGATTTCGGCTTCCTCCAGCGCCTCGATGGTCAGGGTCGGCTCATCCCTGACGGCCGCACCGTCGCGGGCGTCGAGTTCGATCCCGTTCACCCGCACCTTGCCGCGGGCGGGAACCAGATAGGCCAGACGGTCGCCGACCTCGTAGGTCACGGTCTTGCCGGCGGGCAGAGTCGCGCCCAGCAGGGCCGCGTCCTGATGGATCATCAGCGCGTCCGTGTCGGCATGCTTGATCCGGCCGGACGCCAGCACCACCAACTCGCCGGCGGCCTCGCCCTTCGGGAACTGGCGGGCCTCCCAGCGGGGGGCGACGCCGGCCTTGTTCGGGATGATCCAGATCTGGAAAATCTGGGTCTCGCCCGGCTCGCGGTTGTACTCGGCATGGACGATGCCGGTGCCGGCGGACATCACCTGCACGTCGCCCGCCTCTGTGCGGCCCTCATTGCCCAGAAAATCCTGGTGGGTGATGGCCCCCTTCCGAACATAGGTGATGATCTCCATGTCCTTGTGCGGGTGCGGGTCGAAGCCGGTGCCGGCCGCGATGGTGTCATCGTTCCAGACCCGCAGAGGTCCCCAATGAACCCGCTTCGGATCGTGGTAGTGGCCGAAGCTGAAATGATGCTTGGCATCCAGCCAGCCGAACCTGGCGCCGCCCAGGCTGTTGAACGTACGACGCTCGATCATGACACGTCTCCTTGTCTGGCCCCTCTCCTGAGGCGGCCGGTTGAACTCGTTTGCGGGCCGTGGGCCGGATCAAGCGGAGCGCCGATCCGACACGGTTCCAGCGTTCTGCACCGCTGTGTCGGATCGTCGGGCCATGCCCTCGATCCGACCTACGGTGTTCCGCCTCAGCCCTTCAGCTTGGCGGCGATCTTCGCCACATGGGCGCCCTGGAAGCGGGCCCCGCCCAGCTCCACCTCGCTGGGCTGGCGGCTGCCGTCGCCGTCGGCCAGGGTGCTGGCGCCGTAGGGGGTGCCGCCCTTCACCTCTTCCACGCCCATCTGGCCGGGATAGCTGTAGGGCAGGCCGGCGATGACCATGCCGTGATGCATCAGGTTGGTGATCACGCTGAACAGGGTGGTCTCCTGACCGCCATGCTGGGAGGCGGTGGAGGTGAAAGCCGCGCCGACCTTGCCGACCAGCGCGCCCTTGACCCACAGCCCGCCGGTCTGGTCCCAGAAATTGGCCATCTGGCTGGGCATGCGGCCATAGCGGGTGGGCGCGCCCACGATGATGGCATCGTACTCCGGAAGCTCCGCGACGGTTGCAATCGGGGCCGCCTGCTCAAGCTTCATGCCTGCGTTCCGGGCGACTTCCTCCGGCACCAGCTCCGGCACCCGCTTCACGGTCACCTCGGCGCCTTCGGACCGCGCGCCCTCGGCGATGGCGTTGGCCATCTGCTCGATATGGCCGTAGCTGGAATAATAGAGGACGAGAACCTTGGTCATCGGGAAGACCTCCTGCGTTTCAGGTGACGGGCCGACAACAGCGACGCTGTCCTTCCGTCCACGCCGCAACAGATAGCGCGTTGCCCGCCGCCCGATAATCCGCCACAATTGCACCGGTTCGTTGCCGTCAGGGGGACAATGGGCGAACCGCAGGCGGAGATGAGGGGCGATGGAGAGGCTGGAGGATCTGCGGCTGTTCACTCTGGTGGCGGAGGCGAGAAGCTTCACCCGTGCCGCGGAAAAGCTGAACCTTTCGAAATCCGCCGCCAGCCGCCGCATCGCGGAGCTGGAGGAGCAGCTCGGCGCGCGGCTGTTCCACCGCACCACCCGGTCCATCAGCCTGACCCAGGTGGGCCAGGGCTTCTACCAGCGCATCTCCCAGATCCTGGCCGATCTGGAGGATGCGGAGCGTAGCGTCACCGACGAGCATGCGGCCCCTCGCGGCGTGCTTAAGATCGCGGCCCCCATGTCCTTCGGCTTCCGGCATCTTGGCGGCGCGCTCTGCGACTTCATGAGCCGCTACCCGGAGGTGGAGGTGGATATGGAGCTGTCCGACCGCTTCGTCGATCTGGTGGAGGAGGGGTACGATCTGGCGGTGCGCATCGGACGGCTGAAGGACAGCTCGCTGATCGCGCGGCGCATCTGCCCGGCCCGCATGGTGGTCTGCGCCAGCCCGGACTATTTCAAGCGGCGCGGCCGTCCCGGCATTCCCCAGGACCTGACCAATCACGACTGCCTGATCTATACCGGCTCCCAGCGCGACGAATGGACCTTCCGCGCCAAGCCGGGCTCCAACGAGCTGGTGCATATCAAGGTCAATGGCCGGATCAAGGCCAACAATGGCGACGTGCTGCGGCAGGCCGCGGCGGGCGGCTGCGGCATCGTCATCATGCCGACCTTCATCGTGGGGGAGGATTTGACCGCGGGACGGCTGGCTCCCTGCCTGCTGGACCATATGGTGGAGCCCAGCGCCGTCCACTGCGTCTACCCCGCCAACCGCCACCTCAGCCCCAAGGTCCGCGCCTTCGTGGACTTCATGACCGGCCGTTTCGGCCCGGTGCCGTACTGGGATGAGAGCCTGACGGTGCTGAAGGGCGGGTGAGGGGCGTTTGACCCCGGCCGCCGGTGGCGGTTATCTCTTGCCCTTCTCGCCGGCGCCCTCGATCGCCTCACCGGCCCGTTGCAGGTCCTTGCCGATCCCTTCCACCGTGTTGCAGGCGGTCAGCAGGGCGAGCGAGGCCAGCAGGATGGCGGGGAGGGCGGTGCGCAGGCGCTTCATGGCGGGCCGAACCGAATGTGTGAACCTATCTTCCGTCCCCATACCACGAAGTCGTGAAGCATGTCCAAACAGCCGAAAGTCAGGGTGGATCAGGCGTTGGTGGAACGCGGGCTGGCTGAAAGCCGCGCCAAGGCCCAGGCCCTGGTCATGGCCGGGCTGGTCTATGCCGATACCCGCCGCATCGCCAAGCCGGGCGAGCAGGTCGCCCCCGATCTGGCTCTGACCGTCAAGGGCCAGGACCATCCCTGGGTCAGCCGGGGCGGGTTGAAGCTGGTGAAGGCGCTGGATCATTTCGGGATCGATCCAACCGGACTGACCGCCATCGACGTCGGCGCTTCCACCGGCGGCTTCACCGACGTGCTGCTGAGCCGCGGCGCGGCCAAGGTCTATGCCGTGGATGTGGGCCATGGGCAACTGGCCTGGAAGCTGCGGGAAGACCCCCGCGTCGTGGTGATGGAGAAGACGAATGCCCGCCATCTGACGGCGGAGCAGATACCGGAACCGCTGGACATGGTGGTCTGCGATGCCAGCTTCATCGGGCTGGAGACGGTGCTGCCCGCGGCCCTGGACCTGACCCGGCCCGGCGCGTGGCTGGCGGCCCTGATCAAACCGCAGTTCGAGGTCGGCAAGGGCCGCGTCGGCAAGGGCGGGGTGGTGCGGGAGCCGGAGCTTCACCAGGAGGTCTGCGACCGCATCCAGGCTTGGCTGGCGGCCCGGCCCGGCTGGATCGTGCTGGGCATCACGGAAAGCCCGATCACCGGCCCGGAGGGAAATAAGGAATTTCTTATTTGCGGTCGCCGAACCGCGTGAGGGGGGCCGTCCTATCCTGTTGGCTGTCGCCGAACAAGCAATTACAGGAGCTTGGCACGATGAACAGCAACCGTGGCGACGACCGCCGGGACAAGGCGACGGAGCGGGAAAAGCGCCTGACCCGGAGTGGACTGGGCGCTGGGGACAGCGATCCGACCCGCACCCGCGTCGCCGGCACCATGATGGACCCGCTGGCCGAACCGGCCCCGCGCGAGGGCGGCGGCCGGGGCGAGCATCCCGGCGCGCCGAATCCGCCGGCCACCCCGCCCCACGCGGATGCCGCGCCGGGCGTCGATCTGGCGAAGACCTCGTCCCGCGATGCGGCGGGAGGCGGGGACGAGGTGGCGCGCAATCAGGGCTCCATGGGCCGCCGCAACACCCCGTCGGAGACCAAGCCGATCGGCTGAATGACCGTACTTTCAAGGATGGGAGCCGGCGTGACCGGCTCCCCCCATCCGGACGGTTCCGTCAGAGACCCTGGCCGGTGATGGAAACGGGACGCATCATCACGATGGTCTCCTCCGGCGAGGGGGCAGCGAGCCAGGGGGCCAGGGTCTTCATCACCGGCCGCGCCCCTACCAGCACATCGCCGAAGGATCGGCTCAGCAGTCCCGCGGCGATGTCGGCGCGGACGTCGCCGCTGATCAGGTCCATGACATAGGCGAACTGGCTCTTGCTCTCCGGAAAGAGGAGGGTGCGAACCGGCGCGTCGGGGGCCAGCCCCATCACCTCGCGGAGCTGGGCCAGGGCCACGTCGTAGCCGCCCAGCGCATCCACCAGTCCGATCTCCTGCGCCTGCCGGCCGGTATAGACCCGACCGCGCGCGATCTCCTGCACCTTCTCCAGCGGAAGCTTGCGGCCGTTGGCGACGCCGGCGGTGAAGCGGGCGTAGATGTCGTCCAGCATGACGTTCAGCCGCTCCTGCTCGCTCTCGCTGAAGGACGAGTTGGAGGACCACATGCCGGCATTGGCCCCGACCTCGATCCGGGCGGTGCCGACGCCGGCCCATTCCTGAAGTCCGCTGGTCACCAGCTTGCCGTACAGCACGCCGATGGAGCCCGTCAGGGTTCCGGGCTGGGCCACGATGCGGTCGGCGTCCATGGCGACCCAGTAGCCGCCGGAACCGGCCACGTCGCCCATCGAGATCACCACCGGCTTGCCGGCCTCGCGGGCCCTCTGCACGGCGCGGCGCACCACCTCCGACCCGACGGGGGAGCCGCCGGGGCTGTCCACCCGGAACAGGATGCCGCGGACACTCTCATTCTCCACCGCCTTGTCGAATGCCTCCGCGATGCTGGCGGGGCCGAAGCTCTGTTCACCCGACAGCGGGTCCACGTTTCCTTCGCCGCGGTAGATCGGGCCGGAGCCGATGATCACCGCCACGGCGGGCGCGTCGGACGGCGGCGTGGGATCGGCGATGCCGGCATAATCCAGCAGGTCCATCTCCTCCGGCGCCGGCCCGTCGCCGCTGGTGAAGGCGCGGTCCATGGCGGTCTGGGTCAGCTCGTCATAATAGGCCAGCCGGTCGATGAGCTTGAACTCCAGAGCCTCACGGTCCAGCAGCGGCGCCCGGTCGACGGCGGCCCGCACCCCTTCCGCATCGAGGTTCCGGGAGCTGGCGACGCCGGCCACCCATTGGTCGAAGAGATCGCCGATCAGGGAGGCCGTCATCTCCTGGTTGGCCTGGGTCGGCTCCCGCTCCATGAAGGTCTCGGCGGCGGTCTTGTACTCATGCCGCTTGGCGAATTCCGGCTGGACGTAGATCTTTTCCAGCGTGCCGCCATAGACCTGCAGCTCCGCCGCGATGCCGTTGACGCCCAGCGTGCCCACCGGCTGCATCCAGACCTCGTCGAAGGCGGAAGCCAGATAGTAGCTGAGCATCCCGGAACCTGCTTCGCCGAAGCTTTCGGAATGGATCAGGGCGAACTTGCCGCTCTGCCGGAAGCGGCCGACGGCGTCGCGCAGCTCCTGGGTCGCGCCCCAGCCCACGGTGGAGTCGCCGATGCGGCCGACCAGCCCCTTGACGCGATCATCCTTTGCCGCCCGGTCGATGGCCGCCACCAGCTCCCGCACAGTGGGATTGTGCCCGCCGAGCAGGCCGGCCAGCGGGTCCTCCGGCGTCTTTTCCAGCAGCGGAGTCTCAAAATCGAATTCGAGCACGACGCGCTCCGGCACTTCCGGCGCTCCGGGGGCGAAGGCCCACAGGGCCGCCACCATCCCGCCGAACAGCAGCACGACGAGGAAGCCTACGACCGCGAAAATCCTGACGATGATCCGCATCATGAAGGACGAACTCTCCTGACGGTTGGCGCGGGGAAAGACCCCGGCGCGCGCAGAATGGAGTAAGCCGGAGCAGTTTTCCATCCTGGCATGCGACTGCGCGACGACAGGCGCCGGGAGGCCCGTTGTTGGGCGGGCCGCATCCGTCTATGGTCCCGGCCATGAGTCCGCAGCCCGTCATCCTGCCGATCCCGGCCGCCGATCCGGCCGCCGCCTTCGCCGCCCTGGCGGGGGAGGCTGGCGCTATCCTGTTGGACGGGGCCGCTGCGGAGGATCCGGGCCGGGCACGGTATTCCTATATCTGCGCCGCTCCTGAAGCCTGGCTGGATGTCCGGGGCGGCCGGGTGCTGCTGGACGGCCGCCCTGTGGAAGGAGAGCCCTTCTCCCTTCTGGAGCAGCTGCTCGGCCCGCGGCGGGCGGCGGTGCCGGGGCTGCCGCCGTTCCAGGGCGGCCTTGCCGGATATCTGGGATACGAATTGGGTGGTTGGCTGGAGCGGCTGCCGGAGCCGCAGTCGGTCGGGCTTGACCTCCCGGACATGGCGGTCGGCCTGTACGACACGGTGGCGGCTTTTGACCATGTGGCGGGCGATGCCTGGGTGATCGCCCATGGGCCGGAGGCGGAACGGCGTGCGCAGACGATGGCCGGACGGCTGGCCGCCGGGTGGGACCTGCACCAGACGCCGACCGACCGCGCCCTGCTCTCCGGGCCGGGATGGCGGGCGGAGATGACGCCCGATGACTACCGCGCCGCGGTGGGAAGAGTGCTGGATTATATCCAGGCCGGCGACATCTATCAGGCCAACCTGACGCAGCGCTTCCTGGGCAGGCTGTCGCCGGGAGCCACGGCCTGGGACGCCTATCTGCGCCTGCGGCCCCGGACGGCGGCCCCATTCTCCGCCTTTCTGGAGCTGGGGGAGGGGCGGGCGCTGGCGTCGGGCTCCCCGGAACGGTTCCTGAACCTGTCCGCCGAGGGGCGGATCGAGACCCGTCCGATCAAGGGCACCCGCCCGCGCGGAGCCACGCCGGACGAGGATGCCGCCCTGGCAGACGAGCTGCGGGGCAGCGAAAAGGACCGGGCGGAGAACCTGATGATCGTGGACCTGCTGCGCAACGACCTGTCGCGCGTGGCGGAGATCGGCAGCGTGCGGGTGCCGAGCCTGTGGGCGCTGGAGAGCTACCGTACCGTCCATCACCTGAGCAGCGTGGTGGAGGCGCGGCTGCAGCCCGGCCTGGGGCCGGTGGACCTGCTGCGGGCGGCCTTCCCCGGCGGCTCCATCACCGGCGCGCCGAAGATCCGGGCCATGGAGATCATCCGGGAACTGGAGCCGGCGCGGCGCGGCGCCTATTGCGGGTCCGTCGTCTGGATCGGGCGCGACGGGGCGATGGACAGCTCCATCGTCATCCGCACCTTGGCTGTTTCCGGCGGGTGGGTGCAGGCGCAGGCCGGCGGCGGCATCGTCGCCGACAGCGAGCCGGAGGCGGAGTACCATGAGTGCCTGACCAAGGCGCGCGCCCTGCTGACTGCGCTCGACCCCGACATGGCCTGGCCGCCGGCTGCCGGCCATCCCGAAGGGCTGGAGGCAGCGGAATGAGCGTGCTGTGGCTGGGACAAGGGCTGGTCGACAGCGCCGAAGCGCGGATCGATCCCGCCGACCGGGGGCTGCTGCTGGGCGACGGGCTGTTCGAGACCATGCGCATGGATGGCGGGACCGTGCAGCGACTCGAGGCCCATCTGGCCCGGCTCCGCCAGGGGGCGGATATCATCGGCCTGCCGGTGCCCCTGACGGACGATGCCCTGGTAGATGCGCTGGGAGAGGTGGCGAAGGCGAATGGACTGACGGATTGCGCCCTGCGCCTGACGCTGACCGCCGGGACCGGGCCGCGCGGATTGCTGCGGGCGGAACCGCCGCGACCGACTTTGATGATCGCCGCCGCTCCCCTGCCGCCGCCGCCCGGGCCGGCGGTGCTGGCGGTCGCTACATGCACGCGGCGGAACGAGCATTCTCCGGTGTCCCGCATCAAAAGTATTAACTATCTCGATGGCATCATGGCGCGGCGGGAGGCGCAGGCGCTGGGCGCCGACGATGCCGTGCTGATGAACACGGCGGGGAGGGTTGCGGAGGCGAGCGCCGCCAACATCTTCCTTCTGCTGGATTGCGGATGGGTTACGCCGCGCGTGGAAGAGGGGGCGCTGCCCGGCACCATGCGTGCGGCGATGATCGGGGCCTGGAACGCCGAGGAGCGGGCGGTCAGCGTGCAGGACCTCCGCCGTGCCGACGCGATCGTACTGACCAGCGCCTTGGGCGTGCGTGAGGTGAAGGGGCTTCTTCCCGCGGCGGATTGAGACTTTCCGGACCCTGTCCGGCGCACTAGTGTAGGACGGATTTTACGTTTGATTACAGCGGCTCGGAGAGGTTCCGGAGTGGGGCGGGGTTCGAAATCGATGTGGAGACGCTTCGCCGGCCTGTCGGCAGCGCTGCAACTCCTATCGGCGCTCCTTCTCGCCCCGCTCCCCGCAATGGCCTCGGGCGATCCGATGGCGTCGGGAATGCTGACAAGACTCACCGTGGTTTCCACGCTCCAGCGGGAGAACATGCGGCCGTTCAAGGAGGCGTTCGAGGCCGAGAACCCCGACATCCGCCTGACCATGCGCACCCTCGGCAATGGCACCGTCACTGATGCCCTGATGGCCCAGGCGGAGGTGGCGGATGGGATCGACGTGATCTGGGGCCTGTCAGCCGCTTCGATGATCCTGCTGCGGGATGCCGGCCTGCTGCTTCCCTACACGCCCTCGGGCGCTGAGCGGGTCGAGGTCCGGTTCAAGGATGCGAGAGTACCAGCCGCCTGGGTCGGCGGCGGCATCTGGACCACGGCGCTGTGCGCCGCGACGGGGCTGGGCGACAGGTTGCCAGCGGCCTGGAGCGACCTGACGCATCCGTCCTGGCGCGGCCGGATCGCCATGCCCAGCCCGGTGAGCAGCGGCGTGGGCATGGCCCTCGTGGGCGGCTGGCTTCTCAGCATGGGAGAGGAGCGTGCCTGGGCCTTCATGGATGCGCTGCACGAGAACATGGTGGTCTATACGCAGGAAGGCAGCAAGGCCTGCCGCATGGTCTCGACCGGCGCCATCGATATCGGCCTGTCCTTCGATTACCGGGCGACCCATACCAAGGCCCAGACCAAGGCCGTGGTGCCGGTGTTTCCTGATGGTCTCGGCTGGGATGTCAGCGCTGCCGCCATCCTGACGACAACGAAAAATGCGGACGCGGCGCGCCGCTTCGCCGACTGGTCCGCCAGCGACCGTGCCCGCCGCTTCTATGCCGACGCGCTCGACTTCTCCATGGTTGCCAGCGGTGAGGTGAACCGGGAGCTTCCCGATCTTCCGCCCGACCTCGCGAAGCGGCTGGCCCCGATGGACTTCACCTGGCTCGCCGCCAACCGGGAGCGGATCATCGCCACCTGGATCAAGCGCTATGGCACCAAAATGGAAGCGCCAGCCGCCGAATAGGTGCAGGTCCGCGGCTGGTTTCAGGTGCGGGCGCGGGGAAGTTCAATGATGAATTCGGCTCCCTGTCCTGGATCGCTTCGGCAACCGATACGGCCGCCGAACAAGCCGATGGCGCGTCGCGCAAAGGCAAGGCCGATGCCGGCGCCACCGGACCGGCCGGAATGGAAAGGTTCGAAGATGCGGGCCAGGTCCGCCGGAGCTATGCCGATGCCGTTGTCCCGGACGTGAAGGCGGTTGTCCCGCTCGCCGGCCCGAAGGCGGATTTGCAGGACGGGGGAAGCGCCGCAACCAAGCCAGTGCTTTTCAGAAAGGGCGCGCAGGCCGTTCTTGACTCAGGATGTCCGAACCGACATAGGTAAAGTCGCATTCCGCCGGTTCCCAGCGGACCAGCTCCCGCTCGCCCGGGCGGAAGGGATAGGCGTCCAGCGCGGCTGAGACCGTGCCGGACATGCTGTGCGGGGCGAAATTGCGGCTGTCCAGCCGGTCGCCGGCGATGTTGGCCAGCAGCGTGTCGATGACCGTATTGAAATGGGCGGCGTGGCGGATAATGCGTTCCAACGCCTGCCCGGTCTGGCTCCGCCCACCGGCGGCCATGTCCGATCCTGCCGGCGGCGTCCAGCCCTGCGCCAGCGCCCAGGCCCGTGCGGCTTCCAGCTCGGCGATATCCTCCCGCAGCCCCTCGGCGTCCAGCCGGATGCCCAGGAGCGGCGTGCGCATCTCGTGGGCGATCGAGCCGCTGACCGCCGCCACTGCCCGCATCCGCTCCGCCGTCAAATCTTCAATGGCGTCCTCGTTGTATTTGTAGACGACGGCTCCGACCAGCGCGTAGGCCAGGATGGGAAGATAGGCCAGGTGCGCGATGCCGAATTCCGCCCGCTCGGCCGTCAGCAGATAGGCGGCGATCCCGAGCCCCGTGCCGACGACCAACGCTGCAAGCATGTTGCGCAGGTCCAGGAGCAGAATCAGATAAAGGACGGAGCAGACGGCCGAAGCCATCCAGACGGCGTTCATGCCGTTCATCAGCGCCATGTAGGTGAAGAAGAACGGCAGGCAGAAGACGATCAGGGCGTAACAATAGACCGGCGCCGCCTGCTCCACAGCCGCCCTGTAAGGTCCGCGGTAATACAGCATCCCCCAGTAGAGCAGGCAGGCCGCACTCCCCACCAATCGCAGCCAAAAATTTTCATAAGGCTGCGGAAAGACGTTGGCCCAGGTGAAGAAGTATATTGGGAATCCGAGCGCGCCGACGATAACCGCATTCTTCGATTTCAGAAGAATGCTCCCGAACCGCGGTGTCTCCTGCATCGCCCATGGCTGCTTGATATCGTCCGATTCCGCTGATTTCGGCATGCCGCACGCTGGTTCGAGTAGAGGTCCCTGCTTTGGCAATCATACCGGACATCCGCCCGCCGGCCATCGCATCCAGCGAAGGCTATATTCTTTTAACAGGATTACTGGTGGTTGCGGGAATGTTGCCCGACATGTAGAAGTCTAAGAAGTTCCTTCCGGGAGGGTGCCATGGCGGGTGGGGGATGTGGTCGTCCTGGCGCAATTCCGCCCTACTGGCACCCGACCACGGTCGTCGCGGTGGATGACGATCCGCTGCTGCTGGAAAGTCTGGCGTTCCACCTGTCCCGGGCGCAACGCTGCGAGGCCTATGTCAGCCCGGTCCAGGCGCTGGCCGCGATCCTGGAACGGGGGCGGTCGGCCCGGCCGGATGGCTGGGTGCAGCCGCTGACGGTCAGCGACCTGAACGAGCTGCCGGGCGACCCGTCGGACCATGGGGTCCGCCTGCATCTCCGCAGCATCGCCGATATCATGGCCAATCCGCGGCGGGCGTCCGAGATTTCCGTGCTGGTGGTGGACTACGACATGCCGCAGATGGACGGGTTAGCCCTCTGCCGCGCCATTTCCCATCTGCCGATCCAGAAGATTCTGCTCACGGGCAAGGCCGATGAGCGACTGGCGGTCGATGCCTTCAACGAGGGGATCATCGACCGCTTCATCCTGAATCACGATCCAGATGTCCGCGGAAGGCTGAAAGCCGAGATCGCGCTTGCCGACGAGCGGTATTTCCGCGGGATAACGCGGTTCCTCGCGGATATCTTCCATGCCAACCACGATTTTCCGGCCGATCCCGACTTCGCAGGCTGGTTCGCGGCGGAGCGACAGAGGGATGGCATCGTCGAATATTATTTCTCGGTCGATCCGCCAGGTATGATCTGTTTCGACGCGCGGGGCCGTGGGCGCCTTCTGCTGGTGCAGGATCGTGAGCAGATCGAGGCGCACCGGGCGGACGCCTGGCACCAGCACGCTCCTGCGCATGTGTTGGACGGCATGGGGCGGGAAGACCGGCAGCCCTGGTTCGCGGAATGGGGCGAGGGGCGGGACGACCTTCCGCGCTGGGCGATCCATCCGGCCAGCAGGGTCGGGCAGGGGGAGCGCTTCTGGTGCAGCTGGCTCGACCTTCCAGCCTCCCTCCAGGAGCGGATCAGGCCGGCGCTGGAGGGAGACCGCTTCCGCCGCTATGGAGCATAGCCGACGGTATGCAGCATCCCTCCGTAGGTGGCGGCTCAGAACCCGCGGGCCGGATTGTCTTCCCCACGCTGCAGCCAGTTGTCCGCCGGCCAGGGCAGCGCCCCGTCCACAACATGGACGGCATAAGCGTGGCGCGAGCGGTCGGAGCGGTTGGGGCCGGACAGGTGGGGCAGCAGCCCATGCAGCAGGACCAGCGTTCCAGCCGACGCTTCCAACGGAACGTAGCCGTTTTCCGGCGTCATTTCGGGCCACGGAGTCGGGTTGAGAGTGCGCATGGCCACGCCGCCTTCCGCCGTGCGGCCGAACAGGGACTTCAACCCGGCCCGGTGTCCGCCGGGAAGCGCCCAGAGGCAGCCATTCTCCACAGTCGCATGCTGTAGGGCGAACCACAGCCCGACCACGCTCGGCGGATCGGTATAGAGGAAAGTCGCATCCTGATGGCAGGTGACTTCGCCGCCGATGCGGGGTTGCTTGAAGATGTACATGGACTGCATCAGCACAGGCTGGAGCATGCCCAGATCGGTCATAATTGCGGCCAGCCGCCGGTCGCGCGATACGGCATCGAATTCAGGGTCGAGGTCGTGCAGGGCATGACCGATCTTGTTGATGGACAGCCGCTTCTCCTGGCGCAGTCGCCCATCCGCGTCGAACGCCTCCTCCTCGAAGAAGAAGCGGATGCGGTCACCGGAGGAAAGGAAGTAGGTGTCGGCGGCGTGCCGCTGGTCACGGGTCTGGAAGATGGTCCGGTGCGCATCCGCGTCGAAACCGTCGACCAGTTGCTCCGCACGCTGGACTAGCCTGGAACAGGCGCCGGCGTCCAGGAAGCCGGGCAGCATAAGGAATCCATCCCGGTGGAAGGCGGCGGTCTGGTCGGCGGTCAGCATGGGCGAACGGTATCCTCAGGCAGCGGAATGCCTATGGTACATCGCCTGCCGGCGCGGGCGAGAAAATCCCGGACCGGACCGGGAGGATCGGGCAGGGGAGGGCAGGCCGTCCGGGCGCCTCTGCGACCCGGACGCGGCGCATTCAACCGCGACTCGGGAAAACACAATTCCGCCAAGACCGTCGCCCGGAGACACGGGCGCGGATCAGCGGAGGTCAGAAAAGGAAAACAAAGCGCCGGCCTGCTGAAGAACAGCAGGCAGTGGAAAAGTATGCGCGGGAATATCCGGTCCTAGGCGACAATGTCGATGCGGCCGCCGCGAGAGCCCAGCCCAGCGGACATGATCTTCTCTGCCTGGGAGACCTGCTGGATAGTCTGGACGACTTTCTGCTGATTACGCTGCATGGCTTCCTGTGACACGTTGAGCATCTGGCTCCACCGTGCCCTGTTCCGATCCATAACCGACTGCGCAGCTTGAGTTAATGCGGCTGACATCTCCACCTCCCTCGACACTGCATAATCCTATGGCTTCTACCCCGATCTGCAAGCGCAAATGACGCATGCGTGCTCACGCTCAGCGGGAGCGCGGACATCGCGTTTGGGAAGACGTGCCCGGTGCGGCCGAGAACCTTCAAGGGAATGTGGCGGAGAGGGTGGGATTGTGCCTCGTCCGCTCAGAAACGGCAGTTTTCCTAGGCTTTCAGGCCCTGTGCGTTAGCCCGCTTTGTACCACCGCTTTGTATCCGCAGCAACGGCCTGTCTGATGAGGCTGCTTCCTAAGGTCGCTTGGATTGCCGTCCTGGATGCTAATTACATGAGGTAAAAGCTACCCTAGGGGCGGATATGGATAACGACACCCGGTACCTTATGCGTCGCTACCAGACTTGGTATGTGAAGGTCCGGGTTCCCAGGTCCTTAGAGGCTCAGGTTGGAAACACTCATATTATCCGTACCCTGAAGACCCATTCCCTAGATGAAGCCCGTGTTCTTCGCTGGCCCTTGGTGGCCCAAATTAAGGCTGAGCTTGCTGGCCTGGAGAAGGTCGGAAATCTAAGTGCCGCGACTAGGAAGGCCATAGAGGTCCGGAAGGCCATCCTAGCAGCGTCCAATGTTCCAGACCCTCTCACTGGTATGAGTGACCGGGATATTGCCATGGTGGTCCTGGAGACGCTTGCTGAGAAAGCCGCGGCCCAGGTGAGTGAGGGTCTTTCGCGTTCCCTGGTGCGGGGAGCACTGTCCAAATCACCCACCCTGAGGGAAACCTACGCTCTATGGCTGGTGGACCTAGAAGCATCTGAAGCGGCCCGGAAGACCGTCCATGATTATAAAACCAGTGTCTCCAAGTTCCTGGAGTGGGCGGATTCCAAGGGCATCCTCCTGGTCCATGAGGTCACCCGCCGCCATGCCGGGGATTATGTTTCCGATAAGCTCCAGGCAATGGCTAAGGACACCCGGAACCGGAACCTCAGCGGAATCAGTAACTGGTGGAAATGGCTTATCCAGAAGGGCCGCACCAAGGATGACCAAGCCAATCCTTGGGGAGGCCAGCGTGGAGCCGTAACCAAGAGCCGTGGAGGCAAGAAGGCCAAGGGCTGGGTGCCTTACACCACTGAAGAAATCTCCAACCTCCTGAGAACCCTGGAGGGGCCACTGGCTGACCTGTTTCGCCTGGGTCTGTTCACCGGGGGCCGTATCAATGAGCTAGCCAGCCTGAGGGCTAAGCATGTGGTGGAAAAGCATGGGGTCCGTTTCCTGTCCATTGAGGAAGGGAAGACTGAAGCCGCTATCCGCCATATCCCCATCCACCCCCAGATAGAGACGCTGGTGGATAGGCTCCTGAGGACCGCTGAGGCTGACCCAGGCGGCTGGTTCTTCCCGGATAGCGTCTTCCCGCCTGGAGGCTATGACAAGGATAAGGGCCATAGCGCCTCTAAGAAGTTCTCAGCGGCCCGTAGGGGAGCGGGGGTAGATAGGGCTGGCGTGGTCTTCCATTCCACCAGGAAGAACCTGATTGAGCTTCTGGAAGGGGCTGAGGTCCCGCTATCCACGGTCCAGTTGCTAGTGGGCCATGAGCGTAGGGACATGACCTTTGGACGCTATTCCAAGGGCGTCTGTGTGAACCTCAGCAGCGCCATTCAGAAGGTAGACTACGGGCCTGAGGTCAACGCCTTGGTCTGAGGTCCAAGGTTCTCCCAGGACACCCCCGGCCCACGGCTGGGGTCCCCATCTCCCCAGAAAACAGGCCCCCCTGTTCCGCGGGAGGGCTGAAGAGACCCCCTGGGGGGGATGAAGAGGGGGGGGGGCTTTGGTTTTCTCAGGGGGACCCCGGACTTGAAGGGTGGGACAACAACTAACAACTTTCCCTTTAGGTGCCTTTTTTGAATGGACCATTGATTGACCCCCTGGGGGTGGCTTCAGACCCCACCCCATCCTCTCACGGTGCTGGGCTAGCCTAAACGGCCCAACGTACTTCAGTTGCTAACGATGGGCGGGCGTGAGGAATGCCGCTTGGGATCAGGTCGGAAGCCTGAGAGAATCCAGCCCAAGACAGCGCCTATGATCCATAGAATGATTGGGGGTGCTATAATAAGCGATACTCCCAACGCAGCGCCGATGCGGGCATCGCTCACAATTCGGTGAAAGTTATGCTCATAGTTCTCATAGGTTCCGGAATAAAGCTGGCAGGCAACTCTTTCTTTTTTGGATAACCTCACCCAGGCTTCATACGAAGCTGAACACATGTCAGCGGGTAAGCTTGTGTTCGCATAGGCTTCCCTAGTTAGAATTTTGAGGAAGGCGAGTTCATAATCGTGTGAGAGTTGGTCATAAGCGCTGAAGCTAGTTCCAATCATCCAAAGCGCTGACAGAATGAGCCACGCACGGGAAAAACCTCGCGACCACCGAACATTCATATCGCTCCCCCTTCTTATGGCCCAACTAGTCTCGCTGGACGCCTGAGGATATTGCTTTACCTAAACAGGAAGGGGTATTACAAAACTCCGTAACGTTCGTTTGGCTGTTTTGGATGGGCACCATGGATGGGCGATTTGTGGCTTACTATCGGGTCTCCAGCGAAAAGCAGGGCCGCTCTGGGTTGGGTCTAGAGGCTCAGCGGGCAGCTGTCCGGGAGTACCTGAACGGTGGAAACTGGAAGCTCCTGGCTGAGTTCACTGAGGTAGAAAGCGGAAAGCTAAACAGCCGTCCGGAACTGGAGAAGGCAAGGGCCTACTGCCGGATGACAGGAGCCACCCTGGTTATTGCCAAGCTGGACCGCCTGAGCCGGAATGCAGCGTTCCTTCTGACCCTTAGGGACGCTGGGGTGAACTTCGTTGCAGTGGATATGCCAAACGCCAATCCCCTGACGGTGGGAATCATGGCTGTGGTGGCCCAGGATGAGCGTGAGCGGATCAGCCAGCGGACCAAAGCGGCTCTGGAGGCAGCTGAGGCCCGTGGGACGCGCCTGGGGAATCCCAACGGCTTCAGCGGCAAGGTTTACCGGGACGGCGGTAGGGCTGCGAAAGAGGCCGCAGACGGCTTTGCTGCCGCGGTCTTGCCCCAGGTGAAAGCTCTACAGGCTGAGGGGTTGAGCCTGAATGCTATTGCCAAGAAGCTAACAGAGATGGGAGCCAGGACGGCTCGTGGTGGAGCCTGGACGGCCCAGGCTGTGAAGAACGTCCTGGCTAGGGTTAATCCTTAGGGTGCGGGGCTGAAGTAGAGGTTATCATTTAGTCCTCAAGGGGGTAATAGTGAGTACTCGGCGAGTATCCGAACTGCGAAACATCTTCTAATGTTACATATCCGAGAATACGGATGCGGTGCATTAAATGCTTATAACGCTCATCATAAAGTGTGGCGTGGGGAGAGTCGGGTTGCACGTCACGTAGCTTCTTAAGTGAATCATTAAAGTGCTTCACCATTCTTCCAACTATTTGCATTTCTACCAACATAGGAGGGGGGTACTTTTGCGGATGAAAATTGGCCTCACCAGGAAAGCCAAAATCGCGTATTGTGACGACTCGGCCATCAGTGAAGTTGCCATCCTGTTGGCGTAGAAGAAACTTTTTCTCCTCAAACTCGTCAAAGTATGTTCCTAGCATCTCTAGGCTATTCATCGCATCATTCCGCTTTGCCTCTCTCTCATAGTTATCTACTGTTTTTCTATGAATATCCTTGGTCTGAGCTAATTCAGAGCGCGTTGCTTCTAATTCTCGCGATTGCAGAACAAGTGAGTAAAGGAGTGCCATGAAGCTTACGAAAGCAAAAATGGAGTTAAGAGTTCCTCCAACAAAATCCCCAAACGTTCCCCAAACACCTTGATCTGGGCTTAGACCTAAGTGGGCGAATTTATAAATGTAAGCCCCCCAAACCAGCGCGACAACTAGGAATGATGCCGCGATGATCCAGGGACGAGCCTTCCTGATTCTTTCATAACTGTCAGAATTACTAAACTGTCTTTCTTCTTCGGTCATTGAGAGCACTCAGTGTCGTTAGTGGATGGAGGGAGGCTCTAAAGCCTCCGCTCCCGGTTGGTTGCTATTTGTGTTTGGTGCGGGCCGCTATTACAAAGCCCATCCCATCTCTGGGGTTGGGTGGCAACGGCTCACCTTTTACAAAAGTACGCTCAACCCCAGTACGTCCTCCACGAGGAGCGATCAGTTTAAATTGACCAGACCGAGGGGCATACTGCCTAGGCTTCAGGTTTTTCACCAATTGGGCCTACCTAAGCCGCAGCAGCGAGCGCGTAGGGGTACGGCCCTGGAGGTGGAAGAACCTCCAGAGGCGCTGGAGGAGTTGAGGCATGACGCTGCCCGTGCTTAACCTCACTGACGCGGGCTGCATTTACGCCAAAGAACGCGGCAATGTCGTGCTGGCGATCACCACGGATAAGCATTCCCTTCATTACGGAAGCGTCAGCCGCGGTAGGGCTTTTCTGCCCTGAAGGTACATAGGTGCTCAATTTCGGCCTCTTACATTGTGTAAGCTGCCCCCTAGACACAACCAAGCTCCGCACGGTATGGGTTTTTGTACAGAGAGAACCTGTACGGACCCGGCGTTGCCTAGGGGACTACGGGAAACTGATGACGCGGCGGGAGAATTCTCCGGGCCGCGTTTTTTTTGCTATAGCTCTAGGTATCTGGTCAGCGCCTCCATCCTGTCGTTGCGCTAGATATAGCGCCGGACGAAAGGAACTCTACCACATTCGGGGGAGCTGCCAAGAGTCCGTACCTGTGGATAAGTGGGATAATGGGTGTATTTACGCGGGTCCAAGGGCACTTGCGGGCCACCATAAGCGAAGCAGGAAAATAAACCCAGGATAGCTGGAGGGCTAGTTGGTGCCTCAGGGAGCCGCTGGTGAAATTAAAGAGGGGGCTGACTGTCTCCTAACGCCCAGCGCCTCTCCAGCGCCAACACCAGGGTTCATGCGGGTTCTAAGCTGATCCGCAATCTAAAACCCCACCCTGAGAGAGGATAGCAGGTCAGGACCTTAGGATACCTCTAGGGATAACCCTAGAGACCTCCTGACTTCCTCCTAACTACATCCATACAAGACATATAGGATATCCATAGATGAGTAAGAACCGGGCCTATGGGGCCGGCGGAAAGCCCCTGTTTTTGCGTTTGAATGATACTGAACGGGCAGCTTGGGAGGGGCTAAAGTCTTCTCTGGAGGCTGAAGTTGGTTCCAGGATCAGCCATAGCCTGTTTGCTACATTGCTGATTAGCCGGTCCTGGGCTTCCCTGGGGCTGAGCCGATAATGGGTGTGGTAGCTAAGACCCTCTTTGGCGGAACCTCTACCGCCAAGACCACCACCACTAACGAACCCTGGAAGGCACAAAGCCCGTATCTTACGGATGCCTTTGGTTCTGCCCAGGATATCTATAACAGCCAGAAGGGAACGCCCTTCTACCAGGGTCCGCTTCATGCCGGTCTCAATGGCGTCCAGACGGGGGCCATTGGTCAGGTTCAGAACTGGACCAACGGAACCGGGGGCCAGCTTGCCCAGGGTGCCGCCAATGCGGCCCTGAGTGGTATGGGTAATGCCCAGACCTTTGGGGCCAATGCCGCCAACTTTGCCCAGGGTAACACAGGGGTTCAGAACCCTGTGGCTCCTGGGATGACCGGGACGCTGAATGATTATGCCCAGACCGCCCTCCAGGGTGCCTCTGGGGTCCAGAGTGGCCTTAATGGCGTCCTGTCTGGAGCCATGGCTGACCCTACCCAGGCCAACATCCAGGCAGCCCAGGCTTACGCCAACAATCCGGCTATGGATGGCATGATTGATGCCGCCTCCAGGGACGTTACCCGTGCCCTGGGTCAGGAGGTCCTGGGGTTGAACTCCCAGGCTACGGCTGGTGGCAACCTCAATAGCTCCCGTGCGGGGGCCGCTGAGGCTGTGGCTACTGCCCGTGCTGGGGACCGCATTGCTGATATCTCCAGCACCATGCGGGGCAACGCCTACCAGAGCGGTCTGGGGCTGGCTGAGAGTGCCCGGACCTCCAACCAGGGTGTGGCTTTGAGTGCCCTGGGTCAGCAAGCCGCCCAGGCTAACGCCGGCTTGGGTGCCCTGAGTTTCCTGGAGAACCAGCGCCAGTTTGACACAGGAACCGCCCTCCAGGGGAACGCCCAGCTTGGTCAGTCCGCGTCCCTTGGTTACCAGGGGGCTGGGGTGGCTCAGAACCTCCAGATGGGCAACCTTGATGCCCTGTTTGGGGCTGGTGGTCTGATGCAACAGGACACCCAGGGCCGGTATGATGCTGATTACCTACGCTGGCAGGGGGAGGACACCAGGGCTAATGACCTCCTGAACCGGTACTATGGGATCATTGGTGCGGATAAGTGGGGTGGGACCATGGTCAGCACCCAGCCTGTCCAAAAGCAGGGCCTTCTTCAGCAAGGGCTGGGCGTGGCTTCCATAGCTGCCGGTATAGGTGGCCAAGGCGGCTTTGGCCTCTGGGGCAATAAGTAACACAGACAGAACTATGGGCAGCCTTGGGGCCGGTAGCGGCTTCAGGGAACGCCCCAGCTTTGCCCTGAGGGGCGGAATAGGAAATGAACATGAATGATGGATTGAAGATGGCCCTGGGGACACCTGGGAAGCCTCAGGAGTGGCCTGAGGGCGCTGGGCAGTACCCTGGGGGCCTGGGGAGCCAGACAGCATCCTGGAGGCTCCTGTGTGTCCTATGGAGAAGCAACAGATTATCCGGGCTGCCCAGCGCCTGGAGGCCGATATGGGGGAGCTTCTGGCTCTCCTGCCGTCCAACGGTGTCCGGGGGGAGCTTAGGGCAGCCTGGAAGCGGCTGGGTAGGGCGATGAGGTCTGGGGAAGCATTCAAGGATAATGGCGGTAACGGTGCCCAGGTGGTGCCGGGGATGGCGGGCTATGCCGGTCACCGCTGAGACCCTGGAGGTTCCTGTAGACCTGGAGAGACGTAGGGCTGGGCTGAAGGCGTACAAGCCAAAGACGCTGGGTGATTACCTGGAACTTGAACCGCCACCTTGGGAGCCGGTCCTGGAGCCGTTCCTAGCCCGGAAATCAGCAATGATGATCTGGTCTCAGCCGGGAGTGGGAAAGACATGGCTGGGCCTTCAGATTGCTGTGGCTGTGGCTGGGGGCGGAACCATACAGGGCCTAGGCTGGAAAGCTCCCAAGCCGTGCAAGGTGGTCCTGTTTGATGGGGAAAATGGGCAGTTCACCCTTATCAGTCGTCTAAGGGCCATCATGGCGGACAACGCTATTGAAGGGCTGGACGTGGAGGCTGCTAAACGGAACCTCACCATTGTCTCCAGGGCTGATCCTGAGTGGCCCCAAGGATTGGACTTCTATGACCTGTCCACCCCAGCGGACCAGCGCATCATTGCTGAGACCGTGGAGGCCAAGGGCTATGGGCTAGTGATCCTGGACAACATCTCCAGCCTTGCCGATCGCTTCACGGATGAGAACAGCAACGATGAGGCCAAGGCGTTCCTCAGGGTGGTTATGGCAATCAAGCGGGTAGCGTCCGTCATTGTCATGCACCATTCCAGGAAGGCCCAGCAGGGCATGAAGGAGACCTTCCGTGGGGCAAGTGCCCTGGAGTTTCCGTTTGAGTTCTCCATGGGCCTCCTGAGGATTGCCGCTGATGATGACAGGCGGGATTTGCCGGGGGGCCGCATAGACGGCGCTGGATTCACCATCAGCATTTCCAAGCCTCACCGGGACCGCGTGGAGGTCAATGCGCTGGAGGGCCTAGCGTTTCTCCTGGGAGATTTTGGGCATTGGCTCCCTGTGCTTCCGGCAGAGGGGCAACGGGTGCTTCCGGCAAATGCCAAGGTGACAGATGAACGTCTCAGAGCCGCGGTTACCAGCCGCCGCTTTAGGACCCAGCGGCAATTGGCAGATTACCTAGGCGTCAATCCCAGCCAGATCACCAGAAGGATGAGGGGGCTGGGGCTGACCCTTCCTGAGCCGCTGGAGGGGCTTGCTGATGATGACGACGATGAAGGGGATTTCTGAGCCGCAAGGGGCGTTGCGGGCCTCCGGGTATCTCAGGAAGAAGCCATGAATGAAACTGGCAGAAATCCTAGGGGTTCAGAGGCGTTGCAGCGTTGCTTGCGGGGGAAACTCTAGAGACACGCAATCCGGCCCTGAAACCGGCCCCTGATCTAGGTTTGCCGCGTTGCGGGGCCACAAAAACACTATGGAGGACCCAGCCCATGCGCCGTAAGCGTCAGAAGATGGAACGGACAGTGACATTGGTAAGCGGGGACAGCCGGAAGACGCTTGAGGGTCCAGAGGCCAACAGGGTCTTGGAGAACCTGGGCAGCGTTGGGCTGAAGCTGAACAAGCACCCTATTCAGCAGCGAACAAGGTTAAAGCAACAGTAGCCGTCTGTAGAGAGTAGTTGTTGGTGTGTGAAGTCAGGCGGCTGAAGTGCTAAGAAAAAAGCTACGCACTCGTCAAGTGTATGAAGATTATAGCGTTTACCAAAATTATCTATTGGCGATAAATATCTTTGGAGGTATCTGTAGGCACCCTAACGATGATGGTGCGCCATGCTTCTTCAGCTTTCCCGCCGCTCCTTTCTCTTGCAAACGGCATCTCTGGAACTTGAGTTGTCCCTGGTAGGGTTCTTCATAGCCCGCCTGGGTTCCAGGGTGGCCTGTTGGTCAAAGGATGAAGGCTGGGTTCTGGAAAGGGTCTGAGCGGCCCTGAAACACCCCTACAACATGCCCCCGGTTCCGCTGAGATGGCTTTGGCTGTCCTGTGGAGCCGGGGGCTTTTTTTGTTAGCCGTGCCCCAGGGGTGAGGGAACTTGTTTCATCCACTCAGCCAAGGTTCTGACGGTAAAGCCTTCACCGTAGCTATCGCCCACGTCCCCGGATTTATGGCCCAGGAGGGCGTCTTGAACGTCCTTGGGGATGCGGGCCTTACGGCAAACATCCTTAAACCTGTGCCGCCAAGCGTGGTTAGGGGCCTTGCGTTTGTCCGTAATCCCTAAGCCGCGAACCCAGCGACCGAACACCTTGGTTCCATTTCCAGCCCTGCGCCCGTAGCGGTCTGGCGTAATATCTGGGAAGATCGGCGCGTTGGCGGGATGGGAGGCCACAAACTCCAGGAAACCCTCTCTGATAAGGATGGGGTGAACGGGAATCTGCCGTGCTGAACCTTCTGTCTTCAGCCGCTTCTGGAAGTCTGCATTGAGGTCCAGATAGGTGACGCCTTCCTCAGTCCTCACATCAGACGTGAGAAGCTGGCAAGCCTCATCCAGGCGGGCACCCGTGAAGGCTAGTATCCAAGGAACCCACCGCTTAGCACCCCGGAGCTTCCTAGCTTCCTGTAGGATCAATGCAGCTTCATCGTCGGTGAATGGCAGCTTCTTTGTCCCCGCGGCCTTTTTAGCCCGGACACGGATTCCGGCAAAGGGGTTCGCAGGAATCCGCTTGTTCTCCACACCCCAGTTCAAGACGGCGCTGAAAGCATGAAGGTAGTTTCTAACCGTGATAGCCCCGAGCTTTCCCAGTGCGTGTTCCTTCCAGCGTACTGCATCCTCAGCTGTTAGCTGGGCAGGACTGCTGTGACCCAGGAACTCCCCCAGGCGCTGGAACTTTCCGCCCCAATCATCGCGGGTCTTCTTCTGGGCACTAGTCTCCAAAGCCCAGCCGTCCAGAAGGTCATTGAAGGTGAGGCTGGTTGCTGAAGCGGTCCCAGGAGGCTTCCAGGCTGGAAAGGAAGCTAGGTGTGGGTCAGGAGCGTAGTTGCCTCTGACACGCTGGCTCAGGGTGTTGCAGAGCTTAACCTTGCTCCAGAACATCCGCTCAGCCAGCCGCTCACGGGTTGGCTCATCTAGCACCAGCCCTTGGGCCGTAAGCAGGGCCTGAACGTCCTCAGCCATATAAGCAGCAAGGCAGCCCTTCTCATCAGCCGCCGCCATCTCATCCAGTTGAAGGGTCCAGCGGGTTTCCTCCCCACTAGCTTCACCTGGATCAGCCTCATACCGCGCCAACTCCTGGCGGTACCACAGACCCACTAGGGCCATAAGCTGTTCCTGCGTAAGAGTCTGAGTCCCGTTCCTGGCACGGGCAAATAGCTGGTCAGTTTGCTCAGCAATCCTGAGATAGGCTTGACGGGCCTCAGCCGGGTCTCTGGTGCCCAGGCTAACCTTGATTTCCCGCCTCCCTATGGCCTCCCTCAGAGCTTCTGGAACCACTCTGCGGAAATAGAGCATCCCGGTCTTTGGATGGCGGAACGGCTGAGCCATGATCCTGACTGTATGCGGACGGAAAGAGGGCATTTGGACCACCGTTTTGTACCACCGGCGGGCCTGAGGGCCTAGGATAACTGCGGGATATGAGTGTTTCTGCGGCTTCTAGAGCCAAATGGCGGAGAGGGTGGGATTCGAACCCACGGTACCCTTGCGGGTACTTCGGTTTTCGAGACCGACGCGTTCGACCACTCCGCCACCTCTCCGCAGTGCCCGCGGCAGCCTGTTCCGGGTGGTCGGCCCGGCCTGCCTGCGAAGCGGCGCGCACCATATACAAAGGGCTTGCGCCGTGCAAGCATCGGAATCGCGGGCGCATCCGCGTCGGATGGGGGAGTGTTCTCCCTGTGGGCGGGCAATTGGCCGTTGACAGGGCAAGCCAGCGGCGTATATTCCCGCGCCTCTGGGAACGGGTTCGGCCGCGTCCATATATATGGTCTGCGGCGGTCCCGTTGTTGTACTTGAAGGGTGGCCCCGGCCGGCGTGGCTCGTGTGGTATCCGGATCCTTTGAAAGAAGTGGTGGGTAACATGTTCGCAGTCATCCGCACCGGCGGGAAGCAGTACAAGGTCGCGGCCGGCGACGTCATCAAGGTCGAGAAGCTTGCGGGTGAGGCGGGCGCCACCCTGAAGCTGGACGAGGTTCTGATGGTCAGCGACGCGGGCACGACCACCGTCGGCACCCCGCTGGTCGCCAACGCCGCCGTGACCGCCGAGGTCGTGGCGCAGAGCCGCGGCCCGAAGATCATCATCTTCAAGAAGAAGCGCCGCCAGAACTACCGGCGCAAGAACGGCCACCGTCAGGACCTGACGGTGCTGCGCATCACCGGTATCGAGGCCTGAGGCGGCAACGCCCGGTCCTGACGCGCTTATACAAGGAGTTAGAACATGGCACATAAAAAGGCAGGCGGTTCGTCCCGCAACGGCCGCGATTCGGCCGGCCGTCGTCTTGGCGTGAAGCGTTTCGGCGGTGAGGAGGTCCTCTCCGGCAACATCATCGTCCGCCAGCGCGGCACGAAGTTCCATCCCGGCGCCAATGTCGGCCTGGGCAAGGACCACACGATCTTCGCGACCGCCGACGGCGCCGTGAAGTTCCACTCCGGTCTGAAGGGTCGCACCTATGTGTCGATCGTTCCGGCCAACGATGCCGAGACTCCGGCGGTCGCCGCCGAGTAAGTCTCTCCCCCTTCGCGGGGGGATACAGGGCTTCGCGATCGGGGGAGCGGGCAACCGCTTCCCCGTTTTGCGTTTCCAGACGATCTGATTTTCGGGCTCCTCTGCTGTTGGGATGGCGCCCTGTCTCTTGCGTGCGATACCGGTGACGCCATGAAATTCCTCGACCAGTGCAAGATCTTCGTGAAGAGCGGCGATGGCGGGCCGGGGGCGACCGCGTTTCACCGGGAGAAGTTCATCGAGTTCGGCGGCCCGGACGGCGGCAATGGCGGGCGCGGCGGCGACGTCATCGTCGAGGCGGTGGAGGGGCTGAATACCCTGATCGACTACCGCTACCAGCAGCACTTCAAGGCGCGGCGTGGCGGCCACGGCATGGGCAAGTCCCGTACCGGCGCCAAGGGCGAGGATATCGTCCTGCGCGTGCCCGTCGGCACCCAGGTGCTGGACGAGGACCAGGAGACGGTGCTGGCCGATTTCACCGAGGTGGGGCAGCGCGTGGTGCTGATGCGCGGCGGCGATGGCGGCTTCGGCAACGAGCATTTTAAGACCTCCACCAACCGCGCGCCCCGCAAGCACACCGACGGCTGGCCGGGGGAGGAACGCTGGATCTGGCTGCGGCTGAAGCTGATCGCGGATGCCGGGCTGGTCGGGCTGCCCAATGCGGGCAAGAGCACCTTCCTGGCCGCGGTGACGCGGGCGAAGCCGAAGATCGCGGACTATCCCTTCACCACCCTGACGCCCAATCTGGGCGTGGTGCGGGCCGGGGACCGGGAGTTCGTGATCGCCGACATCCCCGGCCTGATCGAAGGCGCGCATGAGGGGCATGGGCTGGGCACCCGCTTCCTGGGCCATGTGGAGCGCACCAACGTGCTGCTGCATCTGGTGGATGCCACGCAGGAGGATGTGCAGGCGGCCTACCGCACCATCCGCCGCGAGCTGAAGCTCTATGGCGGCGGGTTGGCGGACAAGCCGGAGATCATCGGGCTGAACAAGTGCGATGCGCTGACGCCGGAGGAGATCGAGGAAAAGCGGACCAAGCTGCGCCGCTCCGCCAAGAAGCCGGTGATGGTGCTGTCGGGCGCGGCCGGTACGGGCGTGCAGGAGGTGCTGTTCGAGCTGATGCGGCACATCGACGAGGCCCGCGATGCCGAGGCGGAGCCGGCGCGCGAGGCGGCCCGCATGGCGCGGTACTCGCCGATCGAGGAGTAGGATCAGGCCTGCTCCGTGAATGGATTCAGGGTTAGAACCCCGGTAGGCGCGAAATCGCCGACGTTCCGGGTGACGACCGTGAGCCCGTGCTCCAGGGCCGTTGCGGCGATGACGAGATCGATGCCCCGGTGCCCGATCCTGGCGGACAGGCGGCCCCAGCGGCGGGAAACCGCCAGATCCATGGGCAATATCCGATCCTGATGCAGGCGGAGAACCTGATCCAGCCACTTCCCCAGCCGTGCGGCGAAGGCTGGATCAATGCTCCGCTGCCGCTCGATCCCGCGCTCGATCTCCCCGATCGTCGCCGTGCTGACGAACATGTCCGTCGGCCGGGTTGCCGCCACCCAGGCGACCACGCCCGGGTTCTTCCGTGGATGACGGAAGTGGGACAGAACGTCGGTATCGACCAGGAACATCAGAACTCGACCTCGCGCGGCTTGAAGTCGAGCCCGTCGAAGGGGGGCGGATCGTCCTGCGTCGGCATAGCGAGCAGAAGCTCCGTGAAGCTTGGAGCCTTCTCCTTTTCAAGCCGCTTCAGCCGCTCATATTCGGATGCTTCGACCACGACCACGGCGGGGCGACCGTGCTTGGTGACGGTCTGGGCTTCCTTCCGGGCGGCCTCGACAACCGCACTGAAGCGGTTCTTTGCTTCCTGCACGGACCATACGGCCATGGGCGTCTTCCGTTCTGGCTAGATTACCTGTCCAGAATATGCGCCTTGCCGGTTCATCCATCAAGCAGCGGAGCGTCCCGCAGCTCTCACAATCCAGCAATGATCGTGCGCGTGTTGACCCTTGCTGCGCACGAAATGCATAACCGCCGGGTCCGACCCCGAACCGCTGGACCCTTCCCGTGACCACCGACGCCGTACAGACCCTTGCCGCCTCCCGCCGGCTGATCGTCAAGATCGGTTCCGCGCTGCTGGTCGATCCGGAGACGCACCGCATCCGCCAGGGATGGCTGGATACGGTGGCGGACGATGTGGCGGCGCTGAAGGCGCAGGGGATGGAGGTGGTGATCGTCACCTCCGGCGCCATCGCGGTGGGGCGGGAGCATCTGGGGCTCACCGGGCGGACGCTGCGGCTGGAGGAGAAGCAGGCGGCCGCGGCCACCGGCCAGATCCGGCTGGCCCACGCCTATCAGGAGACGCTGGCCCGCCACGGCATCACGGTGGCCCAGGTGCTGCTGACGCTGGACGATACCGAGAGCCGGCGGCGGCACCTCAATGGCCGCGCCACCATCGAGACGCTGCTGAAGCTGGGCGCGGTGCCGGTGATCAACGAGAACGACACCGTGGCGACGGCGGAGATCCGCTTCGGCGACAATGACCGGCTGGCCGCCCGCGTGGCCCAGATGATCAGCGCCGACACGCTGGTTCTGCTGTCCGACATCGACGGGCTCTATACCGCCGATCCGCGCAAGGACCCGGAGGCGAGGCACATCCCGCTGGTTCGCGAGATCACGGCGGAGATCAGCGGCATGGCCGGGGAGCCGCCGCCGGGCTACAGCAGCGGCGGCATGGTGACCAAGATCGCCGCCGGCCGCATCGCGCTGGGCGGCGGCTGCCGCATGGCCATCGCCCGCGGCAACCGGCCGAACCCGCTGGCAGCTTTAATGACCCCGCCGGAGCAGGGCGGGGCGCTCGCCACCTGGTTCCTGCCGGGGGCGGAGCCGCGCACGGCGCGCAAGCGCTGGATCGGCGGCAGCCTGAAGCCGCTGGGGGTGCTTACCGTCGATGCCGGAGCAGTGGCGGCCCTGGCGCGGGGCAGCAGCCTCCTGCCCGCCGGCCTGACGGGCGTGGAGGGGAACTTCGAGCGCGGCGATCTGGTGCTGGTCAGGGGACCCGACGGCCGGGAGGTCGCCCGCGGTCTGTCCGCCTATGGGGCGGACGATGCGCGTCTGATCCAGGGACGACAGAGCGCCGAGATCGAGGCCATCCTGGGCTATCACGGCCGGGATGAGATGATCCATCGCGATGATCTGGTGCTGAGTTAGCGGTATCGGGCCGCGGGCCGGGCGGGGCCGAGCTTACTCGGAGTTTCCGGGCTCCCGCACTGCGCCGGATCACTCGCCGTCCGGAGCCGATCCCGTCGGGGCAGCGCCGCCGCGTTCTTCCACCTGGTCCTGGCCGGGCAGGGGGCCTTGCGGGCTGCCGGCATCGGGCGGCGGCTCCACGCCGCTAGGCAGCTCGCCATAGGCCGGATCGGGCAGGCCTTCCGAGGGGGCATCGCCGTCGATCCCGGGATTGACGGGGACTTCCGTCGTCGTGGCCGTATCCTCCGGCTGTGTGCCGGTGGTCAATGGACTGCCCGAAAAGACACGATTCCCTTCCTCTTCTTCGGGCAGGATTACGGCTTCGGGCGGGGTTCCGTCGGGCCCTGGCCGGCCCGGAACGGTCGGAACGGGGGCGGGCGGAGGAGCTTCCTGGGGAGGCGGGGCCTCCTGCGCCAGGGCGGGCAGGGTCGGGGATGCCGCCAGCGCCAGCACGGCAAGAGCGGCGTACCCGCGGCGAAGGGGAGCGCGATGGTTCGTCATGAACCATCAACGGCGCTCGAAGGCCGCCGTTCCCGGCGGCCCGTCGATGTTCAACCGGCCCGGCGCAGCAGGAACAGGCCCTGTTCGCCGAACAGATTGGCCATGGCCGGCCCGACCGGCTTGCCGTCCCGGCCCAGCACCTCCGCCCGGTCGATGACGATGCCGCAGGCCCGGCACAGATCGTGGAAGTCCGCGATGGTGCAGAGATGGATGTTCGGCGTCTCCCACCATTCCCAGCGGAGCTGATCGGTGACCGGCATGCGCCCTTTCAGAAGCAGGTGCAGGCGCGGCTTCCAGTGACCGAAATTCGGGACGGACACCACCGCCTGCCGGCCGATCCGCACCAGATGCTCCAGCGCCTCGCGCGGGCGCTTCATGGCCTGGAGGGTCTGGGACAGGATGACGTAGTCGAAGCTTGCGTCCGGATAGTCCTTCAGGTCGGTGTCGGCATCGCCCTGGATCACCGGCAGCCCATGGGCCACGCTGGCACGGACGCCGTCCATGGACAGCTCCAGCCCGCGGCCATCGACATTCTTGCCATGGACCAGATGCTCCAGCAGTTCGCCGGTACCGCAGCCGACATCGAGGACGCGCGCGCCGGGCTCGATCCACTCGGCGATGCGGGCCAGGTCCGCGCGCAGCCCGCGGGAGGGGAGGATATTCGTCGGCGCCATGGCTCAGCCTACCTTCTCGGCCAGCCCGCGGTGGGCGGCGCAGCCATCCAGGAAGCCGCGGACGACCTGATACAGCTCCGGCACGTCCAGCAGGAAGGCGTCGTGGCCCTTGTCGGTCTCCACCTCCACGAAGCTGACATTCGCGGCGACGGCGTTCAGGGCGTGGACCACGGCCCGGCTCTCCGCCGTGGGGAACAGCCAGTCGCTGGAGAAGCTGACCAGGCAGAAGCGCACCGGCGTCGCTTTTGCTCCCACCCGGAAGGCATTGGCGAGCTGCCCGCCATGCTCCGCCGCCAGGTCGAAATAATCCATGGCGCGGGTGATGTAGAGGTAGGAGTTGGCGTCGAACCGCTCCACGAAGGTGATGCCCTGGTGGCGCAAGTAGCTTTCCACCTGGAAGTCGGCGTCGAAGCCGAAGGTCACCTGGGTGCGGTTCTGGAGGTTGCGCCCGAACTTCCGGTGCAGGGCCGGCTCCGACAAATAGGTGACGTGGGCCGTCATGCGGGCCACGGCCAGTCCGCGCGTCGGGCGGGTGCCCTGCTGGAGATAGGTGCCGCCGTTCCACTCCGGGTCGGCCATGATGGCCTGCCGCCCGATCTCATGGAAGGCGATGTTCTGGGCGGAGTGGCGGGCCGCCGTGGCGATGGGGACGGCGCAGAACACCCGCTCCGGATAGGCGGTGGCCCATTGCAGCACCTGCATTCCGCCCATGGAGCCGCCGATCACGCAGAAGAGCTGGTCGATGCCGAGATGGTCGATCAGCAGCTTCTGCGCCCGCACCATGTCGCCGATGGTGATGACAGGGAAAGACAGGCCCCAGGGTTCCCCGGTGCCAGGATTGATCTCCTTCGGCCCTTCGCTGCCCATGCAGCCGCCGATGACGTTCGAGCAGATGATGAAGTAGCGCGCCGGGTCGAGCGGCCGGCCCGGCCCCACCATCAGCTCCCACCATCCGGGCTTGCCGGTGACGGGATGGCGGTCGGCCACGAACTGGTCGCCGGTAAGGGCGTGGCAGATCAGAACCGCGTTCGACCTGTCGGCGTTGAGCGTGCCGTAGGTCTGGTATGCGATGCGGAAGCCGCCCAGCTCCACCCCGCTGTCCAGGCGCATGGGCGTGCCCTCCGCCAGAGTGATCTGGTGGCCGGGAAGCGGCTGCAAAGGCAGAGTTGGCGGGGCGCTGGGCGCGTTCATTTGATTGATCCGGATGACCCGTCGAAGCGGATGGCTAGAGCTAGAAAGGGGGTGCACCCAAGTCAACGTTTTCTTTGCTTTTCGCCGGCCCGGTCCTTACTACTATCCGCTCCCGTATGGACAGCCATCCGGCCCCGAATGCCCCCATCGCCTGAGAAGCTCGACGATCTCCGCAGTGAGATCGACAAGATAGACGACGCGCTGCATGATCTGCTGATGCGGCGCACGGAAATCGTGCTGGAGATCGGGGCGGCCAAGCAGCCGGGTCGCCCCTATTTCCGTCCCGGCCGCGAGGCGGAAATCCTGCGCCGGCTGGCGGCACGGCATGAGGGCGCCTTCCCGGTCGGCGCGTTGATGCGCATGTGGCGGGAGATGATGGCCGCCCTGACCCGCGTGCAGGGCGCATTCGCCGTGGCGGTCTGCGCGCCGGAAGACCAGCGCAGCATCTACTGGGACATCGCGCGCGACCATTACGGCAGCACCACGCCGATGATCGCCGCCAACACGCCCATGGCGGCGATGCGTTGCGTCTCGGACGGCACCGCTGCCATCGCCGTCGTGCCCTGGCCGGTGGAGGAGGAGGCGGACCCCTGGTGGCGCTATCTCTTCTCCACCGACCCGAAGACACCCCGCATCATCGCCCGCCTGCCCTTCGTCGCCCGCGGCTGGGAGGACGGGGATGCGCTGGCCCTTGCCGCCGTTCCGATGGAACAGACCGGGGACGACCGGACCCTGCTCGGCATCGAGCTGTCGGTTGACGTCAGCCGCGGCCGGCTGAAGGAAAGCCTGGAAGGCTGCGGTCTGGTGACGCTGCAGTTCCGCACCCATCATCTGGGCGGCGGCGCCGGGGCAGTGCATCTGGTAGAGGTGGAGGACTATGTCCCCGCCGATGATTCCCGATTGAACCTGCTGGCCGAAAGGCTGGGGGAAGGGTTGGTGCGCGTCCTGCCCGTCGGCGCCTATGCCAGACAGCTCGTTCCGCCCGACCTGCGCCGGGGCTGAGCTGCCGATCCGTTCGCCGTCAAGCCGCTTGCTGAAGTGAGAGCCGCCATGTCCGGTCCCGTTCCCAATCCAGGCATCCTGGACATTGCTCCCTATGTCGGCGGTGAGCACAGCGCCGCCGGCGCTGCTCGGCTGTACCGGCTGGCCTCCAACGAGGGGGCCCTGGGACCCAGCCCGAAGGCGGTTGCCGCCTATCAGACGCTGGCGCAGGAGATGCACCGCTATCCGGACGGCGGCGCCCATGTGCTGCGGGAGTCCATCGGTCGCCGCTTCGGCCTGGACCCCGCCCGCATCGTCTGCGGCGCCGGGTCGGACGAGCTGCTGCAACTCCTGACCAAGAGCTACGCCGGGCCGGGCACCGAGGTGCTGTACAGCCGGCACGGCTTCCTGATCTATCCCATCGCCGCCACTGGCGTCGGGGCCACCCCGGTGGCAGCGCCGGAGAAGAACCTGCGCGCCGATGTGGACGCGCTGCTAGAGCGGGTCAACGAGAAGACCCGGATCGTCTTCCTGGCGAACCCCAACAACCCTACCGGAACCTATCTGACCACGGCGGAGATCGAGCGGCTGCATGCCGGCCTGCCGGACCATGTGCTGCTGGTGATCGACGCCGCCTATGCGGAGTTCATCGACCTTCCCGACTACACGGCCGGGGCAGAGCTGGTGGACCGTTTCCCCAACGTGGTGATGACCCGCACCTTCTCGAAAATCTATGCGCTCGGCGGTCTTCGGCTGGGCTGGGCCTATTGCCCGCCGGCCGTGGCCGATGTGCTGAACCGGCTGCGCGGGCCGTTCAATGTGGGCGCTCCCGCGCTCGCGGCCGGCGCCGCCGCCGTCGAGGATGTGGAGTTCGAGACCCGCAGCCGCGAGCACAATACGATCTGGCGGGAGTGGTTCACCGCGCGGGCGCGGGAACTCGGCTACAGGGTCCATCCCAGCGTCGCCAACTTCGTGCTGGTGGATTTCGAAGGGCTGCCCGCAGGCAAGGCCGATGCCGAGGCGGCGCGCCAGTTCCTGAAATCCCGCGGCATCCTGGTCCGCCAGATGGGCGGTTACGGACTTCCCACCAACCTGCGCGTCACGATCGGCAAGCAGGACGAGATGGAGTTCGTGGTGGAGGCGCTGCGGGACTGGCTGCGCGGATAGGCCCCGCCGCTGACCCGTGGAAAAAGGGCGCCCCTGATTTCGTCCGGCCGGATGCGGGCCCGAGGGCCGCTGACCGGAGCTGAAACCAGGAGCGCTCCCGCGCCTGCTACTTCTTCGCCGCCAGCGCCTCCTTCAGGCCCGGCACGTAGTCCGCCCCCTCCGGCACCTGGAGGGACGCGCCCTGGAAGTCATCGCCTACCGGCTCATACCGCCCGCCGAGGCAGTGGGAGAGGAAGCCCTCCGCCACGGCATAGAAGCTGATCCGGTTCTCCGGCACGGCGAAGCCGTGGCCCTCATCAGGGTAGAGGACATAGGTGACCGGGATCTTGTTGGCCTTCATGGCCTCGACGATCTGGTCGCTTTCCGCCTGCTTCACCCGCGGGTCGTTGGTGCCCTGGGCGATCAGCAGGGGCGTCTGGATCTTGTCCACATAGGTCAGCGGAGAGCGCTCCGCCAGCAGGGCCTTGCCTTCCTCCGTCCGCGGGTCGCCGACGCGGCGGGCAAGCTGCTCGAAGAAGCTGGCCCAATAAGCGGGAACGCTGTTCAGCAGGGTGGCCAGATTGCTGGGGCCGACGATATCCACGCCACAGGCGAAGCGCTCGGGCGTGTTGGTGACTCCCCACAGCGTGGCGTAGCCGCCGTAGGAGCCGCCATAGATGGCGACCGTGTCCTTGGCCGTGATCTTCTGCGCGATGGCCCAGTCGACGGCGTCGATCAGGTCGTCATGCATTTCCCGGCCCCAGGCCTTGTCGCCGGCATTGGTGAATTCCTTGCCGAAGCCGGTGGAGCTGCGGAAGTTCACGCTCAGCACCGCATAACCGCGGTTGGCCAGCCACTGGTGCTCGCTGTTGTAGCCGAAGCTGTCCCTGGCCCACGGGCCGCCATGGACGTTGAGGACCATCGGCACCGGCCTGTCCGGAACGCCGTCTCCATCGGGGTCGGTTCCGGGCGGAAGGGACAGATAGCTCACCAGGGTCTTGCCATCGCGCGACTTGATCTCCCGCGCGTACATCGGCGCCAGCGTGTCGTCCTCCAGCTCCGGCCGGATCGTGAACAGCTTGTCCAGCTTGCGGGCCTCGCGGTCGTAGAGCCAGTAGGCGGCCGGCTCCGTCACCCGGTCGATCACAACGGTCCAGGTATCGTCCTCCAGGTCGCGGCTGGTGACGGCCCACTGGCCCTTGGCCTCCCGGTCCAAAAATTCGATGTCGGCTTTCAGCGCGTCGCCCAGCGGAACCCAACGGTCGGTCAGGTACTCCACATTGTAGGCCTGCACCTCGCCCGTGACCGGGTCATCCATGATGCCGCCGATATCGGCCTGATCGCTCTCCGCCAGCTTGGTGGTCTCGCCGGTCTTCAGGTCCAGCCGCATCAGCGCGGCCTTGTCCCGCCCGCGGGTGTCCACGGCATAGGCGTAGTCCGCGCCCTTGGGGATACCCAGGATGTTGGTGGACAGGGCGTCGTCCGGCCCGATCTCCGTAAGGGGGGCGGTCTTGCCGTCCGCCTCGATCCGCTCCACCACCATGCCGCCGTCGGGGCGCGGCTTCAGGGCAAGCCGGAGGTTCAGGTCGTGATCGGCGACGAACCCTGCATAGCCGTCATTCTCCCGCACCAGGGTCAGCTCGCCCGTCTTCAGGTTCAGCCGGTGGACATCGTGCCAACGCGGGTCGCGGTTGTTCAGGCCGACCAGGATCGCGTCATTCACCGCAGGGCTGATACCGACGAGCTGGACGCGGGTATTCTCGAAGGGCGTGTACTCACGGGTCTTCCCCTCCACGATGTCGACGCCGTAGAGCAGGAAATCCTCAGTCCCGCCCTTGTCCTGGACATAGAGGATCTGGCTGGAGTCGAGAGCCCAACTGTACTGGCGGACCGGACGCACCTTCTCCTGCGTGATCGGCTTCGCCTCGTCCATCTGACCAAGCGGGGCGACAAACACGTTCATGACACCGTCGCGCGGGGCCAGGAAGGCCAGCATCTTCCCATCCGGGCTGATCCGGGGGGCGCTCCTGCTGGGGTTGCCGAACAGCTCCTGCCGGGGGATCAACTCGGCCTTCACCTCCGGCGCGGTCGTGGCGGCGGATGCGGGCAGGGCGGCGGGCAGCAAGGCAACAGCCGCGGCAAAGGTCGCAAGGGTCAGTGCTTTCAAGGCGGTCCTCCGAATGGCGGGCGGGCGGCGGACAACCGCGCGCCCATTCATAAAGCCCGAGGGCGGCCGGGCCACAAGCGTGGCGAGTATAGACGCCCGCCCGAAGCTGCACAGGGCCAATCGCACGGGCGGGGTGCAACCACCCGGCTCTCTACTCGGGCCATACCAGCGGCGGCACCGTAGTCACCGCCATCGGGCCAAGGCTGAGGCGGTGATCCTGCAGCGTCACCGGCAGGCTGACCCGGCGGGTGCCATCCTCCCGCGGCTGGGCCAGGAACTCGATGAAGGGGCGGAGCTGCGCGGCCTGCTGGGGGGCCAGCAGGTCGGAGGCCACCAGCGCCTTGAGCAGGGCATCGGTCCCGCCCACCAGCAACGTTCCGGCGCCAATGGGCTGCAAGGAACCGTCCAGCGCCAGGGTGGCGTCGCCGCGCAGGGACAGCTCCCCCCAGTCGAGCGCCAGTCCCGTCATCTCCACGGTGCCGCCATCCTCGCTCCAGGCCCGCAGGTCCGCCGCCCGCGGGTTCGGCGGCAGGTCGCCGAGGATGGTCGCCGAAATCGCCGCCCGCTTGATCTCCGGCCCCAGCACGATGGCAATCGGATCGGTTGGATCGGGAAGAACAAGCCCGGACAGCTGCAGGCCCAGCGTGCCGAGCGGATCGGTATGCGTGGCCGGCGGAAGGGCGGGCAGGGTGGTCGCCAGCTCCGCCGTCGCGGCGTTCAGCGGCATGTCGGCGCCGGGCGGCGTGATGGTCAGTCTGGAAAGCGCCAGCGTCCCCTGCCGCACCCGTCCGAAAGTATCGAGGCCGGCTGTCCCGGTCGCACTCTCGGCGGCCAGGACCAGTGCGGATTCCGGCCCGGCGGGCAGCGAGACCCGGGGAGTTTCCATAACGGTCAGCCGCACATCCAGCGGATTCCAGGTATCGGCGGCGGCGGCGATCCCGGCGGCGCTCGCCTCGGTTCCGTCGGGCAACCGCAGCAGCGCATCGCGGGTGTTCACCGCAAGCTCCAACGGAAAGCCGCCGATGGACAGGTCGGTGTAGCTGACCATGGCGCCGCTGGCGCGCTGCGCCTCCACCCAGCGATCAATTCCGGCGCGGAGTTGCCAGGCCGCCGATGCCCACCAGGCTGTATAGGCCAGGACCAGCAACAGCACGAAGGCCAGGACGACAGACAAGGAGCGCAGGCGCATGATCGACCGATCGGAAGGGGAATGCACGGCAGTGAGCCACGGCGCGTTGCCGCGATCAAGGTGGCGTGGGGCTTCAGATCGGCAGCGAACCGGCTTAACACGCGTTCTCACGGATGGTGACCCATCCGTGAGCTTCAGACGCCAGCGCCGCTCCGCGGCTCAGCTTACGCCGCAGGGCGGCACGGCGGCAGTCGCCGCCGATAACAGCTCTCGATGAGTTGCCTTCATCGAGAGCTGTTATAAGCTGGAAGCATGAGCGACCTACCCAGCGACGACAGCCTGTCGGCTGCCCTTCCGGCCACCAAGCCCGACCCGTCCCCGATGGTCGAGCTGGGCCACCCGCCGGACATGCCGCTCTGGGTCTTCGCCTACGGCTCCCTGATGTGGAATCCGGGCTTCGCCCATGACCGCAGGACGGGCGGGATGCTGCATGGCTGGCATCGGGGCTTCTGCGTCTATTCCTGGCGTCACCGCGGCACGCCGGAGGTGCCGGGAGCGGTGCTGGGCCTGGACCGGGGCGGGGCCTGCCGGGGCATCCTGTACCGGGTTCCGCCGGAGGATCTGGAGGATGCCCTGGACTATCTGTGGGAGCGGGAGATGGTCAACCGCGTCTACAAGCCCCGCATGGTGAAGGTCGCGACCGACCAGGGTCCCGTACAGGCCCTGGCCTTCACGGTGGACCGTACCCATCGGCAATATTGCGGACGGCTTCCGCCGGAAGAGCTTGAGCAGCTTGTGCGGCAGGGCGTGGGGCAGAGCGGGAGGAGCGTGGATTATCTGCTCGGCCTGCTGGCCCACCTGCGTGAGCTGGGAATCCGCGACCACCGTCTGGAGCAACTGGCGAAAAGAGTAACGGCCTGAGCGGACATGGCATGCCGCCCAGGCCGTGCATCGGACACGCTGCCGGTCAGGAGACGTAGTCCATCTCCCGCGTCGACAGCGCATCACGTCCGCCGCCGCCGCTGTGGTTCGGGATCGAGCGCCTGCCGCCGCCATTGCCGTCGATCAGCGCCGCCTTGGCCGGGCAGCGGCCGTAATAGCCGCTGAGCGCCAGATAGGCGCCGCCCGCCAGCGCCAGCACATTCAGCAGCGGGTTCGGCCGGGGCGTCGCCGCCGCGGCCGCCAAGCCCAGGCCGCCGACGATGTAAAGACCGCGCTGGGTGGTCGAGAGATTCGGCTCGCCTCCGAACAGCGGCTCGAGCATCTCATTCATGTCGCTCATCATTTCCTCCTGGTCCGCCCGCTCGAACAGCATCCTGGGCCGAATGGTTCCGGCGGGCGGGCGTCAGGAGCATTTGCTGTAGCCGCAGTTGCCGCAGAGATCGCACCCCTCCTGCCGGACCAGGGTGGCCTGTCCGCAACGGGGGCACTGGGCCAGACGGGCTTCCGGCGGGCGGGTGCGGCCCTGCTGGGCGGGCGGCGCGGCGGCCTGGGCGGGGGAGGCGGGCGAGCCAAGGAAGGCGGCGCGGCGCGCATCCTCCTCCTGTCCAGCTACATCGCCGGCCCCCGGCAGGAAGCCGATGGCGATCATGTGCCGTTCGATCACTTCGCCGATGGCGGCCAGCAGGGAAGGGACGTAGCGCCCGCCGACCCAGTGCCCGCCGCGCGGGTCGAACACCGCCTTCAGCTCCTCCACCACGAAGGAGACGTCGCCGCCGCGGCGGAACACGGCGCTGATCATGCGGGTCAGCGCCACGGTCCAGGCATAATGCTCCATGTTCTTGGAGTTGATGAAGACCTCGAACGGCCGCCGCCGCCCGCCTTCCATCATGTCGTTCACGGTGATGTAGAGGGCGTGGTCGCTGTCCGGCCAGCGGACCTTGTAGGTCTGGCCCGGCAGCGCCTCCGGCCGCGCCAGGGGCTGTGTCATGTAGACGATGCTGCCGGCCGCCTTCTCCGGCGTGGCCGCGGCGGGAGGCGAAGCGGCTTCGGCCCTGGCTTCCGGCTTGGTGTCCTTCTTCACCGACAGGACGGAGCCGGTGACCGCGTTGGGGCGGTAGGTGGTGCAACCCTTGCAGCCCAGCTCGTAGGCCTGGAGATAAACGTCCTTGAACGCCTCGAAAGGCAGGTCCTCCGGGCAGTTGATGGTCTTGGAGATGGAGCTGTCGATGTATTTCTGGGCCGCCGCCTGCATCACCACATGGGCGCTGGGCGCCAAGCCCTGCGCATCCACGAAGGCGTCGGTCAGCGGCGTCTCCTCCCCGAACATCTCCCGGTACAGGCGGTAGGCGAAGTCCTGCACCAGCTCCGTCCGGCGCGATCCGTCCGGCATCAGCACGGCCCGCTCATACTCATAGGCGAAGACCGGCTCGATCCCGCTGGAGATGTTGTTGGCGAACAAGCTGATGGTGCCGGTGGGGGCGATGCTGGTCAGCAGGGCGTTGCGGATGCCGTGCCTGGCGATCAGGTCGCGAACCTCCTGCGGCAGTTTCTGGATCATGGGCCGGGACAGATACTCGTCCCGGTCGAACAGGGGGAAGGGGCCTTTCTCCGCCGCCAGCTCCGCACTGGTGCGATAGACCACGTCGCGGATGGTGCGCAGCCATGTCTCGGTCAGGCGCACGGCCATTTCGCTGCCGTAACGGACCCCGCACAGGATCAGCGCATTGGCCAGCCCGGTGACACCCAGACCAATGCGCCGCTTGGCCCTGGCCTCCGCCGCCTGCGCTACCAGCGGGAAGCGGCTGGCATCCACCACATTGTCCATCATGCGGATGGCCAGGGCTGTCACCCGCTCCAGCTCCGCCATGTCCAGCGCCGCCTGCGCCGTGAACGGCTCCCGCACCAGGGTGGAGAGGTTCACGGAGCCGAGCAGGCAGGCGCCGTAGGGGGGAAGCGGCTGCTCGCCGCAATTATGGACCATGAGGCCGTTGGCATCGAAGGCATTGACCCCGGGAATCTGGACGTCGAAGACCTCCTCCTCCCCGTCCGGCAGGATCTCCAGCACTTCGGCGGCGAAACGCTCCCGGTTCAGCTTGCGTTTATAGGTGGCCAGCGCCGTTTTCAGCCGGAAGGCCTTGTCCGTATCCGCAAAGCCGATGCGGTCCGCGAAGCGGGCCACATTCTCCCGCGCAATCACCAGTTCATGGTCGGCCGAGCACTCATATTCCTGATGCCCGCCCTTGCCGTCAGGCAGAACGCGACGGCCGGCTGGGCGACGGTCGGCGTAAATGGTGGAGATGATGCCGAGGCGTTGCAGCATGCGCTGCACCGCGCGCAGGCGGTCCAGGTCGCTTTGGCTCAGCCGCACGCTGATGCCTTTGGTCTGACTGCCCTGCACGCTGCCATCGGCGTCGAACAAGCCGCGGAGGAAGCCGATATGGAACGCGGAGGAGCTGCGCTCCATGGCGGGGGTGATGGCCTTGGCGCCAGGGCGGAGGCCGAGATCAAGGGCCAGCCGCTTCAGGGCTCCCGAGGCCAGACGATGCTCATTCCGGCCCGGAACGGCGATCCAGCCCTGGAAGTCGGCGCGGTGCGGCAGGCGCTTGGCACAGTCCAGCGCCACAGCCATCACCGCCTCCGGCCCGGAGGGCAGGCCGCCATTGACGGCGATTGCCGGCGTCCAGACCGAGAGCACGGCCTTGTCCTGCTTGAGGGTGCCGTCGCCCACCAGCAGGCCTATCAGATATCCCTCTCCCTCGCCCAGCGGACCTTGCCAGGACAGGGGGCCATGGTCATGAAGGCGTATCAGGTCTCCCGGTTTCAGATCGCCCAGGGTCGTCCACTCCTCCGCCTGCTGGTAGCGGGTGCGGGCCGCGATCCGACGGATGGGGTGGCAGGCGGTCGCCCGCAGCTCCAGCCCTTCCCGTGTGCGCAGACGGTAGACCGGCTTGACGCCGGTGGAGAAAAACCCCTCAGGGCCGGACGGGTAAGGGGCTCCATCCACAATCGCCGTGAAGCCGGTGCCCACCACTTCTCCGGCCTGGCGCGGCCCGGCGGTGGTCATGACCCAACTGTCCGCCGTGATGCAGGGGTTGGTCGCCGATATGCTCTCGCAATAGGCGAGGTTGTTTTCCGCGTTGATGCGGTCGATGAAGATCACGCCGGGTTCGGCGTAGTCGTAGGTGGCCCGCATGATGCGGTCCCAGAGGTCGCGGGCGCGGACGGTGCGGCAGGTCCTGCCGCCGAAGACCAGGGGCCAGTCGCGATCCTCCTTCACCGCCGCCATGAAGGCGTCGGTGACCAGGACGGACAGGTTGAACATGCGCAGCCGGCCGGGCTCGCGCTTGGCGTCGATGAACAGCTCGATGTCGGGGTGGTCGCAGCGGAGCGTGGCCATCATGGCGCCGCGGCGGCTGCCGGCACTCATGATGGTGCGGCACATGGCGTCCCAGACATCCATGAAGCTGACCGGGCCGGAGGCGTCGCTGCCCACGCCCGCCACCGCCGCCCCCTTGGGCCGCAGGGTGGAGAAGTCGTAGCCGATGCCGCCGCCCTGCTGCATGGTCAGGGCGGCTTCGCGCAGATGGTCGAAGATGCCGCCCATGTCGTCGGGCACCGTGCCCATGACGAAGCAGTTGAACAGGGTGACGCTGCGGCCGGTGCCGCTGCCGGCAAGGATGCGGCCGGCGGGCAGGAAGCGGAAATCCCGGAGCGCCGTCAGGAACCGGTCGCGCCAGAGATCGGGGTCCCGTTCAGGCGCGGCGAGGGCGGTGGCGACGCGGGCCCATGTCTCCTCCACCGTACGGTCCACGGGCTGGCCGTCGGGCTGGGTGAAGCGGTACTTCATCTCCCAGATCTGGCGGGAGATGGGTGCCAGGCTGTCCATTCGGCCGCCTCCGCTCTTCTCTCGGTCCGCGCTGGATACCGCGGCACAACATGTTGAGAGTAAGAACGGCAACGCTCGCAATCAAGCCGGGGTTCCGTGAACGTTCCAGGGCGGCGCTGGAAAGCAGCGCCTGTCAGGCCAAGACGGCCCGGGGCGGCTGCTCGACCGGGGGGATGGTAGCCGGTCCTCCGACCGCCGTGACCAGCCTGTCGGTGGCGGGCTCCAGCGCGGACTCCAGTCGCGCCATGGCCTCCTCCCGCGGCAGGCCGGGCGGGATGGGCGGCAGGAACTCCACCGTGATGGTGCCGGGGCGGCGGATGAAGGTGCGGCGGCCCCAGAACATCCCGGAATTCAGCGCCATGGGCACGATTGGCACGCTCAATTGCTCATACAGCGCGACGATGCCGATCTTGTAGGGGCGGTACTCGCCGGGGGCGGTGCGGGTGCCCTGGGGGAAGATCACGATGGGCCGGCTCTCCTCACAGACCCGGCGGGCGCCGGCCACCATGGAGGCGATGGCGGAGCCGCGCTTGCCTCGGCGCACGGCGATCATGCGGGCCTTGGCGGCGTACCAGCCCCAGATCGGGATGAACAGCAGTTCCCATTTCAGGATGATGGCCGGGTCGCCCAGGATCAGATGGATCTTCATCGTCTCCCACATGGACTGGTGCTTGGCCCCGACCAGATAGCAGCCCTCCTTCGGCAGATGCTCCAGCCCCTTCACCTCGTAGCGCAGCCCGATGATGGTCCGCTCCAGCCAGTAGAGCGTGCGCATGTACCATTTCACCACCTCGACCATGCCGCGCCGGGGCAGCAGCAGCATCCACAGCAGCCCGAAGCAGCAGATCGTCGTCCAGATGTAAAAGGCCGTATTGAACAGGATGGAGCGCAGGGTCAGCATGAGGCCGTGCCGTGTGGTCATGCGCGACAGGCAGTCGCAAGGAGTCCTGAATAGCCGCCGGAAGGCCGGCCTGTCCAGACGAGGAACCGCTCCGGGGGCCGACCGGTTGAACCCTGCATCGACCCGTGACGATCAGGAGCTTCGAATGACTTCCCAGGCCCCACAGAAGCCCGGCCCCGGGGGCATGGCGAATGACGCCAAGGACCCGACCCAGCAGATGCCGCCCAACCTGGAGGCCGGCGGCTCGGAGGAGCAGCGCATTCGCGAGCAGCAGCACACCGGCAACCACCAGAAGCCCGGCGATGAGGCCCGCGGCGCGGATGTGCGCGGCGGCACGCGCGCTGGCGCGGAGAATGTCGAGCCCACCGGCAAGCCCGAACCCAAGGACGGGCGCGTGACCGGCTGACAGCCTGTCAGCCCTCGGCGGAGGGGGCGGCCATTGGGCCGGGCGGAGGGGTTTCCGCCGGTCCGGGCGCCTCTCCCTCCGGCGGCGACTCCCGCGGTCCGAGCAGTATGGCCCGGAGCGAGGCGAGCAGGAACTTCGTATATTCGCTGACGATCAGCTCGGCCGTGCCGGGCCAGAAGTACCAGTGATCCAGCCGCACATTGGGCGGAGCCACGGGATGGGCCACGATCTCCGCCTCCGGCAGGGCCCGTCGGAACTCCACAAGGCTGCGCGGCATGTGGTAATTGGCAGTTACGAGGCGGAGCGACGTGAACCCCTCCGTCCGCATCCAGCGGGCGGTCTCCAGCGCATTCCCCTCCGTATCCGCCGCGTCGTGGCCCAGCACGATGCAGCATTCCAGCTCAGCGGGAACCTGCCGGCCCATGCGCAGCAGCTCCCGCACGTCCACGCCGCGGTAGACGCCGGAGATGAAGAGCTTGTCCGCCTTGTCGGCGGCGAGCAGATCGAAGCCGACGGCCAGACGCTCGCTGCCGCCGGTCAGCACGACGATGGCCTGGGTGCGCCGCCCTTCCGGCGCAGCCGGGGCCCGATCCAGCCGGGAGGCGAAGGCGGCCAGACCGGCCAGCCAGCCGAGGGTCAGCAGCGCCAGGCCGAGGAGCAGTGGCCTCAACGGCCCGCGGCTGGTCAGAAGGCGGAAGCGGCCGGAGCTGGGCATCAGGGCAACCGGCCGAGAGCGCGGAGAACGGTGATCCGGGCGGTGGCCGCTGCCAGAAGCGCCGCCGCCGCCGGTACGACCAGCAGCATGGCCCATTGGATAGCGGCCAACTCCAGGTCGGGCAGCAGTGCCGCCTGCATCCCCGCCGCCGCCCGGTCCATCGCCGCCAGCGTGCCCAAGGCGAGCAGCGCGCCGGCGCCGCCGCCCACCAGCGCCAGCCGCAGCATATGACGTTGGAACTGGCCGGCCACATAGCCGTCGCTGGCGCCGAGGACATGCAGAAGCTCGACCTCCGACCGGTGCACGGCGAAGCCGGCGCTGGCCGCGAAGACCACGGCCGCGACGGCAACGGCCCCGATCAGCCCCACCACCAGCACGGCCACCCATTGCACAGTGCCGGCGAGCCGGCGCAGATCGGCCAGCCATGTTCCAGGGTCTTCCACGCTGACGGCCGGGAATGTGGACTGTACCCGGTCCCGGATGCCGGCGACGTCGGCGCCGTCCTCCAACCCCACCTCGATCAGCGCCGGGACCGGCAACTCGGCCACCAGCGCGCTATCGCCCAGCCATGGCTCCACCAGGGCAAGCGCCTCCTCCCGCGGGACCGGGCGCACGGCCTCCACGCCGGGCAAGGTCTCCAGCAGGCGCTGCACCTGTTCCGTGCGGGTCTGGAGCGAGCCCGCGGCGGCATCGGGCAGGGGGCTGACCTGGATGGTCAGGCTGTCCGACAGGCCGGTGTCCCAGCGCTGCGCCAGTCCGGACAGCACCATGCTGGCGGCCAGCGCCAGGGTGGCCAGATAGACCATCAGGGCAATGATCCAGGGCAGGAAACGGCCCGTGGCGTCGCGCTTCAGGGGGATGTCGTAGTGACCGCGTCGGCTCATGATGGAAACAGGCTGTCGGATCGTGGGCTGACGGGTGGTGCGACCGGGGGCACAGGTGCCGCTCACCGTGTCGGGTTACCCCCTAGAAATCGCACGACCGGCATGGCTGCGTCCAGACCGGCTGCAGCCATGCGCCCAAAAGCGCGATGAAAGTCCCCCATCGCCTTGCCTTGGCAGGGCGTGGGTGGGTATAAGATCGGTACCCCTTTTGCTATGGCCGGCGCCATGATCCTCTCCTGCCCGTCCTGTTCCAGACGCTTCCTGCTCGATGCGGGCCTGCTCGGGAACGGACGCAGGGTGAAGTGCGGCAACTGCGCCCATGTCTGGTATCAGGACCCGCCGGAAGGGGAGGCCGTGAAGCCTTTCGCGGCCGGGCCTGACGGTTCGGACGTCGACGCAATCCCGCCGCGCCGCTTCGATTCATACCTGGATGAGGATGAAGGGCCGCTTCCTGCCGCGGGGAAGGCGGCTGCCGGGGTCAGGGGCGCTTCCGTCGACGGGGAACAGAAGCCGGCACGATGGAGGGCGGTTCTGCCCTGGGCCGGGCTTGCCGCCTCCCTGGCGCTGGTGGGATTCGGGCTGGTTCAGGGACGGGATGCCGTCGTCGGCCTCTGGCCTGCCGCCAACCGGGCCTATGAGCTGGCCGGCATGGCGGTGGAACCGGTGGGCGCCGGTCTTGAGCCGGTCTATACGGCCGAATACCGGGAGGTGGAGGGGAACCCGATGCTGTTCGTGTCGGGCGAAATCCGCAATGTCTCCGACGAGGTTCGCGAGGTTCCCGACCTTGTCGCCACCGCCATCGATCCCGAGGGCCGGCAGGTGCAGAGCTGGGTCATCACCCCGTCCGCCCGCCGACTGTCGCCCAAGCAGACCGCCACCTTCAGCTCGATCCAGCCGGAAGGGGCGAGTCAGGCGAAGGAAATCGCACTGAACTTCAAGCCGGCGCAGACCGCCCAGCTTACCGACGCAACGCATTAAGGGCAGTCCGCCGCATCCCAGGCTCCCCCGCATAGCGGCGGGATGAGCCGCATTCATGCGGCTCTATCGGCATCCGCCCTGCAAGGTCCTTCTCAGAACCGGTCCAGCAAGCGGTCGATATAGTCCCGCTCCAGCTTCGGACGGTCCTGCTCGCCGGAGCGGCGGCGCAGTTCATCCAGGATTTCGCGGGCGCGCTGCAGATCGGCCTCGGCGGGAATCTCCACATTCTCCGCATTGAAGGGACCGGTGCCGGGCAGGGGGCGGCCCAGCGGATCGCGCCCCTGGGCGCGGCCCTGCTGCGGACGGCCGGTGCCGGCCTGCATGCCCTGCTGCATCATCTGCTGGGCCATCTGCTCCGCCATGGACTGAAGGCCCTGCTGCAACTGGTCCAGCGCCTGGGACTGGTTCTGCACGGCCTGACCGGGAGCGCCCTGCTGAAGCGCCTGTCCGGCCTCGTTCATGGATCGCTCGGCCCGGCCCAGCGGGCGGGGGATATCACCCTGCATCTCGCCGAACTGGCGCATGATCTCACCGAGCTGGCGGCGCAGGGCTTCCTGCTGTTCGGCCATGGCGCTGCCCTGACCCTGGCCTTGCCCCTGGCCCTGCATCTGACCTTGCTGCTGGCCCGGCTGACGGCCCTGGCGGGCGGGACCCTGCGGACCCTGCTGTCCCATCTGGCCCTGTTGCCCCATCTGACCCTGTTGGCCCTGCTGCGGCTGTCCCTGCTGCCCCTGCTGGCCTTGCTGCCCTTCCTGTCCCTGCTGCGACTGGCGGAAGGTCTCGTCCATCAGCTCCTGCTGTTGCCGGGCCAGATCCTGGAGCTGCTCCATCATCTCCATCATCTGCTGGTTCTGCTGCGCCTGCTGGGGCGTGGGCTGCTGGCCCATCTGCAGCGATTCCATCATCTGCTGAAGCTGCGACAGCATCTCGCGCGCGGCCTCGCGGGAGCCGGTCTGCGCCATGTCGCGCATCTGCTGCATCATCTGCTCCAGATCCTCCCGCGTCATGGTCTGCATGTCGGAGGGGGGCTGCATTTCCGGCATCTGCTGGCCGTTCTGCATGGCCTCGCGCATCTGCTGTTCCAGCGCATCCAGGAAGTTCTCCATGGCCTGCTCCAGTTCGGCCATGAGCTGGTCGATCTCCTCGTCGCCGGCCTCATTGTCCAGCGCCTCCATCAGGCGCTGCTGGGCATCGCGGAGATCGCGCTCAGCCAGCGACAGCCCGCCATCCTCAAGCGCCAGCGCCATGTCCCACAGGGTCTGCTGCACCTGCCCGATCACCGCCGGCTGCTGATCCAGCATCAGGCGGGCGATGGTGGAGCGCATGCCCAGGAATACCGCCAAGCTGTCCCCGAAGGCGCCGGGGCGCACCGACAGTTCCGACAGGGCGCGGGCAACAGGCTCACGGGCGCGGTCGCCGCCGAGGGTCAGATTCCGGCGCTGCTCGATCAACTGCCGGGCGATCGGGTGGGTGAAGCGCCGTTCGGGCAGGACGAAGGCCTCGTCGGGGCTGCTGCCGACCTGTCCGCGGCCATCCACCGCCTCCAGCCGGATCAGCACCGGCAGGCCGGCCCAGGGGTGCGGCGTCAGATCATGGTAGCCGGTGGCGTTCGCCTCCTTCGGCGAGCGGCCGGGCAGCGGCAGCGGCAGGCTCAGCGGGCTCTGGTCCACCGTGTCCGGTAGCTCCACGCCCAGCCGGACTGTCGCGGTGACCTTCTCGATCCCGTAATCGTCGGCGGCGGTGTAGTCCAGCCGCAGGGCCTGACGCTCCGTGGCGCTGGGCGGCTGGCGGAAAGCGATGCCGGGCGCCTGATCAGGCACCACCACGATGTTCCAGGATTGCAGCTCCCGCCCCGCCTGGGTCACCGCGATGCGGTTCCCGCTGGTGATCTCCTGGCTGGACTGGAACCCGCCGGCCACCGGCTCGAACGGGGCGGTCTGGCCGTTGGCGGCCAGTTCCGGCGTACCATAGCCGCCGGTGACGCGGGCCTGGATGATGCTGCCTTCCGGCACCGCCACGGCCGCCGGCTCGGCCGGCGCGTCCCCGTCCGCCGAGGCCGTCTGCGGCACGGCGGGTCCGGCGCGCCGGGTCAGGAATACCGGGGGAAGGCCGGTATAGTCCGGCGGGGTGATCCAGGCTTCCAGCATGGCCGGCTGGACGATTCCGCCGATGCCGACGGGGGGCAGCAGGGCCGCTGCCAGACGCTCCGACAGGCTGCCCCAGGATACCGTGGCACCGACAACCAGCAGCAGCCCGACCCCGGCGCGGAGTGCCCAGGGATCTCGGGCGGCGAGGTTCGGATGGGGCGAACGGAGGGTGAGACGGTCCACCTGGCGCCGGGCGCGCTCCTGCGCCGCCTGCCAGAGCGCCATGGCGAGGGGGTCGCGCGCGCCGCCGCCCAGGCTGTCGGTCAGGGTGGAAAGGGGACGGTGGCGGAGGTTGCTGTCCCGCTCGATCCGCCGGCGGGCCTCGATCACGCCGGGGAAGCGGAAGCCCCGCAGCCCGCGCCAGAGCAGCCAGCCGATGCCGCCGAGCACGGCCAGCAGCAGGACCAGATGCACCCATGGGTTCAGCAGCGAGGGAATGCCGATCCAGGCCAGGGCCACGAACAGGCCGGTCAAGCCGGCGGCGGGCCACAGGGCCGGCCATAGCCGCTCCCAAGCCAGGGCCGACTGGGCCATGAACAGGGCGCCCGCCGGCTCCCCCGCCTGTTCCGGGGCCGATGAGGTGGTCAGGTCGTCGCGGCTCGTCATGCCTTCAGCCTCGGCCAGAGGGGCGGCCCTTTCCAGGGCCGCTCAGAATAAACCCCGCCGGTCCGGCTTCGGGCACGCGGCTATCCGCACAACCTCAGCCCGCCGACGGGTCGAGCCAGGGGGGCATGGCCTCCATGGCCAGAAGCTCCGCCATCCCCTGGCGGTGACGCACCACGCTCCAGTCTGAGCCCTGCACCAGAACCTCCGGCACCAGGGGCCGGCTGTTGTAGGTGGAGGCCATGACCGCGCCATAGGCGCCCGCCGTCATCAGCGCCACCAGATCGCCTGCGGCGACCGGCGGCATCTGCCGTTCCTTCGCAAAGGTGTCGCCGCTCTCACAGACCGGCCCCACCACATCCATGGAAACCTGCCCGGCGCCTGCATCCGGCTCCTTGACTGTAAGGATAGTGTGCCAAGCCTCGTAAAGCGAGGGGCGGATCAGGTCGTTCATTGCCGCGTCGAGGACAAGAAAGCGACGGTGCAGCCCTTCCTTGACGAAGTTCACGGTGGACAGCAGCAGCCCGGCCGTCGCCACGAGCGACCGGCCCGGCTCCAGCGTGATGTGGCAGTCCAGGTGGCCCAGGGTCTGCCGGACCACGGCGGCATAGGCCTTGTGATCCGCGAGATGGTCGTTCGGCCGGTAGGGAACGCCCAGGCCGCCGCCGACATCGATGCGGCGGATGTCGATCCCATCCTCCCGAAGCTGGACCACCAGCCCGGCCAGCTTCCGATAGGCGCTCTCGAACGGCGACGTCTTGATGAGCTGGGAGCCGATATGGACGGCGACGCCCACCGGGTTCAGCCCCGGCAGGGACTTGGCGCGGGCGAAGGCTTCGCGCGCATGGGCCCAGTCGATGCCGAACTTGTCCTCTTTCCGGCCGGTGGCGATCTTCCCGTGGGTCTCGGCATCCACGTCGGGATTGACGCGGATGGCGATGGGGGCGGTCACCCCCAGCTCCTGCGCCACCGCGGACAGCATCTCCAGCTCGGGGAAGCTCTCCACATTGATCTGGTGGATGCCGGCCTTGAGGGCGAAGGCCATCTCGCTCCAGCTCTTGCCCACGCCGGAGAAGACGCAGCGGCTGGCCGGAATGCCGGCGGCCATGGCGCGCTCCAGCTCGCCGGATGAGACCACGTCCGCCCCGGCGCCGAAGCCGGCCAGGGTGCGGATGACGGCAAGGTTGGAATTGGCCTTCAGCGCGTAGCAGATGTCCACCGGGGCATCGGCAAAGGCATCGGCATAGGCGTGCCAGTTCGCCGCCAGCTCGGCGGTTGAATAGACATAGGCCGGCGTTCCGACGGATGCGGCGATGCGGGCCAGCGGCACGTCTTCCACATGCAGCGCGCCGCCGCGGTACTGGAAGGCGCCGCTGGGGAAGGTGGCGGTCTTGGGCAGGGTAGGCTGGGTCATGATCCCGGATGGCTCACTGGCCTGTGGTGGGAGAGGCGATGCCGGGCGGAATGGTCGGCCCTGCCGGCTCGCCGGGATTCTGTTGCGACGGATCGACGGGACGGGGGACTTCGTCCGTGTCGGGCACATCCTCCGGCGCGGCTTGCGGTAGGGTCGCTGGCGACGGCGCGTTGACGGCCGGCCGCGGCTCCGGCGCAACCGGCGGGATGTAGCCGGGATCGAGCGTCGGGTCGGGGTAGAGCCGCGGCGTCGGCGCCCCGCCCTGGACGGTCGGGAAATCCGGCTTCTTGCCGCAGGCGGCGAGAAGGGGGAGAGCCAGCACGACGCCTATGGCAGCGCGCGCCGCCATCGGCATCATCCCAGCTCCGTGCCCTCTTATCGTCATCCCGGCGGAAGCCGGGACCCAGGGGCCGCAAGCACCGCCCTCGGGACTCCGGGGCCCCGGCTTCCGCCGGCGTGACGGTCCCATGAAAGCGGAGCGAAGTCGGGTCGGCAGCATCACAGGAACCTCTCCCGCGCGGCCTTCACCGCGGCTCTGACATTCTCAGGGGCGGTGCCGCCGGAGCTGGTCCGGCTGGCGACGCTGGCCTCCACGCTCAGCACGGCGAAGACATCCTGGGTGATGCGCTGTTCCACGCCCTGCATGTCGGCCAGGGACAGGTCGGAGAGGCCGCAGCCCTTGCCCTCCGCTAGCTTCACCACGCGGCCGGTGATGTGGTGCGCCTCGCGGAAGGGAATGCCGAGATTGCGGACAAGCCAGTCGGCCAGATCGGTCGCGGTGGGGAAGCCCAGCTCCACCGCCTTGCGCATTCCGGCCTCGTCGGCGGTGAGATCGCGGATCATGCCGGTCATGGCGGCCAGCACCAGCGCCATGGTCTCCTCCGCCTCGAACACCGGCTCCTTGTCCTCCTGCATGTCCTTGGAATAGGTCAGCGGTAGGCCCTTCATCATGATCAGCAGGCTGTTCAGCGCCCCGATCACCCGGCCGGCCTTGCCGCGCACCAGCTCCGCCGCGTCCGGGTTCTTCTTCTGCGGCATGATGGAGCTGCCGGTGGTGAAGGCGTCGGACAGGCGGATGAAGCGGAACTGCGGCGTGCACCACAGCACGATCTCCTCCGCCAGGCGGGAGAGATGCATGGCGCAGATGCTGGCGGTGGAGAGGTAGTCCAGCGCGAAGTCCCGGTCGGAGACGCCGTCCAGCGAGTTGGCCGTGGGCCGGTCGAAGCCGAGGGCGGACGCCGTCATATTCCGGTCGATGGGGTAGGGCGTGCCGGCTAGGGCCGCGCTGCCCAGCGGCGACTCGTTCATGCGGGCGCGGGCATCGCGGGCCCGGCCGCGGTCGCGCCCGAACATCTCCACATAGGCCAGCAGATGGTGGCCGAAGGTCACCGGCTGGGCCACCTGAAGATGGGTGAAGCCCGGCATCACCGTTCCGGCATATTCCTCAGCCCGGTCGATCAGGGCGGCCTGAAGCTCCTTCAGCCCGGCCTCCAGCCGGTCCAGCGCATCGCGCACCCAGAGGCGGAAATCGGTCGCCACCTGGTCGTTGCGCGAACGTGCCGTGTGCAGGCGGCCCGCCGGCTCCCCGATCAGCTCCTTCAGCCGGGCCTCCACATTCATGTGGATGTCCTCCAGCGCGGTGGAGAACTGGAACCGGCCCTCGGCGATTTCGGCTGCCACCTGATCCAGGCCGGACAGGATGGCGTCGCGGTCGGCCTCTGTTATGATGCCCTGTACCGCCAGCATGGCGGCATGCGCCTTGGACCCGGCGATGTCCTGCGCCCAGAGCTTCCGGTCGAAGCCGATGGAGGCGTTGATCTTCTCCATGATCTCCGCCGGGCCGCGGGCGAAGCGGCCGCCCCAGAGCTCATTCGACTGAGGGGCTTGGCCGGGTGCGGCGTTCTTTGCGCTTGAATTCATGGGCTGGCTGACCGAGCTAAGGGCAGGGGCGGAACCGCCCCGGCGGACCGAGGAATGAGGGCAAGAATGGCGATTTTGCGGCGGCTCGCAACCATCGTGCTTGCAGGGGTGCTGGCAGGCCACGTCATCGCGGCGGACTCCGCTCCTGTCCAGGCTGCCGAACCGCCCGCATTCAGTGGGGAGAAACGTCCCTTCGTCTATGCGGCGGGCCGGCCGGAAGTGCCTGATCTGGCCTTCACCGGGCCGGATGGCAAGGCCCTGAAGCTCTCCGACTTCCGGGGCAAGGTCGTGTTGCTGAACCTCTGGGCCACCTGGTGCCCGCCCTGCGTCAAGGAGATGCCGTCCCTCGACAATCTCCAGGCCGAGCTGGGCGGAGAGGATTTCGAGGTGGTGGCGCTTTCGCTTGACCGCGGCGGGCAAGGTCAGGTGGAGCCGTTCTTCATGGAGACGGACCTGCAGCACCTGACCATGTATCTCGATCCCGCCATGACGGCCATGAAGGCGATCAAGCCGCCCGGCCTGCCGGTCAGCCTGCTGATTGATGCGCAGGGCCGTGAGATCGGGCGGCTGAGCGGCGAAGCCATCTGGGACGGCGACGAGGCCAAGGCCTTCATCAGACATTTCATGCAGGAAGGCTGAGGCCGACGAGACCAATGAAGAAGGCCCGCCGGGATTCGGCGGGCCTTCGCGTTGCGGGCCGGCGGACCGGTCAGCGAACCAGCTTCGTGACCGGCAGGAAGCTGCCGTCCGCGTTCAGGACGGTGAAATAGACGCGGTCGGAGCCCTGGTTGTCACCGGGGCCGAACGTCAGGGCGAAGCCGCCGAGGTCGTGCGTACCCTGCATGGCCTTCATCAGCGCTTCCCGCGTGGGGGAGGGGCCGGCCTTTTCCAGAGCGGAGAGGAACAGGCGGCCGACGAGGTAGCCTTCCAGGGAGACGAAGCCGGGCCGCTCGCCGCCCGCATGGGTCTTCAGGGCCGCTTGGTAATCGCGCACCACCGGCACGCTGGAATCCCAGGGGAAGGGCACCACCTGCGTGATCACCACGCCCTCTCCGATAGGGCCGAGGGTGTCGGCCAGCGCCTCGCTGCCGACGAAGGAGATGTTCAGGAACAGGGCGTTCAGCCCGGCCTTCTTCGCCTGCCCGATGAAGGCCGCCACGGGTGCGTATGCGCCCACCATCACCACCGCCTCGGGCTTCGCGGCGACGATGGCGTCCACGGCCGGCTTCACATCCGTGGTGTTGCGGGGATATGTGGCGGCGGCTGTCAGGCTCATGCCCCGCTTGTCCATCGCCTTCTGGACGCCGGACAGGCCGGCCTGCCCGAAGCTGTCATCCTGGTGCAGGATGGCGATGGACTTGATCCCGAGATCCTCGACCAGATGCTTGATCCACTCCTCCGTCTCCTGGTCGTAGGAGGCGCGGACGTTGATCACGTTGCTCAGCGCCGGATCGCGGAGGAAGCCGGCGCCGGTAAAGGGGCCGATGAAGGGAATGCCGGCTTCCTGGGCGATGGGCTGCGCCGCCTTGGAGGTGGGGGTGCCGACGGGGCCGATCAGGGCGAAGATGCCGGCCTCTTCAGCCATGCGGCGGGTCTGGGCAGCGCTGTCCTCCGGCTCGTAGCTGTCGTCCCGGGATACCAGATTGATGGTGCGGCCATGGATGCCGCCGGCCGCATTCGCCTCCCCGAAGGCGGCCAGCAGGCCTGTGCGCATTCCGTTGCCAAGGGCGGAGGCCGGTCCGGCCAGCGCCGCGACCTGTCCCAGCACGATCTCCTTTTCCGCGACGCCGGGTTCCGCCCGCGCGGGCGATGCGCCCAGTCCGATCAGCGCAGCAGCGGCGATGGCCGCCAGTCCCATCTTCATGCGCATTCTCTCCCCCATTCTTTGGAGCACACGGCCTTCTAGCGCGTGTCGGGGAAAGGATTGCGCAATGGTGGTAAAAGCAGCGTTTACTTCCGGTTGTTCCGGAATGGTTAATCTGAGAAACCATCCGTTGCGCATGAAAAAGGCCCGCCGACATGCGGCGGGCCTTGGATGCAGCGGCTCTGGCGGCCTCAGCGCGTCGGGCGGGGCATGTCGCCGGAATAATCGTAGAAGCCGCGGCCGACCTTGCGGCCCAGCCACCCGGCCTCGACATATTTCACCAGCAGCGGGCAGGGGCGGTACTTGCTGTCGGCCAGCCCCTCATAGAGCACCTGCATGATGGACAGGCAGGTGTCGAGGCCGATGAAGTCGGCCAGCTCCAGCGGCCCCATCGGGTGGTTGGCGCCCAGTTTCATGGCCGTGTCGATGGCCTCCACCCCGCCGACGCCCTCATACAGGGTGTAGACCGCCTCGTTGATCATGGGCAGCAGGATGCGGTTGACGATGAAGGCCGGGAAATCCTCCGCAATGGCGGCAGTCTTGCCCAGCTTGGCGGTGAGGTCGCGGATGCTGAGGAAGGTCGATTCGTCCGTGGCGATGCCGCGGATGATCTCCACAAGCTGCATCACCGGCACCGGATTCATGAAGTGCATGCCGATGAACTTTTCCGGCCGGTCGGTGGAAGCCGCCAGACGGGTGATGGAGATGGACGAGGTGTTGGTGGCCACCATCGCATCGGGGCGCAGGTGGGGGACGAGCTGCTTGAAGATGGCGCGCTTCAGCTCCTCGCTCTCCGTCGCGGCCTCGATCACCAGATCGCAGTCGGCATGGATGTCCAGGCTGGTGCCGGTGGCGATCCGGGACAAGGCGGCATCGCGGTCGGCCGGTTCGCACTTGCCCTTGGAGACCTGACGGTCGAGGTTGCGGGTGATGCCCGCGACGGCGGCGTTGAGCTGCTCCGCATTGATGTCGGACAGCTTCACGCTGTAGCCCGCTGTGGCGCAGACCTGGGCGATGCCGCTGCCCATCTGCCCCGCCCCGATGATCCCGATCGTCCTGATGTCCATTGTTCGACGCCTTATCCGTTCCTGCCGCTACAGCATGCCACCCTGATTCGCGCCTGTCGTTTTGCAATGCAGCAACCGGCGCCGGGCGGTTCCGTGTCGTTGAATTCCTGGTGATGAGAATAAACGAAGGGCGGCGCACCGCAATGGCCGCCGCCCCCCATGGTGCGAAAGAACGAGGAAAGACCGCAGCCTGTCCTCAGTCCTTCCGGATCAGCCCTTGGACAGCGCCTCGGTGAGTTCCGGGACGATCTTGAACAGATCGCCGACGAGACCGTAATCGGCGACCTGGAAGATCGGCGCTTCCTCGTCCTTGTTGATGGCGACGATTACCTTGCTGTCCTTCATGCCGGCCAGGTGCTGGATGGCGCCTGAGATGCCGACGGCGATGTACAGTTCCGGCGCGACGATCTTGCCGGTCTGACCGACCTGATAGTCGTTCGGCACGAAGCCGGCATCCACCGCTGCGCGCGAGGCGCCGACGGCCGCGTTCAGCTTGTCGGCCAGGCTGTCCAGCAGGTGGAAATTCTCACCCGACTGCATGCCGCGGCCGCCGGAGACGACGACACGGGCGGAGGTCAGCTCCGGACGCTCGGACTTGGTCAGCTCCTGGCCCACGAAGCTGGACAGGCCGGCATCGCCGGTCGTGCCGATCGCCTGGACCGTGCCGGAGCCGCCCTCGGCAGCCGCCGCCTCGAAGGCGGTGCCGCGCACGGTGATCACCTTCACCGGGTCGATGGACTGCACGGTGGCGATGGCGTTGCCGGCATAGATCGGGCGGGTGAAGGTATCCGCGCTCTCCACCCCGGAAATCTCGGAGATCTGCTGCACGTCCAGCAGGGCCGCGACGCGGGGGGCCACGTTCTTGCCGAAGGTGGTGGCCGGGAACAGCACATGGGTGTAGCCGCCCTCCTGGACCGCCTTGGCGACCAGCGGGGCCAGATTCTCCGCCAGCCCGTTGACGTACTCCGCGCCGTCGGCGGCCAGCGCCTTCTCAACGCCGGCGGCCTTCGCCGCGGCAGCGGCGGCGTCGGCGACGCCCTGGCCGGCGACCAGCACATGCACAGCCCCGCCGATCCTGGCGGCAGCGCCAAGGGTGGTCAGGGTGGGCTTCTTCACCTCGCCCGTCGAGGGCTCGGCAACGACCAGAATGCTCATATCCGTTCTCCCTCGGCCGGTCAGATGACGCGCGCTTCGTTGCGCAACTTGTCCACGAGCGTGGTCACGTCCGGAACCTTCACGCCGCCCTGGCGCTTCGGCGGTTCGGTGACCTTCAGCGTCTTCAGGCGCGGGGTGAAGTCGACGCCCAGCGCCGCCGGCTCGACCGTCTCGATCGGCTTCTTCTTCGCCTTCATGATGTTGGGCAGGGACGCGTAGCGCGGCTCGTTCAGGCGCAGGTCGGTGGTGACGATGGCCGGCAGCTTCAGCTCCACCGTCTCCAGGCCGCCGTCGATCTCACGGGTCACGGCCACGGCGCCCTCGGCCGGTACCACCTTGGAGGCGAAGGTGCCCTGGGCCCAGCCCAGCAGGGCCGCCAGCATCTGCCCGGTCTGGTTGGCGTCGTCGTCGATGGCCTGCTTGCCCAGGATGACAAGCTGCGGCTGCTCCTTCTCCACGACGGCCTTCAGGGCCTTGGCGACGGCCAGCGGCTGCACCTCTGCATCGGTCTGCACCAGGATGCCCCGATCCGCGCCCATGGCGAGGGCCGTGCGGATGGTTTCCTGTGCCGCCGTGGGGCCGATGGAGACGACGACGATCTCCGTGGCCTTGCCGCCCTCCTTCAGGCGAACGGCCTCCTCGACCGCGATCTCGTCGAACGGGTTCATCGACATCTTCACGTTCGCGAGCTCGACGCCGGTATTGTCCGGCTTCACACGGATCTTGACGTTGTAGTCAACGACCCGTTTCACGGCGACCAGTATCTTCATTGGCGATCCCCTGGCAGCAGGCCTGTTATGGCAGCGGTTTGCCGGCCTATGGTTCTGGCGAGGCTGACTGGACCAAATTCCCGCACCGGCCAGCCCCGCAATTCCGCCGGCGCAAGGTAGGTTGCACTGCAAACACTGTCAATGGACCGTCAGGCTATCCGTTCCGCCCGTTCGAAGAACAAGCAGATAGCAGCCCGCCATTGGCAACCGGCCTTACGAAAAACGGAGTCTGCGCCGCCAGACCGCAGCGGTTCAGGTTTCCGTTTACGTAATGGTAAGCTATCGCGGCCGGTACCGGAGCGCAAGGGGCGCGGTCAGCCTACGGCATTGTGATAAGAGCGGATTCCGGACGGAGCCGGTCAGCGGTTCTTCCCCGGAACCCACAGCACGTCGCCGGCCCCACGGCCATTGACCCAGCGGGCCAGGACGAACAGGTGGTCGGACAGCCGGTTCACATAGCGAAGGGCCGGGCCGCCCACCGTCTCACGGATAGCAAGCTCCGCCATCAGCCGTTCGGCACGGCGCACCACGGTGCGCGCCAGATGGAGCTGGGCCGCCGCGGGGCTGCCGCCGGGCAGGATAAAGGAATTGAGGGGCTGGAGGTCCGCATTCAGCGAATCGATCTCCTGCTCCAGCCGGTCCACCTGCGCATCCACGATGCGCAGGGGAGGATAGGGCGGGTTCTCCTGCTCCGGCGTGCAGAGGTCGGCGCCGAGGTCGAACAGATCGTTCTGGATGCGGCCCAGCATCTCGTCGGCACGTGCGAGATCGCCGGACTGACCGGTCGTGTGCAGCCGGGCGATGCCGATGATGGCGTTCGCTTCGTCCACCGTGCCGTAGCTGGCGACGCGTAGATCGCCCTTGGGCACGCGGGTGCCGTCGCCCAGCGACGTCTCCCCCTTGTCGCCGCCTCGGGTGTAGATACGCGTCAGCCGGACCATGGGGCTCAGCTCCCCGTCGCGGTGAAGATCGTCAGCACGAACAGCACGATGGCCGCGATCTGGAGGCGGACGCGCCACCACATCAGCCGGTTGCCGTATTTGGCGTTGAATTCGCCGCCACGCGCCATGGCGACCAGACCCATCCCGAGAACGCCGAGCACCGCCAGCATGGTCAGGATCAGTAGGGTGAAGAGGAATCCGTTCATGGCACCTATATAGCGCGGATGCGCGGACGTGCCATAGCCGGCGTCAACATGCCGCCAGCGATACGGTTGGACATAGTTCCACCGGGCCTGTTGTCGTCGGAACTCCGACGCACTAGCATCCGGGTCCCATGAGCTTCCTGCGCCATATCACCGCCTGCAACACCCACGACCTCTCGCATTACCGGCCCTTCTTCGTGGCCGGGCAGCGGGTGGGAATGGTCCGTGAGGATCTCTGCCGCCGGCTCGCCGGCTTCGGGGACCCCTTTACCATCCGCTATGACGGTATCGCCGTGTCGGAAAGCCTTGCCGGCCCGGCAGAACGGACGGCGGCGGTGCGGTCCGCACTCGACAGGCTGGTGGAGGAGGGGGAAGTGCCGCCGCTCCGCGGGGAGGATTATCCGGTCCTGTCCCAATGGGGGACGGAGCCGCTGATGGCCATGGACCGGGCCGCCATGCCCTGCTTCGGGCTGAAGTGCTTTGGGCTGCATGTGAACGGCTATGTCCGTAAGGAGGATGGCCTCCATCTCTGGGTGGGAAAGCGGGCCATGGACCGCGGGGTAGCTCCCGGCCAGTACGACAACCTTGTCGCGGGTGGTCAGCCCGCCGGGCTGAGTCTGGCTGAAAATCTGGAGAAGGAGGGGGCGGAGGAGGCCAGCCTGCCGCCTGAACTGGTCCGCCGCGCCGTGCCCGTCGGCATCGTCTCATACCTGATGGGAACGGAGGCCGGGCTCAAGGACGACTCGCTGTTCTGCTACGATCTGGAACTGGACGAGACGTTCGAACCCCGCAATACCGACGGGGAGGTGGAGCGGTTCGAGCTGTGGCCGGTCTCCAAGGTCGCCGAGAGCGTCGAGCGGACGGACGATTGGAAGTTCAACGTCAATCTGGTGGTGATCGATTTCCTGATCCGCCACGGGTTCCTGACGCCGGACCATCCGGAATACATGGCCCTGTGCAAAGGGCTGCGGCGCTGACCCGGTCGCAGCCCCGGAGCGGCTGAAAGCTCAGTGCGTGCCGGGTTGGGCGGGGGCGGGGGGCGGCATGAAGCTGCTGCCCAGCAGGGTGGCCAGCTCACCGCTCGCGCGCATCTGCTCGATCAGCCCCGACAGCCGGACCGCCATCGCCCGCCCTTCTTCCGTGTCGGCGCAGACATAGGCATCGTCGCGGACGATCAGCGGCTGCAGCGGGTCATAGTTCAACTCGATCCCGAGCTCCTCCGCGGCCACCCTGGCGTCCGGAAATATGGCGAGCACGGCATCCAGTCGCCCGCCCATCAGTTTCAGCAGGTTCGTGCGTTCATCGCGGCTGAACTCGACATTCATGCCGGGCATGTCCAGGACGGACCTGTAGGCATGCTCGATGCCGAGGATCGCGCCGACGAGCAGGCCGGGCAACTCCTCCCGCCGGGGGAGCGGCTGGTAGGGCGGGGCGACGATGTGGAGCTGGAACCAGTTGATGGGGGCGCTGCCGACCACCGCCCGCTCGAGCTTGGAGGCGGAGCCGGAGGTGGGGAACAGGCAGAGACCCCGACCCGCCTCGAACTCCGCCACTGCGCGCGCCGGCGGCAGCAGCATCGTCTGCGGTTCGATGCCCGCCAGTTCTGAAATGCGGGTGTGCACCTGCGCATAGGGGCCTTCGCCATTGGTCCCGAACAGGGACGGCAGGTTCAAGGCGATGAACACCGGGGCTTCCGCCGCTTCGGCCCGAGCAGCCATCAGACCTAGGACAAGGGCGAGGGAGCGTAAGACGCGACGCATGGGGGACTACAGCGCTTGACCTGGGTGGATCGGAACCGGTGTCCGCCAGCGAAAGGGGCGAGCGGACAATTTGCATACAATGCGATGCAGTTCCGTCCGGCAAGGCGGAAGGAGCCCCAGGGCTGTGACAACGTCAGAAGAGGTCGTCAATTGCGCTCTGATCCAGGGTGGCTTCGGGTCTGGAACCGGCGATGGAGCCGTGCACGACCGCACTGCCCTGATCCACCAGAAGCTGGAGACGGCGCCAGTACGTCCGGGCAGTGGCGGCGAACATCTCCGGCTCGCCCTCCATCGCGCTCAGCGCGTCGATGGATTCGATGATGGTCTCATCCAATTCCGCAATCACGGCATCGAATGCGGAGCGGAAATGCTCCGGCACATGGTCGAATGCCTCGATCGCCAGCGGCGCGAAGGCCAGCCCCGACTGCTCGAAGTGCTGCTTATAGCTCTTCGGCTGCCAGGCGCGGATGTCCTCCAGCATCTCCGGCATGTCGCCGAGCATGGACATCAGCATGATCACTTCATTGAAATGGTTGAAGTAATCGGTCGACAGCAGGGTGGTGCCGTCGATCGTGGTGTCCTGGGCGAGGCGCCGATAATGGTCGAACATGGAGTTGGCGGGCATGGTTCTGTTGATACCACAGCCGTAGTACTCCCCGCCCCTTAAAATATTCACATTCGTTCGATCCTTCGCGGGGCGTGTCGGGGAAAGCGCAGGCGCGGAGGGGTGTCAGGGATCGGGGAAACCGGCCATGGCGCGCACCTGGGCAGGCGGCACTCCCTCCTCCCGCAGGGCGCGCAGGGCCCTGGCGCCATCGCGCTTGGACAGGCGTTGCCCGGCCTCGTTGGTCAGCAGCCCGTGATGGTGCCATTCCGGTACGGGCAGGCTCAGCAGGGCCTGGAGCAGCCGGTGCACATGGGTTGCGTGGAACAGATCCTCCCCCCTGGTGACGAGAGTGACGCCCTGGATGGCATCGTCCACCGTCACGGCCAGATGATAGCTGGTGGGGGCGTCGCGCCGGGCCAGCACGACGTCGCCCAGCGTCTCCGGCGCTGCCTGCTGCCACCCAGCAGCGCGGTCGTACCAGCGCAGCGGACCGGTCCGCGCCATGGCCTTCGCCACATCCAGCCGCATCGCATGCGGGGCGCCGGCCGCCACGCGGGCCGCCGCTTCCGCCGCCGGAAGATGGCGGCATGTGCCGGGATAGAGCGGTCCCTCGGGTCCGTGGGGCGCGTAGCCGGCGCGCGCGATCTCCTCCTGGATTTCCTTGCGGGAGCAGAAGCAGGGATAGACCACGCCCAGCGCATGCAGACGGTCGAGGGCTGCGGCATAGTCGGCCAGATGTTCCGACTGCCGCCGAACGGGAACCGGCCAGGATAGGCCGAGCCAGGCCAGATCCTCGAAGATGCCCTGCATGTGCTCCGCCCGGCAGCGGTTGGGGTCTATGTCCTCGATCCGCAGCAGGAAGACGCCGCCGGCCTGTTGTGCGGCCTGGAAGCCGAACAGGGCGGAATGCGCGTGGCCCAGATGCAGCAGGCCGGTGGGGCTGGGAGCAAAACGGGTTACGGTGTGCATCGGGATGGCATAGCCGGGCCGGGTCCCGATAACAATGCGGACGATGCGGGCGGAGGGAGATGCCATCCGGTCGCTTCCGTCCTGACAGAGAGAAGAGATGGGGATGAAGGACTTTCCACATCTGACAGGGCCGGAAGTTCCGCCCGCAGCCGGCGGACGGGCAGAAAGCCTGATCGTGCTTCTGCACGGGGTCGGGGCGGACGGAAGAGACCTGATCGACCTTGCGGGACCGTGGGGGGCGATGCTGCCGAACGCCGCCTTCATCGCGCCCGACGCTCCATTCCCCTGCGACATGGCCCCTTATGGAAGGCAGTGGTTCAGCCTGCAGGACTGGACCATGACCAGCCTTCTGGCGGGCGTGCAGGCGGCAGCGCCGATCCTGACCGGGTTCCTGGACCGGGAGCTGAAAAAGCGGGGACTGCCCTGGTCGCGGCTGGCGCTGGTGGGCTTTTCCCAGGGGACGATGACGGCGTTGCATGCAGCCCTGCGGCTGCCGCAGGCGCCGGCTGCGGTGCTGGGCTATTCCGGCGCGCTGGTGGGGGCGGAGTTGCTGGCCGGGGACGTGCGCTGCCGCCCGCCGGTGATGCTGATTCATGGCGACGCGGACGAGGTCGTACCCTGGCAGGCCACCAGCATGGCGGCCCAGGCGCTGTCCGCCGCGGGCCTAACCGTCGCCAGCCATATCCGGTCCCGACTCGGGCACGGGCTGGATGAGGAAGGCATCCGCCTGGGCGGAATGTTCCTGCGCGATTCGCTGAGGTCAAACAGCACCGCCTCAAGATAGGGACCGCCTCAAGATAGGGTATGTCCGAAAGCCTGCCGCTACAGCTTCTAGCCCAAATTTCCGTTACGGCACCATGACAAATGGGCCTTGACAGAAGCACGAGGTTGCCAAAGGGGCGAGTGTCCTATATGAACATCCTGGGTTCCGGCTGGGTTTACAGGCGCTGCTGGGTACCGGCCGGGCGCCAAACGGAAACGGCATGGGGGTGGGTCTTGGCTCCACCGCTGAACAGTTGCCCGGCTTTGGTGCTGAACGCGGACTTCCGTCCGCTCAGCTACTTCCCCCTGTCACTCTGGAGTTGGCAGGAGGCGGTGAAGGCGGTCGTGCTCGACCGGGTCAACATCATCTCACACTATGACAGAGTGGTGAGATCACCGACCTCCGAAATCCAACTTCCCAGCGTCATCAGTTTGAAAGAGTACATTCCGGCGACACGAAGGCCGGCCTTCACAAGGTTCAATGTCTTTCTTCGTGACAGGTTCTGTTGCCAGTACTGCGGTCGAAGTTTTCCCACCCAGGAATTGACCTTCGACCATGTGATTCCCCGGTCCAAAGGCGGGCGGACGACCTGGGAAAATGTTGTAACGAGTTGTTCCGCCTGCAATCTGCTGAAGGGCAATCGCTATCCCCACCAATGCGGGATGCACCCGATCCAGCCGGCTTTTCAGCCCACCGCCTACCAGCTTCAAGAAAACGGCCGATCCTTCCCGCCGAATTTCCTGCACGAAAGCTGGCGCGACTTCCTCTACTGGGACTCCGAACTGGACCAGACCTAGCGCCACGGCGCCGGATCATCGCGCCCTGCGCGCCACGAGGTCCACGGTCACGTCCGCCTCCAGCGCCACCCAATCGCCTGTCGCGAACTGTCCCTGGCCGACACCGAACTCGGTGCGGATCAACTGCACCCGGCCTGTCGCCCGCGTGGCGTCGCCTTCGTCCGCAAGGGTGAAGGGCAGGGCGACGGGGCGCTGCATACCGCGGATCGTCAGGCTGCCGATGGCCTCATAGCTGTCCGGACCCGTCCGCCGAAAACTCCCCGCCTCGAAACGGGCTTCGGGGAAGGCGCCAACATCGAACCAGTCCGCCTGGGGGAGCGCCGTGTCCTTCTGGCTGTCGCCGGTGTGGGCGCTGCCGGTATCCACCACCGCCAGGACATGGCCGGAGTCGGGCCGATCCGGGTCGAAGACGATCTCCGCCGTGAACCGGCGGAACTCCCCTTCGAAAGGCGCTCCCATCTGCGTGCCGCGGAAGCCGAGCCGGGACCGGGCAGGGTCGATGATCCAACTGTCGGCAGCGCTGGCGGGGGCGGCATCCGTCAATGCGGCCGTCCGATCCGCCTGCTCCAGCGCCGGGCCGCGGAAGGCGAAAGCGGCTGCAATCGCCAGTACGGGCAATATGGCCCAAGCGAGCTGCCGGAGCGTGGGAGCCCGTGCAGGCACCATGCGGGAAAAGATGCCGTCGCGCAGGATCAGGGCATGGCGCAGGGCCGCGGCCACATGGACGCCGACAAGGGCCAGCATCAGCCAGCCGCCGATCCCGTGCAGCTCCTCCAGCCCGCTCTCCAGCGCCTTCCGGGCCTCCAGCGTTTCGGGCGTCGGCAGATGGGGGATCAGGAACAGGTTGAACCAGGTGGTCGGAATATTCAGGGGCGAGGCGGAGACCATGGCCCAGCCGGTCAGAGGCAAGACCAGCAGCAATGCATAGAGCCCCGCATGTCCCAGATGGGCGGCAAGCCGCTCAAGCCGGGGCATGCTGTCGGGCAGGGGCGGCGGACGGTGGGTAAGCCGCCAGATGATCCTGAGCAGCGTCAGCGCCAGCACTGTGATGCCGAGCGCCTTGTGCCACTGGTAGAGATCGAAGGACAGCAGGCCCGGCGCCATGCGGGTCATGGTCATCCCGCTGCCCAGAAGCAGCAGGACGGCCAGCGCGATCAGCCAGTGCAGCGCCATGGCGACGGCACTGTAGCGCACCTGTGCGGGCGGCGTTGCGGGCATGGCGGTTCTCGCTGGACCAGGATGGGCCGGGCAAGCCGCGGGCCTTCCCCTTGCCTGTAACAGTCGGTGCCTGGAAGTCGGCCGGGGCGGGGCCGCGATCCGGCCCCGCCGATCGGGCGGTTACTGCTTGAGCTGGAACTCGGTCCCGATCCGCAGCTTCACCTCGTCCCCGACGGCCGGAACATAGGTGGTGATGCCCCATTCGGACCGGTTGATGGTGGTCTCGGCATCGAAGCCGATGGAATAGACTTTGCTCAGCGGGTTGACGCCGGCCTGGTTGAAGGTGGCGTCCAGGACGACCGGCTTGGTCACATCCTTCAGGGTCAGGTCGCCGGTGATGCGGGCGGTGTTCTCACCGGTGCGTTCCACCTTCGTGCTCTTGAAGGTCGCGGTCGGGAACTTCTCCGCATCGAAGAAGTCAGCGGCCTTCAGGTGGGCGTCCAGCTTGGGATCGCTGGTGTCCACAGCGGTCACGTCGATGACGATGTCCACCTTGCTCTTGGCCGGGTCCGCCGGGTCCAGCACCAGCGTGCCGTCCAGCTTCGGGAACGCGCCGTAGTAGGTGGAGAAGCCGAGATGGCTGATGGCGAATACGACCTTGGCATGGGTCGGCTCAACCACGTAGGTGCCGGCCTTCACATCGGCAGGATTGCTGCTTGGCTGCTGGGCAAAGGCGGGGGCGGCCACCAGGGACGTGGCGACCAGTAGAGCGGACAGAATGTGGCTGCGCATGGATATCTCCTCGGCGCGGGGAAACCGGACGATGTGGGAAGCAGGTAACCTTACTGCGGACGAGGGACAAGCCGCTATCCCTAGAATGGTTTGTTGCTGCTGTGGCGACAATCCCGGCCCTGCTCGGGAACCGGGTTCGACCTTGCGGGTTAATTTCATGCATGGAAAACGCCTCCCTCGCGCCCGGCCGGATGCCGGCTTCTAACCTTCAGGCCCCGGCGGGCCGTGTGCCCCAGGGTCATGACCCGGGTCAGCAGCCTACGCTGAAGGCCCGGATATGGGAGAAGGTCGGAACCGAGTTCGGACCGCTGATCCTGTTCTTCCTGGCCAATTCCGCTGTCGGAATCTATGCCGCGACCGCCGTGTTCATGGCGGCGACGGCGGTGGCGGCCGGGTTCGCCTGGTGGCGGGAAGGACGGCTTCCGGTCGTTCCGCTCATCAGCCTGATCTTCATCCTGGCGCTGGGCGCCATGACCCTGGCGGACAGCGATCCGTACTGGATTCTGGTCCGGCCCACCCTCATGAACGGGTCCTTCGCCCTGTTCCTGTTCGGCAGCGTCGCTGTGGGCAGGCCGGGCCTCAAGATGGCGCTGGGCCGTACCTTCCAGCTGACCGACAAGGGATGGAGGATGCTGAGCCTGCGGGTGGCCCTGTTCCTCACCGCCCTGGCGGTGATCAACGAGATCGTGTGGCGGACATTGGGGGTGGATGCCTGGGCGGCCTACAAGACCTTTGCCGTCCTTCCCGCCAACATCCTGTTCATGCTCAGCCAGTGGCGCTTCGCGCAACAGCACCGGCCGCAGGCGGCCTGACGGAAGCAGGCATGGCCTGCATCGACTTCTCCAGGAAGCGAAGCAGGATGGCATAGCTCTCCTCCTCCACCTGCTCATCCCGCATGATGTGATAGCCGGTGGGGCGGACGCCCATCGCGATCAGGGTGCGGCGACTCCAGGCGCCGACCATGGGCACGGGCGGCAGGCTCTCCCGCATCACATTGCAATCCTTGTCCACACGCAGGTGCAGCCCCTCCAGGCTCCAGCGGACGAATCGCTTCTCGACGTCCATGCCGTCCCACTGGTGCCAGGCGTCGTGGACCACAAGCTCCACCTCGGCGCCGCCTCGCCGCAGGTCGCCGGCGATCCGCTCCGTGCGCTCGACGCTGACATTCCGGTCCTTGGCCCCGATCTGGATCAGCACCGGCGCGCCGGTCGCCGTGGGATCGTCCAGCCGGGGGATGGAGCAGCCGTAATAGCTGGCATGGGCGGCAAAGCCCGGCAGGTCGGGCGCCATCAGCCGCCGCATCTGGTCATAGGCCGCAAGCACCGTGATCATCCCGCCATAGGAAAAGCCCATGACGCCGATCCGGTCCGGGTCCACCGCCGGATGCTGGCGTAAGAACCGAAGGCCGCCGAAGGCATCGGCCAGCATCATGGCCTCCGTCACTGTCAGGGCGCGGGTGGTGTCGTCCAGCAGGTCGGCGTCGCGGGTGCCGAAGGTGTCCACCACCAGCACGGCATAGCCGTCCGCCGAGAGGTCGCGGCCATAGGCGATCTCCCGCTCATCCTTCAACCCGCCGAGTCCTTCCAGCACCACCATGGCCGGCAGGCGGCTGCCGGGGGCCGCACCGGGCGGCAGGAACAGCTTGCCTTTGCCTGCGACGGGATTGTCGCGGATTTCAGGGTTCAGCATGTCCCGCAGGATGACGGGATTATGGGTGGCGAAAATGACGTCGTGCATCCGGCTTCTCCAGCATTGCAGAAGTCGAACGGCGGCCGACGTGACCAGTTCCAATTTTTGTTAAAGGTCCGCGAAGCGGCTCAGAACCGCTCCGATATCCAGATGGCGGCGCGGGAGCCGGCCTTGATCACCGCAGTCAGCAGGCCGTAGCCGGCGGTCAGCTCCGCCTCGTTCGCCAGGCCGATGTCGCGGTGCTCCAGCTCTTCCAGGCGGAAGCGCTCGATCGTATCCTTCAGATCGGCCTCGTCCTCGCCCAGCAGCCCGTACTGGTCGGCATAGTGCTCGTCGATGACTTCCTCGACCGCCACGGTGCAGGCCATGGCCGCCCGTTCACCCATCAGGGCGGTGCCGGCGCCCAGGGCGTAGCCGGCAACGTGCCAGAAAGGCTGAAGCACGGTGGGGCGCATCTGGCGCTTGGTGATCAGTTTGCTGAAGGTGTCCAGATGCTCCTGCTCCTGCTCCGCCATATGGCGGATGGTGGGGCCGGACTTGGTGCGGGCCAGGACGGAGAGCTGGCCGGCATAGATGCGGGCCGCCCCGTACTCGCCGGCATGGTCGACGCGGATGATCCGCTCCAGCATGCCGCGCTTGTCCGGGTCGCCAGGCAGGCGGCGGGGGCGGGGCATGTTGGTGGGGGCTGCGAAGCGGTCCTGGCGGGGAAGGGCGGTGTCGCTCATCTCTCGATCCTCGAACAGTGCGCTCAGCAATGGCGGCGGCGGCGGGCGGTCGCCCAGGCAGCGGCGAAGGCAAGGCCGGCCAGCGCCAGAGAGGCCAACGCATTCCAGCCGGCGATGGACAGGCCGAACAGCGACCAGGGGATTTCGTCGCATTTGGCGATGGGGGCGGCGAAAATCTGGGCGCGTAGATCCTCCAGCGAACCGGACGGGTTGAAGCTGGCGCTGCATCCCGACAACCCTTGCCACCAGCCCTGCTCGACCCCGGCATGGAAGAGGGAGATGCCGGCGCCGGCCAGGAAGGCCAACCCGCCAAGCGTCAGCACGACGGCTCTGGCGGCGGGCCGTCCGCCCAGGAACAGGCCGGGCAGCAGCAGGGCGATGGCGGCCGCATAGGCCCAACGCTGCCAGATGCAGAGCTCACATGGCGGCAGCCCGCCCACATATTGGGCGAAGAGGGCGGTGCCGAGCGCGGCCAAACAGGCCCCGATCAACAGGGCGGGTGCAAGGCGCGGAGCGGCCAGAAGACGGGCGGTGCTGCTCATGCCCACCGATATAGCCCCGCGCACGCGGCCGGGGAAGCGGCTACAGCAGGAACTTCACAGCGACGAAACCGCCCACCAGCAGCAGGAAGAAGAGGACGGAGAGCATGCCCAGGTTCTTTTCGATGAAGACCCGGATCGGTTCCCCGAACCAGTAGAGCAGGGCGGCGACCAGAAAAAAGCGCGTGGCCCGCCCGATGATAGAGGCGACGATGAAGCCCGGAATGGTCATGCCCACCATGCCGCTGAACACGGTGGTGATCTTGTAGGGGAAAGGTGTAAGCGCCCCGCCGGCAACGATCAGCGCGCCCCACTCGTTGTACTTCGCCTCGAACGCGGCGAACTGGTCGACATAGCCGTAGGCCTGCAGAATCGGCTCGGCGACCGCCTCGTACAGGGCGTAGCCGATCAGATAGCCGAAAAGCCCGCCGATGACCGAGGCCAGCGTGCAGACGGCGGCGATCAGGAAGGCCTTCTTCCGGTTGGCCAGGATCATCGGAATAAGCATGACGTCCGGCGGGATCGGGAAGAAGGAGCTCTCGGCGAAGGAGACGCCGGCGAGGCTCCACATTGCGCGCGGATGCGCGGCCAGACGCATGGTCCAGTCATAAAGCGGGCGGATCACGGGAAGAAACCTCGCAGGCGCGGTCGGGGGCGGGGCCGTGGCACGGCCGCCCCCGGTCGATCAGGGGGCCCCCACCTGTACCAGCCGTGTCCGGGACAGGCAATCGCGCCCATTGGGCCGCGGGAACATCGAACGGGGCAGCCGCGGGCCTACCCATTCCGGGCAGAAGCCGCGCCATGACGATTCAGTTTGACGCCGCCGGACCGCCCGCTATGATCCCGCCCGCGTCCAAGCGCCCGGTGCCCCAGTGGCGAAATGGTAGACGCGGCAGACTCAAAATCTGTTGGCCGAAAGGTCGTGCTGGTTCGAGTCCGGCCTGGGGCACCACCTTGACTTTCCAGGGCTGGATTCCTGACCGGTGCCCTGCGGCGGCTTTGCAGTCACCGTCTTCATTTCTGCTCGCCCCTCCTTCTGCTGCCAGTTGCGCTGCGATCGGCGTCTTCCTATCGTGTTGCGGTGCAACAGAGGGGGTGGGCGATGAAGCGCGTCATGGCGGGGCTTTTCATTCTGTGCAGTTTGGCCTCGGCCGGACAGGCGGCGGAGAGCGTTTCCGGGACGGAGCAGCCGCCGCGGGTCGCCGTGCTCTCCGCCTTCGAGCCGGAGATGAAGAAGCTCCTGGCCGCGACCGAGGCGCAGGAGCACCGGACCGTCAATGGCGTGCGCTTCACCACGGGCATGCTGGAGGGCAAGCCGGTGGTGCTGGTCCTGAGCGGGATCAGCATCGTGAACGCGGCCATGACCACCCAGCTTCTGCTGGACCGGTTTCCGGTCCAGGCCATCGTCTTCAGCGGGATCGCAGGCGGCATCGACCCGGAGTTGAATGTGGGCGACGTCACCGTGCCGGCCCGCTGGGGCAACTATCTGGAAGGCACCTTCGCCCGCGAGCGGCCGGACGGCACCTATGCCCCGCCGCCCTGGCGCCCGGCCAGCTTCCCCAATTACGGGATGATCCACCCGCAGGAGGTTCCGGTGCGCAGCAGCGCCCATCCCGAGGGTGAGATGCGGTTCTGGTTCGAGGTGGATGAAAAGCTGCTGACCCTGGCGCGCAAGGCGCTGGTGGATGTGCCGCTGGACCGGTGCGCCAAGCCGGACTCCTGCCTTGAGGAGGAGCCGAGGGTCGTGATCGGCGGCAACGGGCTGACCGGGCCGGTCTTCATGGACAATGCGGCGTTCCGCACCTACGCCTTCAAGACCTTCGACGCCGATGCGCTGGACATGGAGTCGGGCGCGGTGGCGATGGTCGCCCATGCCAACGGGGTGCCCTTCATCGCCTTCCGCTCCCTCTCCGACCTCGCCGGGGGCGACGAGGGGGACAACCGGATCTTCACCTTCATGCAGCTTGCCGCCGACAATTCGGCCGCCGTGGTCCGGGCCTTCCTGCGGGCGATGTGACCGCCGGCTCCGCTTGGCACGGAATCTGCTGAACCCTGGAGGGTGGACATCGAAGGGGAGGCGGCGGCATGCGTTGGACGGCACGGTTCCCGAGGGTGGTGCGCTGGCTGGCATTCCCGCAAAGGCAGGCCTCCGGGGCCGGCGCGCCAGGAACCGCCCTCACGCTGCTGGAATGCGGAGCGCCCCTGTTCGACCTTCCGCCGCAGGGGGCAGCGGCGCAGAAGTGATGAGATTTCCGGCAAGCTGCTTAGAAGATGTGCAACCGCCTGCTTCCGGGCAGGGAGCGGTGGCGCCGCCTGTCCGGCTGCAAAGGGTGGATGGCGCCGCCAGAGTCGCCTTCAAGGCCGGCCGCGGCGGGACGGTGCTGGCCGATCTGTTCCAGCGCGCGCCTGCCCGGGTGCTGTTCCCCCATGTGGAACCGGATGAGCCGCCCCAGGCCGTGCTGCTGACCACCAGCGGCGGCCTGACCGGCGGCGACCGTCTGCGCATCGAGGTGGAGGTGGGGCCGGGTGCGGCCGCCACCGTGACCACCCAGGCGGCGGAGCGGCTCTACCGGGCGCGGCCCGGCGAGGGCCATGCCCAGGTCGAGGTGGGCGTGCAGGTCGGGGCGGGGGCCTGGGCCGAATGGTTGGCGCAGGAAACCATCCTGTTCGACGGGGCGCGCCTGCGCCGCCTGTTCGCCGCCGATGTGGCCGAGGGCGGGCGGCTGCTGGCGGTGGAGAGCATCGTGCTGGGCCGCACCGCGCATGGGGAGCGGTTCCGGACGGGGCTGCTGCACGATTCCTGGCGCATCCGCCGCAACGGGCGGCTGGTCTGGGCGGATGCCATGCATCTGCACGGAGATGTCGGCGGCCTGCTGAACGCGCCCTTCGGCTTCGGGGAGGCCACGGCCTGCGCCACCCTGCTCTATCTCGGCGACGATGCCGGCCAGCATCTGGAGCGGGTGCGGGAGGTGCTGGCCGGCGCCGGCGTGCAGGGCGGGGCGACCAGCTTCGACGGGTTGCTGGTGGTGCGCGTGCTGGCCGGGACCGATCCCGCCATGCGGGGCGCCGTTATCGCCGTCGCCGCATCCCTTCGCGCCGCCGCGGCCGGGCTGCCGGCCCGGCTTCCCCGTGTCTGGCATTGCTAGAGGTAGGACCCAGCCCAGATGAACCTGACCCCGCGTGAAAAGGACAAGCTGCTGGTCGCCATGGCGGCCATGGTGGCGCGCCGCCGGCTGGAGCGCGGCGTGAAGCTGAACCATCCCGAAGCCATCGCCCTGATCACCGACACGGTGGTGGAAGGGGCGCGGGACGGGCGCAACGTGGCGGAGCTGATGCAGGCCGGGGCGCAGGTGCTGACCCGCGATCAGGTGATGGAGGGGGTGGCGGAGATGATCCACGATATCCAGGTGGAGGCCACCTTCCCCGATGGGACCAAGCTGGTCACCGTCCACCAGCCGATCCGCTAGGAGGGGCCGCCATGATCCCGGGGGAAATCATCACTGCCGAAGGCGAGATCACGCTGAACGCGGATCGACAGGCCATCGCGCTGCCCGTCTCCAACACCGGCGACCGTCCGGTGCAGGTCGGCAGCCACTATCATTTCTTCGAGGTCAATCCGGCGCTGGATTTCGACCGGGCGGCGGCGCGGGGCATGCGGCTGGACATTCCCGCGGGCACCGCCATCCGCTTCGAGCCGGGGCAGAGCCGGGAGGTGCGGCTGATCCCCTATGCCGGCCTGCGTCGCGCCATCGGCTTCCGGCAGGAGATCATGGGCGATCTGGATGCGCCCGCAACGGGTCAGGGGGGCTGAGCCATGGCGACCCGCATCACCCGCCGCGCCTATGCCGGCATGTACGGCCCCACCGTGGGCGACCGCATCCGCCTGGCCGATACGGAGCTGTTCATTCGGGTGGAGGAGGACCGCACCGTCTATGGCGAGGAGGTGAAGTTCGGCGGCGGCAAGGTGATCCGCGACGGCATGGGGCAGAGCCAGCTCTCCCGCGCCGAGGGCACGCCCGACACCGTCATCACCAATGCCGTGATCCTGGACCATTGGGGGATCGTGAAGGCCGACATCGCCATCCGCGACGGCCGGATCGCCGCCATTGGCAAGGCCGGCAACCCCGACACCCAGCCGGGCGTGGACATCCCCATCGGGCCGGGCACGGAGATCATCGCGGGCGAGGGGCGCATCCTGACCGCCGGTGGCATCGACGCCCATATCCATTTCATCTGCCCCCAGCAGATCGAGGAGGCGCTCCATTCCGGCGTCACCACCATGCTGGGCGGCGGCACCGGCCCGGCGCACGGCACGCTGGCCACCACCTGCACGCCCGGGGCCTGGCATATCGGCCGGATGCTGCAGGCGGCGGAAGCCTTCCCGATAAATCTGGGCTTCTTCGGCAAGGGCAATGCCAGCCGGCCGGCGGCGCTGGAGGAGATGGTGCTGGCCGGGGCCTGCGGGCTGAAGCTGCATGAGGATTGGGGCACCACGCCGGGGGCCATCGATTGCTGCATGTCGGTGGCGGACGATCTGGATGTGCAGGTCACGCTGCACACCGACACGCTGAACGAAAGCGGCTTCGTCGAAAGCACCGTCGCCGCCTTCAAGGGCCGCACCATTCACGCCTTCCACACCGAAGGGGCGGGAGGCGGGCACGCACCCGACATCATCAAGGTCTGCGGCCTGCCCAACGTGCTGCCCAGCAGCACCAACCCGACCCGGCCCTTCACGGTGAACACGCTGGATGAGCATCTCGACATGCTCATGGTCTGCCACCACCTGGACCCGCGCATCGCGGAGGATGTCGCCTTCGCCGAGAGCCGCATCCGCAAGGAAACCATCGCGGCCGAGGACATCCTGCACGACCTCGGCGCCTTCTCCATGATGTCGTCGGACAGCCAGGCCATGGGCCGGGTGGGGGAGACGATCATCCGCTGCTGGCAGACGGCGCACAAGATGAAGGTGCAGCGTGGGGCGCTGGGGCCGGACGATGGGGAGGCCGACAATTTCCGCGCCCGGCGCTACATCGCCAAATACACGATCAACCCCGCCATCGCCCACGGCATCTCCGCCCATGTCGGCAGCGTGGAGGTGGGGAAGCTGGCCGATCTCGTGCTCTGGTCGCCGGCCTTCTTCGGAGTGAAGCCCGACATGGTGATCAAGGGCGGCAGCATCGCCGCCGCTCCCATGGGCGATCCCAACGCCAGCATCCCGACGCCCCAGCCGGTCCACTACCGCCCCATGTTCGGGGCCTTCGGCCGGGCGAACACGGAAAGCAGCCTGCTCTTCGTCTCCCAGGCCTCCATCGGGGAGGGCGTCGGGGCGAGGCTGGGGCTGGGCCGGCCGCTGGCGGCGGTGGAGAACACGCGCGGCGGCATCGGGAAGCGCAGCATGGTGCTGAACGACGCCATGCCGCGGATCGATGTGGACCCGGAAACCTATGAGGTGCGGGCGGATGGGGAGCTTCTAACCTGCGAGCCGGCCAAGGTGCTGCCCATGGCGCAGCGGTACTTTCTGTTCTGATGGCACGGATATGTGCATCAATGTATGATGTTTCTGATGTGGACTTGGGCGGGAGACAGGCGATGCGCACCACTGTGACCCTGGATGATGAGCTGGTGGCCAAGGCCCGGCGCTATACCGAAATACAGGAGACATCCGCTCTGCTGAACAAAGCGCTGAAGACCCTGGTCGAACTGGAGGCGTCCCGCCGGCTGGCCCTATTGGGCGGCAGCGATCCCGCCGCGACCGCCGCTCCTCGCCGGCGGCCGGAATCCACATGATCCTGGTCGACAGCTCCGTCTGGATCGACCATCTCCGCGCACGGGATGAGGTGCTGATGTCCCTCCTTGTAGAACGCCGGGTCGCAGGGCACCCCTTCATCCTGGGTGAGGTCGCATTGGGAAGCATCGCCAACCGCGATGTCGTGGTGGAGCAGCTAAAGGAATTGCCCCAACTCGCGGTCGCGGAGGATGCGGAAGTCATGGCGCTGATCGACCGGCATCGCCTGTTCGGACGGGGCATCGGATATGTGGATGCGCATCTTCTTGCCGCTGTTCGTTTGACGCCCGCGGCCGGCATCTGGACCCGCGACAGGCGCCTGCATCAGGCGGCGGTCGAGCTGGATGTGGCCTCGGGAGTGCTGCATTGATGAGCATGGCCCCGAACCTTCCCCGCGCCACCGAGGTTCTGCCCGCCGGGTCCTGGAACCCTGCCGAAGCCGCCGACCGCATCACGTTGGACTACGACGCCCGGCACCGACGGCGCTTCCGGCTGCGCGGGGCGGCGGGGCTGGAATTCCTGCTGGACCTGCCGCGCGCCACGGCGCTGCTCGATGGCGACGGGCTGAGGCTGGAGGACGGGCGCACCGTGCTGGTCAAGGCGGCGGCGGAGCCCTTGGTGGAGGTGACGGCGAAGGATGCGGCCACGCTGGTGCGGCTGGCCTGGCACCTGGGCAACCGGCATTTGCCGGCGCAGTTCGATGGCGCCCGCATCCTGATCCGGGACGATCATGTGATCGTGCTGATGCTGCACGGGCTGGGGGCCATCGTGCATCCCGTGCGCGCACCCTTCGACCCGGAATCCGGCGCCTATGCCGGCGGGCATGGGCATGCGCATAGTCACGAGCACCATCACGACCACGGCCACGGCCACGGCCACGACCACGGCCATGGGCACCGCCATGACCACTGACGCCGCCCTGTACCGCCTGCTGGCCTGGACCTCGCCGGCATATCCGGTGGGGGCGTTCAGCTACAGCCACGGGCTGGAATGGGCGGTGGAGGCGGGGCAGGTGCGGGATGTGGACGGCGCCGTCGCCTATATCGCCGCCGTGCTGGAACGCGGCGGGGGATGGGTGGATGCCGTGCTGTTCGCCGCCACGCACCGGGTTGCCGGCGATCCCGCGGAACTGGACGGGCTGGCCGACCTTGCCGCGGCCTTCCGCGCCTCCTCCGAAACGGCGCTGGAAAGCCGGCAGCAGGGGCAGGCCTTCCTGACCGTGACCCGCCGGGCCTGGCCGCATCCCCTGCTGGACGAGTTCGCCAGGCGGAGGGCCGGGCTGCCGGTCGCGCATTGCACGGCGATGGCGGTTGCCTGCGCCGCCCACGGGATCGCCCTGGAACCGGCGCTGCACGCCTATCTGCACGGCATCGCGTCCAATCTGGTCTCCGCCGCCGTGCGGCTGGTGCCGCTGGGGCAGACCGACGGGCAGATCGCCACGGCCCGGCTGGGGCAGGCGGTCGCCGCGGTCGGCAGGGCGGCCCTGGCCGCGGATATCGACGAGCTGGGCACGGCGGCGCCGGGCCTGGAACTCTGCTCCCTTGCGCACGAAACCCAGTATACGAGGCTGTTCCGCTCATGACCGTGACTTCAGGCAACGGCCCCCTGCGGGTCGGGATCGGCGGCCCGGTCGGCTCCGGCAAGACGGCGCTGACCGACCGGCTCTGCAAGCTGATGCGTGGGCCCTACGATGTGGCCGCCATCACCAACGACATCTACACCAAGGAGGATGCGGAGTTCCTCACCCGCTCCGGCGCGCTCGTCCCGGAACGGATCATGGGGGTGGAGACGGGCGGATGCCCCCATACCGCCATCCGGGAGGATGCCAGCATTAATCTGGCCGCGGTGGACCAGATGAACGCCCGCTTCCCCGGCCTGGAACTGATCTTCATCGAGAGCGGCGGCGACAATCTGGCCGCGACCTTCAGCCCGGAGCTGGCGGACATCACGATCTACGTCATCGATGTCTCCGCCGGGGACAAGATCCCGCGCAAGGGCGGGCCGGGCATCACCCGCTCCGACCTGCTGGTGATCAACAAGATCGATCTCGCCCCGCTGGTGGGCGCGTCGCTGGAGGTGATGGACCGGGATGCCCGCAGGATGCGCGGCGAGCGGCCCTTCCTCTTCACCAACCTCAAGGAAAACAGGGGCGTGCACGACATCGCCCGCTTCATCGTCCGGACCGGCGGCCTGCCCGAACGTCCGTTGCCCGAAACCATCTAGGAGGCACCGCCTTGCGCCCGACCCCGTTTCTCCTCTCCCTCGGTCTAGCCCTGATCGCGGCGCCGGCCGCGGCCCATAGCGGCCATGGAAATATCGGCGGCTTCGTCGCCGGCCTTGCCCATCCGCTGCTGGGGCTGGATCACATGCTGGCCATGGCGGCGGTCGGCCTCTGGGCCGCACAGCTCGGCGGGCGGGCGTTGTGGCAGGTGCCGGCGGCGTTCCTGGGCGTCATGGCGCTGGGAGCCGGCCTCGCCATGTCGGGCCTGACGCTGCCGCAGGTGGAGGGGATGATCCTGGCCTCCGTCCTGGTCCTCGGCCTCGCCGTGGCCTGGGCGGGCCGGCTGCCGGTTTCGGCGGCGGTGGGCGTGGCCGGGCTGTTCGCCCTGTTCCATGGGGCCGCGCACGGGCAGGAGCTTCCGGCCGGGGCGGGGGCGGGCTTCTACGCCGCCGGCTTCCTTCTCGCCACCACGGCGCTGCATGCCATCGGCCTGGCGCTGGCCGCGGCGGCGCCCCGGCGCTTCCACATGGCGTCGCGCCTGATCGGCGGGCTGACGGCGCTGGGCGGCTTGGCACTTGCGGTTTCCTGAGCCATCGTGGGATTCATGACGGAGCAGCAGCGGATCAGCCGTGCCCGATACCGATGACATGACGATCTTCGCGCGGGTGGTGGAGCTTGGCAGCCTGTCGGCGGCCGGGCGCTCCCTCCGCATGTCGCCGGCGCTGGTCAGCAACCGCATCGCGCGGCTGGAATCGCAGCTCGGCGTTCGGCTGCTGAACCGCACCACCCGCCGTGTCGACTGCACGGGCGAGGGGTCCAGCTTCTATGAGCATTGCCGCGTCATCCTGGCCCAGTTGGAGCAGGCGCGCAGCGAACTGGCGGAGCGCACGGCCCGCCCCTCCGGCCCGATCAAGGTGACGGCGCCCTGCGGGTTCGGACGGCGCTACGTGGCCCCGCACATCCCGGCCTTCCTGGAGCGGTTTCCCGATATCCAGGTTCGCCTGGACCTGACCGACCGGCTGGTGGACCTGATCGAGGAACAGGTGGATCTGGCGATCCGCATCGCGGCGCTCGAGGATTCCACCGCCATCGCCCGCACGCTGGCCGCCAACCGGCGCGTCATCGTGGCGGCCCCGGCCTATCTCGCCCGGCATGGCCGGCCGGAGCTGCCGGAGGATCTGCTGCATCACAACTGCCTGCTTCTGCGCTTCCCCGGCTCGCAGCAATACCGCTGGACGCTGGAGACGCCGCACGGCCCCGTGACCCTGCCGGTATCGGGCAACATGGATTCCAGCAATGGGGAAGTGCTGCGGGACTGGTGCATTGCCGGGCACGGGCTGGCGCTGAAATCCCTGTGGGAGGTCTGGGAGGATCTACGGGACGGCAGGCTGGAGGCGGTGCTGCCGGGTTTCCCGCCGCCCGGCCACGCCGTTACCGCCCTTTATCCCAACAGCCGGCATCTGCCTGTCCGGGTGCGGGTGCTGATCGACTTCCTGGTCGAACTGTTCGGCCCGGTCCCGCCCTGGGAGCGGGAATGGGCGCGGGATTAGGCCTGCTCCTCCGGGCCCTTCTTCGCAAGGCGCAGTACGCCGCCATCCGGTCTCGTGATCTCGATGATGGTCTCGACCCTCACCAGGCGACGGTCCACGTCGCGCATGTCCGCGGCCAGCCGGTCTACGGCTTCCGCAACGGCTACGACCTTACCGTTCAGCTCGATTGCCGTCTTCAGCCCGGCAAGTATGTCCTTGATCGCGCTCACCCGCGACGCTCCAACTGGGCACGGGTCGCTGCGACGCTCGCCAGGGCGCGATCCAGCGCGTCGGATGCCGCCTTGTTGCTGCGCTCCAACTCGGCCGCCATTGCTGCGAGCTGAGCCAGCTCCGCCGCATTCTCCGGGTCGTAGCTGTCCACGGAGCGACGGACGAACTCCCCAACCGATACGCCTGCGGTGCGGGCCTTCGCTTCCAGGCGGGCCTTCTCGGCGGGCGTCATCAAGGCCGTAACCCGCTCCGTCGCCGCCTCGCTCGTTCCGATCTGCATGTGCATCTCCTACCGCTGGACGCTCCACATGATAAGGGTATTATAAGGTCTGGCGTCAAGCGGTGGGCAGCAGGTCCCGCAGGCGCAGCAGGGCGATGCGCTCCACCTGGGCCAGGGCGGTGGCGAACTCCTCCTCCGGGCTGTTGTGGATGCGCTGTTCGAAGGATGAGAGGATTTCCGCCCGGCTGCGGCCCTTGACCGCCATGATGAAGGGGAAGCCGAACTTGGCGGTATAGGCGTCGTTCAGCTCCGTGAAGCGGGCGAACTCCTCCGCCGTGCATTTGTCCAGCCCCGCGCTCGCCTGCTCCGCCGAGGAGGCCAAGGTGAGCTCTCCGGCCAGGGCGAGCCGCCCGGCCAGGTCGGGATGGGCGCGGAGCAGGGCGAGCTTCCGGTCATGGGGGGCGGCGCGCACCACCTGCGCCATGGCCGCGTGCAGCCCTTCCGCCGTGTCCCAGGCGGCGCGGCCGTGACCTCCGGCCAGGACCCCCTCCGCCACCCAGGGCGAATGCTCGAACACGCCGCCGAAGCGGGCGATGAACTCCTGATCGCCCAGGCGGGAGGGCGGGGGGATGTCGGGTGCGGGCATGGAACCTCCATATTTAGGCACCCTACCATTCTGCGCGGGTCCGGCAGCCGCGTTTATGGCGCAATCTTTGAAAGTCTTTCCATGCGCGAAGACATGTGCATTGCGGCATGGCTGGCTGATACTATCGGGATGTTTCGCGCGGGGGCTGGGAAGGAACGGATGACGGCATCGGATCGGCGGCTCACCACCCATGTGCTGGACCTGACCCATGGGCGTCCGGCGGCCGGCATGCGCATCGCGCTGTACCGGATCGCCGGCGATGGCGCGCGGACGCCGGCTGCGGAAACCGTGACCAATGCCGACGGGCGCTGCGACGCGCCCCTGCTGGCCGGGGCCGAGTTCGCGCCGGGAGCCTATGAGCTGGTGTTCCAGGTCGGGCCCTATTTCGCCGGCTTGGGCGTGCCCGGCCCGGCCTTCCTGGAGGAGGTGCCGATCCGTTTCACGGCGGCGGAGGGGCGGCAGCATTACCATGTGCCGCTGCTGGTCTCCCCCTACGGCTATTCCACCTACCGCGGCAGTTGAAGGGAAGCGGGCGATGCGCAACGAGGTCCGTTTCCTGCTGGGCGATGAGCCGGTCACCATCGGCGCCGTGAACCCGACCACCACCCTGCTGGACTGGCTGCGCGAGGAGCGCCGCCGTACCGGCACCAAGGAGGGGTGTGCCGAGGGGGACTGTGGCGCCTGCACCGTGGCGGTGGGCCGACCGGTGGAGGGGCGCATGCGGTACGATGCGGTGAATGCCTGCATCCGCTTCCTGCCCACCCTGGATGGCTGCCAGGTGCTGACCGTGGAGGATCTGAAGGCCCGGGATGGCGGCCTGCATGCCTGCCAGGAGGCCATGGTGGAATGCCATGGCAGCCAGTGCGGCTTCTGCACGCCGGGCATCGTCATGTCGCTCTTCACCCTGCATCGGGAGGGGGAGGCGGCGGCCCGGCGGGCCGATGACGCCCTGGCCGGAAATCTCTGCCGCTGCACCGGCTACCGCCCCATCGCCGCCGCGGCGGCGCGCATGTTCGAGATCGCACCGGCCGCGGCCGACCACATCGCTTCTGCCGAGGCGCAGACCGTCGCGGTGCTGGAGGCGATGCGGGACGGGGAGACGGTGGAGCTGGCCGGGGGCGGGCAGCGCTTCCTCTCCCCCGCCGATCTGGACGAGTTCGCCGGCTTGGTGGCGAGGCATCCGGAGGCCTGCATCCTGTCCGGCGGCACCGATGTGGGGCTGTGGGTGACCAAGCAGCTCCGCACGCTGGGCACCGTGATCCATATCGGCCGGGTGGAGGCGTTGCGCCGGATCGAGGATGCGGGCAGCCATCTGCGCATCGGCGCGGCGGTGACCTATACGGAGGCGCAAGCCGCACTGGGCGCGCTGTACCCGGATATGGGGGAGCTGGTGCGGCGCATCGGCGGGCAGCAGGTGCGCAACATGGGTACGATCGGCGGCAACATCGCCAACGGCTCTCCCATCGGGGACACGCCGCCGGCCCTGATCGCCGCCGGAGCGACGCTGGTGCTGCGCAAGGGGGCGGAGCGGCGGACTTTGCCGCTGGAGGATTTCTTCCTGGACTACCGCCGGCAGGACCGGCAGCCCGGCGAGTTCGTGGAGGCGGTGCTGCTGCCGAAGCCGGCACCCGGCCTGATCTACCGCGCCTACAAGGTGTCCAAGCGCTTCGACCAGGACATCTCCGCCGTCTGCGCCGCGTTCGGCATCATGGTGGAGGATGGCGTCGTGATGGCGGCGCGGCTGGCCTATGGCGGCATGGCCGGCGTGCCGAAGCGGGCGGTGCTGGCGGAAGCGGCATTGATCGGCCAGCCCTGGGGCGAGGCCGCGGTGCGGGCGGCCATGGATGCCGTGGCGCGGGATTTCGCGCCGCTGACCGATATGCGCGCCACCGCCGGTTACCGCGCCAGGGTGGCCGCGAACCTGCTGTACCGCTGCTGGTTGGAGACGGGAACGGAGGGCGTCGCCACACGGCTGGTCGGCGGCGGCGCCTTGTCCGGGGAGGTAGCCCATGCGTGACGAACCCTCGATCTCCGCCCCCATCACCGGCACGGTGCATGAGCCCCGCTTGCATGACAGCGCCATCCGCCATGTGACCGGCGAGGCGACCTATGTCGACGATATCCGGGAGCCGGCGGGCCTGCTGCATCTCTGCCTCGGCCTGTCGGAAAAGGCGCATGCGCGGGTGCTGGAGCTGGATCTGACTGCGGTGCGGGCGCATCCCGGCGTGGTCGCGGTGCTGACGGCCGGGGATGTGCCGGGCGTCAACGACATTTCCTGCATGGGCCGGATGGATGAGCCGCTGTTTGCCGGGGAGCTGGTGGAGCATGTTGGCCAGCCGCTTTTCGCCGTGGCGGCGGAGACGCGCGGTGCCGCCCGGCATGCCGCCCGGCTGGCCCGGGTGCGGTATGAGGAACTGCCGGCCATCCTGGACATCCAGGCTGCGAAACAGGCCGGCTCCAAGGTGGTGTTTCCGCCCATGACCCTGACGCGCGGCGATGCGGCCGCGGCCATCGCGGCGGCCCCCCATCGCTTGGCGGGCAGCCTCGCCATGGGCGGGCAGGAGCATTTCTATCTGGAAAGCCAGGCCGCCATGGCGGTGCCGGGAGAGGATGGGGAGATGCTGCTCCACGTCTCCACCCAGCATCCAAGCGAGGTGCAGCATGTCGTGGCCCACATCCTTGGCCTGTCCACCGCCGCGGTGACGGTGGAGGTGCGGCGCATGGGGGGTGGGTTCGGCGGCAAGGAGACCCAGGCCAATCTGTTCGCCGCCGCCGCGGCCCTGGCGGCGCGCGTGACCGGCCGTCCGGCCAAGCTGCGCCCCGACCGCGACGACGACATGGTGGTCACCGGCAAGCGCCATGATTTCGAGGTGGATTACACGGTGGGCTTCGACGATGCGGGCCGCATCCTGGGCGCGGATTTCAGGTTCGCCGCCCGCGCCGGCTATGCCGCCGACCTGTCTGGCCCGATCAGCGACCGTGCCCTGTTCCATTGCGACAATGCCTATCACTATGGGGCGGTCACGGCGACGGCGCTGCCGCTGAAGACCAACACCCAGTCCAACACCGCCTTCCGCGGCTTCGGCGGGCCGCAGGGCATGGTGGCGGCAGAGCGGGTCATCGAGGAAGTGGCCTACGCGCTGGGCATGGACCCGCTGGATGTGCGCCGCGCCAACCTGTACGGCATGGCGGGCACCACCACACCCTACCATCAGGAGGTGGAGGACTGGCCGGTTCTGCACAGGCTGCTGGACCAGTTGGAACGGGACTCCGGCTACCGCGCCCGGCGGCAGGACATCCGACGCTTCAACCAAGCCAGCCCGGTGCTGAAGAAGGGCATCGCCCTGACGCCGGTGAAGTTCGGCATCAGCTTCACCAACACCGCCTATAATCAGGCGGGCGCCCTGCTGCATGTCTATCGCGACGGCTCCGTCCAGTTGAACCATGGCGGGACGGAGATGGGGCAGGGGCTGTTCGTCAAGGTGGCCCAGGTGGTCGCCAGCGAGCTGCAGATCGATATCGGCCGTATCCGGCACCAGGCCACCAACACCGGCAAGGTGCCCAACACCTCCGCCACCGCCGCCAGCTCCGGCTCCGACCTCAACGGCATGGCGGCGCGGGATGCGGCACGCACGGTGAAGGGGCGGCTGGTCGCCTTCGCGGCGGAACGGTTCGGGGTGGAGGAGGCGGAGGTGCGCTTCCAGTCCAGCCGGGTCTTGGTCGGGGAAAAGGCCGACCTTGGCTTCGCCGAGCTGGTGGAGATGGCCTATCAGGCCCGTATCCAGCTTTCCGCTACCGGCTTCTACAAGACGCCCAAGATCCACTGGGACCGGAAGAGCGGGCGCGGGCGGCCCTTCTACTACTTCGCCTATGGGGCGTCGGTGTCCGAGGTGACCATCGACACGCTGACCGGCGAGTACCGGGTGGACCGGGTGGACATCCTGCACGATGTCGGCACCAGCCTGAACCCGGCCATCGATGTGGGCCAGCTTGAAGGCGGGTTCGTGCAGGGCATGGGATGGCTGACGATGGAGGAGCTGTGGTGGGACGCCGCGGGCCGGCTGCGCACCCATTCCCCCAGCACCTACAAGATCCCCGCCTGCTCCGACCGGCCGCGCATCTTCAATGTGAAGCTGCTGGAGGATCAGCCGAACCGGGAGGAGACCATCCACCGCTCCAAGGCGGTGGGGGAGCCGCCGGTGATGCTGGCGATCTCCGTGCTGCATGCCCTGTCGGATGCCGTGGCCAGTGTCGCCGACCACCGCCACCCGCCGCGCCTGGACGCCCCGGCCACGCCGGAGCGGGTGCTGATGGCGGTGGAGCGGCTGAAGGCCCTGGCCCCGGCAGGGGAGCCGGGATGACCGGGGCCCTGTCCGCCATACTGCGCCAGTGGATCGGGCGTGGCGAGCCGGCGGTGCTGGTCACCGTCGCCGCCGCCCGCGGCTCCACCCCGCGCGAGGCGGGGGCGGCGATGCTGGTGGGGCAAGGCACCTGGCCGGCACCATCGGCGGCGGGCGGCTGGAGTGGGAGGCGGTTGCGCGGGCGCGGCAAATGCTGGCGGGGACGGTGGCGCCGGGACGGGTGGAGTTTCCGCTGGGCCCGGCGCTGCGGCAATGCTGCGGCGGTGTGGTGACACTGGCCTTCGACATGGCGGATGCCGCCGCCTGTGAGCGGCTGGAAAGCCTGGAACAGGCCGTGCGGGCCGGTGAGCCGCAGGTCTATCTGTTCGGGGCCGGGCATGTGGGCAAGGCGCTGGCCCATGCCCTGTCGCCGCTGCCGGTGCGGACAGTCTGGGTGGATGAGCGGGCGGCGGAGTTTCCGGACCGCCTGCCGCCGGGGATCGTGCAGCACTGCGTGCCCGACCCGCTGGGCGTGGTGGCGGAGATGCCGGCGGGGGCGGCCATGCTGGTGCTGACCCACAGCCACGATCTGGATTTCGACCTGGCCGCGGCCGGGCTCTCCCACGGCGACCTCGCCTATGTCGGGCTGATCGGCTCCGCCACCAAGCGGGCCAAATTCCTGCGCCGCTTCCGCGACAAGGGCGGCGGGGCGGAGGCGGCGGGGCGGTTGGTCTGCCCCATCGGCGGCGATGCCGTGCGCGACAAGCGGCCGGCGGTGATCGCGGCGCTTGCGGTGGCGGAGGTGCTGACCGCACTGGCCCAGTACCAGCCGGCGGAGGCCGCACCCGTCCGGGACTGCATCGCCTGCGCGCCGGGGCAGCGCTGTGATGACGCGCCGGCACCTCGGCTTTCGCGGCTTCCTTGAAACTGCTGCCGCCGGAGCCGGCTTCCGCAGCCCTGCCGGATTGCGCAAGCTCCGAAAATACAGTGTTGCGCTTTCCTCTCCCTTGTCATTCCTGCTTTCGCTGGGATGACAAGGAAGTAGGCGCTTATTGAAACCTCGACCCTACCGACGGGCCTGCCGATGGAATTGATCGCCTGGGAATGGATGAGCTTCCTGCTGCGCTGGCTGCATGTGATCGCGGCCATCGCCTGGATCGGCTCCTCCTTCTACTTCATCCATCTGGACCTCAGCCTGCGCCGTCGCGACGGGCTGCCAGCCGGCACGGTGGGGGAGGCGTGGCAGGTGCATGGCGGCGGCTTCTACCACATGCAGAAATATGCCGTGGCCCCGGCCCAGATGCCGGAGAAGCTGACCTGGTTCAAGTGGGAGGCCTACACCACCTGGCTCAGCGGCTTCGCCCTGCTGGTGGTGTTCTATTATGGCAGCGCCGAGCTGTTCCTGATCGACCGCGGCGTGGCCGATCTCACGCCGGCCATGGCCATCGGCCTGTCGCTGGCGGGCATCGTGCTGGGCTGGATCGCCTATGACCTGATGTGCAAGTCGCCGCTGGGGCGCAACGATGCCTATCTGGGGGCGGCGGTCTACGGGTTCCTGGTGCTGACGGCCTTCGGCTATGCGCAGGCATTCAGCGGGCGCGGCGCCTTCATGCAGGTCGGGGCCATGGCCGCCACCATGATGGCGGCCAATGTCGGCCATGTCATCATCCCCAACCAGCGCAAGGTGGTGGCGGACCTGATCGCCGGCCGCTCCCCCGATCCGTCGCTGGGGAAGAAGGCCAAGCAGCGGTCGCTGCACAACAATTACCTGACCCTGCCGGTGGTTTTCCTGATGCTGGGCAACCACGCCCCGCTGGCCTTCGGCTCACCCTATGCCTGGGTGATGGTGGCGCTGGTGCTGCCGGTGGGGGCGGCGGTCCGGCATTTCTTCAACCGCCGCCATGCGGGATATCCCAGCCCCTGGTGGACCTGGATCGTGGCCGCCATCGGCATGGGCATGATCATCGCCCTGAGCGCCGTGAACACGGCTGAGGCCGCCGAGCCGCAGCCCGACCGCAAGGCCGATCTGGCGGTGGTGGAGGAGATCGTGGGCACGCGTTGCGTGATGTGCCACATGGCCCCGCCCGCCTGGGAAGGGCTGGCCGCACCGCCCAAGGGCGTCAGGCTGGACAGCGCGGAGGAGATCGCGCGGCACCTGCCGCAGATCAGGCTCCAGGCCGCCTTGTCCCGCGCCATGCCGCCCGGCAATCTGACCGACATGACGGAGGAGGAGCGGGCGGCCCTTCGCGCCGCCACCGACTGGGTCCTCCCCGGCTGGAGACCTTGAGCCATGGCCTATGATCCCACATACCCCCGCGACCTGATCGGCTATGGCCCCAACCCGCCCCATGCCAAGTGGCCGGGCGGTGCGCGCATCGCCGTGCAGTTCGTGATCAATTACGAGGAGGGGGGCGAGAACTCCATCCTCCACGGCGACAAGGCGTCGGAGGCCTTCCTGTCGGAGATCGTGGGCGCGCAGGCACTGGCCGGCGTGCGCCACATCAATATGGAGTCGATCTATGATTACGGTGCACGCGCCGGCTTCTGGCGGCTGCACCGCATGTTCACGGAGCGGCGTATTCCCGTCACCGTCTTCGGCATCGCCATGGCCATGGAGCGCAATCCGCAGGCCGTGGAAGCCATGCTGAAGGCGGAGTGGGAGATCGCCAGCCACGGTTACCGCTGGATCGACTACCAGTATGTGCCGGAGGAGATCGAGCGGAAGCACATCGCCAAGGCCGTGGAAATCCAGACCCGCCTGACCGGTGCTGCGCCGCTGGGCTTCTATCAGGGGCGGTGCAGCCCGAATACGCGGCGGTTGGTGGTGGAGCATGGCGGCTTCACCTATGACGCCGACGCCTATGACGACGAGTTGCCCCACTACATGACGACGCAAGCGGGGCGCATCCTGGTGGTGCCCTACACGCTGGACGCCAACGACATGCGCTTCGCCACGCCGCAGGGCTTCAACAGCGGCGACCAGTTCTTCAGCTATCTGAAGGACAGCTTCGATGTGCTGTATGCGGAGGGCGAAACGGCCCCGAAGATGATGAGCATCGGGCTGCATTGCCGGCTGGTGGGCCGGCCGGGCCGGGCGGCGGCGCTGGCGCGGTTCCTGGATTATGCCATGGGCCATGACAAGGTCTGGTTCGCCCGCCGCATCGACATCGCCCGCCACTGGCTGAGCACCCACCCGCCGGAGGCGGCATGACCGCCCGCTTGCAGCCCGGCGACGCCGCCCGCCTGATGGGCCGGCTGGAGGAACTGGCGGAGTTCACCGCGGTGCCCGGCCAGCTCACCCGCCTCTATCTCTCGCCGGAGCATCGCCGGGCCGCCGACCGGGTGGCGGAGTGGATGAGGGAGGCCGGGATGGCGGTGCGGCTGGACCCGGTCGCCACCGTTGTCGGGCGCTATGAAGGCGCCCAGCCAGGGGCGCGCACGCTGCTGATCGGGTCCCACATCGACACGGTGCGCAATGCCGGGAAGTATGACGGGAATCTGGGCGTGCTGCTGGGGATATCCCTGGTGGAGGTTCTGAACCGCGCCGGGGTGCGGCTGCCCTTCGCCATCGAGGTGGTGGCCTTCGGGGATGAGGAGGGCGTGCGCTGGCCCGGCACGCTGCGCGGCAGTGCCGCCATCGCCGGCACCCTGACCGCCAACCAGTTGGATGTGCGCGACGCGGACGGCATCGGCGTGCGTGAGGCGCTGCACGCCTTCGGCTGCGACCCAGACGACTTCCCCAGCGCCGCCATGCTGCCGGAGGCGCTGCTGGGCTTCCTGGAGGTGCATATCGAGCAGGGGCCGGTGCTGGAGGCCAGGGGCTTGCCCGTCGGCATCGTCACCGCCATCGCCGCCGCCAACCGCTATGCCGCCACCATCACGGGCATGGCCGGCCATGCCGGCACCGTGCCCATGGGGCTGCGCCAGGATGCGCTTGCGGCGGCGGCGGAATGCGTGCTGGCGGTGGAGCGCATCTGTGCGGCGGGCAGCGACATGGTCGGCACGGTGGGCAGGATCGAGGCTTTGCCGGGGGCCGTGAATGTCATTCCGGGGGAGGTGCGATTCAGCCTCGACCTGCGCGCGCCGGCTCCCGAAACCCGCGATGCCGCCTGGGCGGAGATCGAGGCCGCCTGGACCGCCACCGCGGGGCGGCGCGGCGTGCGGCTGGCGGTGGAGCGTACGCACAGCCATCCGGGCTGCGCCTGCTCCCCCTGGCTGATGCAGGCCATGGAAGGTGCCGTCCGACGCGCCGGCATCCAGCCCTTCCGCCTGCCCAGCGGGGCCGGGCATGATGCCATGAGCTTCGCCGGCGTGACCGGTGCCGCCATGCTGTTCGTCCGCTGCAAGGGCGGGATCAGCCACAACCCCGCCGAATCCATCACGATGGAGGATGCGGAGGCCGCCCTTCGTGTCATGCTGGACCTTGTACAGTCCCTTCCTCCCGTTCCTCCCGCCTGAGCTTCCGGAAAAACAAGAATGACAACAGACGCCATCGCCCGGCTCGACCGCTTCGTCACCGACCATCTGGACCGGGAGGTCGAGTTCCTGCGCCGCATCGTGCAGGTGCCGAGCGACAATCCCGGCGGCGACTGCGCGCCTCATGCCGATGCCGCCGCGGCGCTGCTGGAAGAGCTGGGCTTCGAGGTGGAGCGGCATCCGGTTCCGGCGGAGTTGGTGAAGGGCGTCGGCATGGTCAGCGCCACCAACCTGATCGTGCGCCACCGCTTCGGCCCCGGCGGGCCGACCGTCGCGCTGAACGCCCATGGCGATGTGGTGCCGCCGGGCCAGGGCTGGACCGTCGATCCCTATGCGGGCGTCATGAAGGACGGGGCGGTCTATGGGCGCGGGGCCGCGGTCAGCAAGTCGGACTTCGCCACCTACGCCTATGCCCTGCTGGCCTTGAAGGCGCTGGGCGCGCCGCTGAAGGGAGCCGTGGAGCTGCACCTCACCTACGACGAGGAGACCGGCGGCGATATCGGGCCGAAATGGCTGCTGGAACAGGGGCTGACCCGGCCGGACCTCGCCATCTGCGCCAGCTTCGCCCACAGCGTGGTGGTGGCGCACAATGGCTGCCTGCATCTGGAAATCCGGGTGCGGGGCAAGATCGCCCATGCCGCCCTGCCGCATACCGGACATGATGCGCTGGAAGCGGCAACGGCCATCCTGAACACGCTTTATGCGTACCGGAAGGGCTTCGCGGTCACCACCTCCTCCGTCAACGGGATCGGCAGCCCCAGCCTGGTGGTCGGGCTGATCAAGGGCGGGGTGAACACCAATGTGGTGCCGGACCTCGTCACTCTGCGCCTCGACCGCCGCATGATCCCGGAGGAGGATGCCGGTGCGGCGGAACAGGAGCTGCGGGAGGTGATCGCCAGCGCCGTGACGGCCCTGCCCGGCATTACGGTGGAGGTGGAGCGGGTGCTGCTGGCAAAGCCGCTGGCCCCGCTGCCGGGGTCCGAACGGCTGGCGGGGATCATCGCGGAGGAGGCGAAGCGGGTATTGGGGGAGGAGGTGCCTCAGGTCGGCGTGCCGCTCTACACCGATGCCCGGCATTATGCCGAGGCCGGCATTCCCACTGTGCTGTTCGGTGCCGGCCCGCGCACGATCCTGGAGGCCGGCGCGCACGGTGCCGATGAGCATGTGCGCATCAGCGACCTGGAGGCGGCGACCAGGGCCACGGCCGCCGCGCTCTACCGCCTGCTGTCCTGAACGGCAGGGGCGGCGTTACCGCCCCGCCGGGACCTTCGTGTCGGACTGCCAGAAGGACCAGGTCAGTCCGACCCCGACGCCCACATTCCACTTGTCGCGGAACAGCGGGCTGTCCTCATTGGCGGCACCGCCGAAATAGCCGATCTGGGTTCCGGCGAAGACGCGCACCCGCTCCGACACATCGTGGCTGACGCCGATGTTCAGGCGCGTGCCGACATAGCCCTCATCCGCGTCATAGGCGGGGCGGTCGGCCGTCGCATATTCCGGCCGCACCTCGTAGAAATACTCGTTCACCCCGTCGAAGCCCCAGACCGGACCGATGGAGCTGTAGAGCACGGTGCCGGTCCCGAACGGGTCCAGATGCACCATGCTGAGCTTCGGATTGATGGAGACGCCTTCATAGCCGAAATCGACGAATTCGGCGGAGATGACGGCGCGCACCTCCAGGCTGGCGTCCAGCATCACCTTCCCGCCGCGCGGCAGCAGGTGGTAGGTCACGGCCGGCCCGGCCTCCAGCAGCAGGTCCAGGTCCGGCATGCCCTGGCGGGCGCGGTTGTCCTCGCTGTCGCTGTCGAAGGAGCCGGACAGGCCGACATCGAACTCCCAGCGGTCGCCCACATCGGCCTCCGCCCGGACAAGGCCGTTGTCGCCGATCTTCAGCACGTCGCCGCGGTAGATCAGGTAGGGCAGGGGCAGGGCGCGGTACTGGCCCTGGCTGGCGGCCGGGTAGTCGGGCAGCCAGGCTCCGCCCGCGAACAGTCCCGCCTCCCACAAGGGCTGGGTTCCCTTGTCCGCCTGCGTGTCCGTGACCAGGCTGGCCTGGGAGAATGCGGGCAGGGGAGCGGCGGCAAGAAGCAGGGCCGCGGCAGCGGCGAAGCGACGGGACATGGAGGTGGGCTCACTCGGTTGCGCAGCGCGGCGGAAGGTGGAGCAAAGCCTCGATGCTGGCAAGGGGCAAGGCAAGTGGCTCACACCGCCCTGTCTCGTACCGCCAATAGGCTCGTATCCACCGGCAGGGACCTCACCCTCACGCCGGTGGCGGCGAAGATAGCGTTGCAGAGGGCAGGGGCGGCGGGGGGAACGCCGGGCTCACCGACGCCGCCGGGCGGTTCGGCGCTGTCCAGCACCACCACCTCGATGGCGGGGGAGCGGGCGAGGTCCAGCAGCGGGTAGTCATGGAAGTTGGACTGCTCCACCCCGCCATCCCGGACCGTGACCCGATCGAGTAGGGCGGTGGACAGGCCCCAGAGCACGGCTCCTTCCATCTGCTGCGCGATCAGGTCGGGGTTGATGGGGCGGCCGCAGTCGATCACACAGACGACCCGGTCCACCTTGACCGTACCGTCCGCGGCCACCGTGACCTCCGCCACCTGGCCCACGGCCGAGCGGAAGCTGGCGCGGTAGGCGATGCCGCGGCCGCGGCGCGTTCCCTCCGGCCCTGGCGGCAGCTCCGTACTCCAGCCCGATGCCTGTTCCAACCGGTCGAGTACCCGCAGGGCCACCGGATCGTGCGTCAGCAGCCTGCGACGGTAGGCCAGCGGGTCCTGCTTGGCGGCATGAGCGCACTCATCCAGGAAGCATTCGGTGAAGAAGACGTTGTTTGCGTAGCCGTTGCTCCGCCAGAAGCCCACCGGCATCGGCCCCGCCACATCCACCAGCTCCACCCGGCGGTTCGGGACGGCATAGGGCAGGTCGGCGGCACCCTCATGGCTGAAGCGGTCGTCGGCCCCGCTTGGGGAGAGCGGCAGGTTCCGGCTGGCATAGGCGGCAGTAAGCGACTGGGCCGCGATCCGGTTCCACCAGGAATGCGGCAGCCCGTCCGGGCGCAGCGCTGCCTGGAAGCGGGAGCGGGCGGCGGTGCGGACATAGCCGTTACGAATGTCCTGTTCGCGCGTCCAGATCAGCTTGACCGGACGGCCGGGCTGGCGGGCTGCGATGGCGGTGGCCTGCACGACCTCATCCAGTTCGGTGCGCCGGCCGAAAGCGCCGCCGGCATAGGTGATGTGGGTGATGACGTTGCCGAAGCTGCGGCCAGCCAGCTCGGCCCCCCGGCTGACGCCCCGTTCCAGCAGGGTCGGCGATTGGGTCGGGCACCAGACTTCCACATCCCCGTCGTCCCGCCACAGAACAGTGCAGTTCATCGGCTCCATGCAGGCATGGGTGACATAGGGGGTGGCGTAGTCCGCCTCCACCACGCGGGTGCTGCTCATCACCGGGCGCATTTCCCCGGCCTGATTCACCACTATGCCGTCCAGCCGCTTCAGGCCGGCATCCAGGGCGCGTTCCGCGGCTTCGCTGCTGAAGTCCCGGAAAGGCTCGGCCCAGTCGATTTCCAGCTTCTCGGCTCCCTGGCGGGCGCGCCACCAGCTTTCCGCCACCACGGCGACGCAGGTGCCTAGATTGGCAATGTCCGTCACGCCGGGCACGGCGCGGGCCGCTTCGTCGCGGACGTCCGTAACGGTAGCACCGAGGCTGGGGGGCTGGGCCAGGGCGGCGTAGAGCATGCCGGGAAGGGTGATATCGATGCCGAAGCGCGCCGTTCCCTCCACCTTTGCCGGCACGTCCAGCCGGGGGATGGAGCGGCCGGCCGTGTGCCACGCTTCCGGCGGCTTCAAGGGCGGGTCGGCGGGCGGGGAGCGCGTGGCCGCCAGCGGGCCGAGTTCGCCATAGCCCATGCTGCGGCCGCTGGGCTGGTGAACCACCGCGCCGGATCGGGCAATGCATTCCTCCGGCTTCACGCCCATCAGGATCGCGCCGGCTTCCAGCAGCAGCGTGCGCGCGGCGGCGCCGGCTTGGCGAAGCCCGATCCAGCCATCCACCATGCTGGCGCTGCCGCCAGTGACGATGACGGGCAGGCTTGCGGCAGCGCGCTTGCCGGCCCAGGCCAGCGGCCCCTTCGCCTCCTCCGGCCGTAGATCCAGGGCCAGAGCATGGTTGGCATACACAGGCAGGAGATCGACCGGGTGGGCCACGGTGACCTGTCCGCCCAGCAGGTCGACCTCCAATTCCTCCGCCACCAACTGGGCCAGGCCGGTGAAGACGCCCTGGCCCATTTCAGTTCGCGGAATGGCGATGGTGACATGGCCGCTGGGCGAGATCGCCACATAGGCGTTCAGCTGAACGATCCCGCCGGGGGTGGCCGAGGGAGGCGGCCCGTCCATGTCGACGCTTTGCAGATAGCCGACACCGGCCACCAACCCGAACGCCGTGGTGCCGGCCACGGCCGTGCCGGTGACCAGCAGGGCACGGCGTGTCAGGCTCTTCGGCATGGCTCAGCCACCGGCCGCGGCATGCACGGCCCGGCGCACCCGCGGATAGGTGCCGCAGCGGCAGAGATTGGTGATCGCCGCATCGATGTCGGCATCGGTCGGCTGCGGCTTTTCCAACAGCAGGCCGCAGGCGGCCATGATCATTCCGGGTTGGCAATAACCGCACTGGGGCACTTGGTTCGCCATCCAGCTTGCCGCGATGCGGGCCAGTTGGGCATCGCTCCAGACCCCTTCCACGGTCGTGACGCGCGCGCCCGCGAGGTCACCCCAGCGCAATTGGCAGGATCGTACCGGCTTGTCGTCCACCAGCACGGTGCAGGCGCCGCACAGGCCGGCCCCGCAGCCGAACTTGGTTCCGGTGAGGCCAAAATCCTCCCGCAGCACCCAGAGCAGGGGCTTCTCCGGGTCGGCCGAAACAGGATGGGCCGTGCCGTTGACGATCAGGGCGGTCATGGTCGGGCATGGGTAAGGCGGTTGGCGCGGCCGGCATCATAGCCCGGATCGCCCCACCGCCGTACCTCTTTCGTGCGGGCGGCCTCTCGACCTGCCTCAGCCCTTTTTCCCTTTGCCCAGGAAGGCCTGGAAGGCGGCCATGGCTTCGGGGGAGCGAAGGGCCTTGCCGAACAGTTCGCCCTCGTGCCGCATCGTCTCAAGGATTTCAGCCTTGTTGGGCTTCATCAAGGACTTGGCCGTGCGCAGGGCATTGGCGGGTTTGGCGGCAAGTGCGGTCGCCTTGGCCAGGGCGGCTTCCCCAAGCTCTTCCGCAGGAACGATGCCGGTGACCAGCCCGGCCTCCGCCGCCTCCGCGGCCTCCAGCGGCTCGCCCAGCAGCAGCATGCGGGCGGCGCGGGCATGGCCGATCCGGCGCGGCAGCAGGATGGAGCTGGCCGCTTCCGGCACCAGGCCCAGATCGACGAAAGGCAAATGGAAGCGCGCATCCGGGGCGGCATAGACCAGGTCGCAATGCAGCAGCATGGTGGTGCCGATGCCGACGGCCAGCCCCTCCACCTCGGCCACCAGCGGGATCGGTGCTTCGACCAGGGCGAAGAGGAAGCGGAAGACGGCGCTGTCGTCGCCGGTCGGCGGGTTGGCGACGAAATCCATGATATCGTTGCCGCCGGTGAAGAATCCCCCGGCCCCGCGGAACAGCACGGCGCGGGCGGCTCCCTCTCCGGCCTCCGTCAATGCCTCGGCCATCCTGTCGTACATGGCGACGGTCAACGCATTGCGCTTCTCCGGCCGGTTCATGGTGATCGTTCGGACGCCGTTGGCATCCTCGACAAGGATGTAGTCGGTCATGGCGGGCGGCCTCCCTTTTGCCGTTTCGTTGTCGGCACCTCGCCCGAATGGCGGTGCAACGTCAAGGGCGGGATTGGTCTGTGCGCCTGCGAAGCCGCGTTGGAACGCGGCCTGTCCTTGCCCATTTGACCGCTTCCGCACTGCAAAAGGCGGAACGAAGGAGTTCGGGTTCAGATGAGGAAACTGCTGATGACAGCGATCACCGCCGCCGGACTTGCGGCCGCACCCGTGGTTGCCGCTGCTCCGGGTACCGCGCTCGGGGGGAACGGCACGCCGGCCCGCGTGATCGTGCTGGGCGACAGCCTGTCCGATACCGGCAATGCAGGCCGCTTCAGCAATGGCCGCATCTGGGTCGAGACGGTGGCGAAGGAGTTGGGGGCGGAGCTGAAGCCGTCGGAGCGCGGCGGTACCAACTATGCGGTGGGCGGCGCGCGTCTGTATGGGGGCGTCCACTCGCTGCGCCGGCAGGCCGACCAGTATCTGGCGGGGCTGGCAGGCGGTCGCGTGCCGGAAGGCGCGCTGCACATCGTCTATGGCGGCGGCAACGACCTTCTGGCCGCGCCGCTGGCGCCGAACATCAATGTGCTTGTCCGCGATGCCATCGCGTCGCTGCGCAGCATTCTTGAGGATCTGGCAGCGCGCGGGGCCGGGGACGTGCTGGTTCCGAACCTGCCCAATGTGGGCCTTGCCCCCTATGTCCGGATGCTCGGGCCGCAGGTCGGGGCCTTGGCGCTTGGCCTGACGCAGGACTACAACCGGTCGCTGTCCCGCATGCTGGACGAGGTGGAGGGTCGCCATCCCGGCATGCGCATTCACCGGCTGGACGTGTTCCAGCTTGCCGTGCAGGTGATGGACGATCCGGCGCGGGCCGGCTACCGCGACGTGATCTCGCCCTGTCCGCAGCAAGCCAAGCAGGCCTGCGAGGGCTATCTGTTCTGGGATGGGCTGCACCCCACCGCCCTGGCCCATGAGCAGCTTGCCGGCGCTGCGCTGGAGGCTCTGGAGCGCGGAACCGGTGCCGGCCGCCGAGCGGCGGCGCGCTGAGATGAAATGAAACGGGCGGCTTCCGACGGAGCCGCCCGTTCCGCATCCGGAGATGTCCGGTCAGCGAACGCCGGCGCGGCGCAGGCTGTCCGGGGAGAAATCGGATGCACCCAGTTCGCGGGTGTAGTCGTACATTCGTTCCTGGTTGTCGAAGCCGAGTGCGGTGTACCGGCCGGACTGGAGGTCGTAGATGGCGTCCAGCGTGGACCAGAAAGCCGGCACATCGTAGTAGTTGATGGGGTGCGCCTCTGCTACGCGCCACATCTGGCCGCGGCCGTCATAGTGATCGGCGACCAGGATCTGCCAGCTGTCCTCGTCGATGTAGAAGCGACGCTTGGCGTAGATGTGGCTGGTGCCCGGCTTCAGCTCGGCGTCGACGACCCATACACGGTGCAGCTCATACCGGGTGAAGTCCTGATTGATGTGGCGCGGCTTGACCAGATCCTCATACTTCACGTCTGAACTGTGCAGCTTGTAGGAGTTGTACGGCACGTACATCTCCTGCCGGCCGACCAGCTTCCAGGTGTAGCGGTCCACCGCCCCATTGAACATGTCGAGCTGGTCGGAGGTGCGCAGACCATCCGATGCCGTGCCGGGGTTGTCATAGGCGACGTTGGGCGCGCGGCGCACGCGGCGCTGGCCGGGATTGTAGGTCCAGGCCGACCGCGGCGCGGCGATCTGGTTCATGGTCTCATGCACCAGCAGGATTTCACCGGCCAGACGGGCCGGCGCGGTCACTTCCTGCAGGAAATAGGTCGAAGTCTGTCCGTCCGGACCTTCCGGCCGGTTGTAGAGGAACTTCGTCTTCTCATCGATCATGATCATGGTGTAGGAGCCGTCGGCCTGCGGATTGGCCTGACCGACCCGCCGCACCATGTTCTGGCCGCGCCAGCGCAGCAGGTGGTTCCATACCGGCTCCACCCCCGTCTGCGGAACGGGGAAGGGAACGCCATGGGCAGCGCCTTCGACGCCGTTGCCATCCGCCACCAGCTTGGCATTCTTGGCATTGGCGATGCTGGCGTCATAGACGGACTGTGGGGCGGAAGCGCTGCGCCGGGTCGGATAGACCGGCATGCGGTAGCTGTCCGGATATTGCTGAAGCAGGGCCTTGTGCCCCTCCGTCAGCTTGTCCGCGTACTGCCCCATGTTCTGGGCGGTGATGGTGAACAGCGGCTTGTCGTCCGCGAACGGGTCCGGATGGTGCATGCCGGGCGTATATCCGGCCGGCGGCTGGGTGATGCCGCCCGTCCATTCCGGGATGCTGCCGTCGGCATTGCCGGCCTTGATGGCGCCCATGGGCGTCAGCTTGCCGCCCAGGTCCGATGCCGTGAAATTCTCCTGCGCCATGGCCGTGCCCGCAACCAGGGTGCACATGGCGGTGGCGCAAAGCGCACGCTTGAAGACGCTGCCGACCGTGGCAGCCGTCAGACCGATCATAACATTCCTCCCTGCTTCGCGGCGTGGGTTCGCCGCGCTCACCGCGTGTGTGCTTAACACATTGGCGGTGCAGTCACTTTTTATTATTCGGAAATAGGGCGCGGGTGAGGCAAGCCGGAAATCGGCGCGACTGCCGGGATTCTCACCCGCGCCCTGCCATTACGGACGCGGCTGACGCTGGTGACCCTGGCCGGCCTTGCTCGGATCGACCGGCGTCTGCGCCAGGTCGTTCTGGTCGGTCGGGTGCGCGCCGCCGGTGGAGGGCTTGTTGTGCGCCTCGCCTTTGAGCTGGTTCTTCACATTGTGGTCCTTCTTGGACATGGCGTCGGCTCTCCTCTTCCTTCGGGTCCGGTGGAAACCGATGGGGGGCGAACGGGTTCCTCCGCGAAGCAACAGGGTGGGAAACGACCGGGCCGGGCCGCTGTTATGGCGACGGACCCAAGCAGAGGAGCGAGCCGACATGGCCGAACGCCAGCAGGATGATCAGAAGCGCAAGGACCAGCCCGGTCAGGGCGGTCAGGAAAAGCCCAAAGGCCAGGACGAGGTGATGGGCGATGCCGCACTGACCGAGGAATCGGCCAAGGACCCCGACATCGACCGGAGCAAGACCCCCGGTCGCGACTATGACGTCTGAAAACCCGGTCGTGCCCGCATCGTCCGGCGGTGCGGGCGCGGCGCCGCATCTGGGCGCATTGGATGCCCTGATCATCGGCGGCGGACCCGGCGGACTGACCGCTGCCATCTATCTTGCCCGCTTCCGCCGCCGCGTCCAGGTGCTGGACGCCGGCAGCGGCCGCTGCGGCTGGATTCCCCGATCCCACAACATGCCAGGATATCCGGACGGAATTCCGGGACCGGAGCTGCTGCTGCGCATGCGCACGCAGGCGGAAATCTACGGTGCCGGCTTTGCCCACGGCATGGTGGACAAGCTGATACGGGAGGACGGGCCGGATGGCGCCCTCTTCACCGCCACCGATGCACGCGGCGGTAGCTGGCGGGCGCGGATGGTGATCCTGGCGACCGGCGTGCGCGACCGGGAACCGGAGCTGCCGGACCTGTTCGACGCCATCCGGCGCGGGCTGGTCCGCCACTGCCCGATCTGCGATGCCTGGGAGGCCAGAGGCAGCCGGATCGCAGTGCTGGGCCGTGGACGGCATGCCGCGCTGGAGGCGCTGTTCCTGCGCGACTACACGGACAGCGTGACCATCCTGACCATGGGCCATCCCGCCGGGCTGGATGGGGAGCTGGCGCAGGCCGTCGCCGAGTCCGGCATCATGGTGGAGGAACGGCCGATCGGCACCGTGAAGGTGGAGGGCGACCGCATCGCCGCCTTCGCCCTATGCCGGGAACCAGGCGGTGAACCGGAGCATGTCAGCTTCGACACGCTCTACTCCGCCCTGGGCTCCGAACCGCGCACCGGTCTCGCCAAATCGCTGGGGGCGGAGCTGGAGGAGGATGGACGGGTGCTGACGCGGGATCATTGCCGGACCAGCATTCCCGGTCTTTACGCTATCGGCGACATCACGCCCGGTCTGAACCAGATTGCCTGCGCCATGTCCGATGCCACCAAGGCCGCGACCCACATCCACAATTGCCTGCGGCCGCATCCCGGAACGGCCCAGACCGGCACCTTGTGATGGAAGGGCGGGGCAGCCTCTAGAACAGGCTACCTTGCTCCTGCTTTGCGGGGGTTCGGCGGGCAGTCTTCGCTGGTTTCGCCGCGGGCGCCGGCACTGGTTCCGGCTCCGATGCCTGGGCGGCAGGGGCGGGGCCGTCAAGCGGCAGCGGCTGGTCTCCCGGCAGAGCGCCCGGTGGGTGGGGCGGCGTCTCCGCTTCCACTGCCCGTCCTCGGCGCGGGACGCCGGACCGATGGGTGGTCCCGTCCTCGATGCCGTCCAGGGTGCGGGCGCCAATCACGGCGCCGGCATCACCATCCGCGAATTCCAGCTTCACCGCCTGTCCTTGCGCCGTCTGGGCGGCACGGGTGACAGGCTGGCCGAGTTCATCCGTCACCAGGGCGAAGCCGCGCTCCAGGACACCCTTGTAGCTGTAGCTCTCCAGCAGCTTGGACAGGCTGGACAGCCGGTCGGCACCGCTGGTGACCGCCCGGCCATAGGCGCCGGCGAGGCGCGGCGGCAGGTCGGCCAGCTTGGTCATGCCGTCGGTGAGCTGCCGACGGACCGGCAGCAGGGTCAGCCGGTCGCCGACCCGGTTGTAGCGGCCCTGCTCCAGCGTCACCGCCTTGTCGTACCCGGAGCGGAGCGAGCGGCCAGCCCCCTCCAGCCGGGTCGCGGCCAGACCGATCACTTCGCGCGGGTGGCGCAGCCGGCCTGTCGCCTCCCGCACCGCGGTGCGCCGCCTTTCCAGCAGGGCGGACATGGACAGGGTCAGCCGTTCCGCGCGGTCGTCCAGCCGCTGCACGCAGCCTTCCATCAGCGCATGCGGATCGCCCAGCCCGCGGCCAAGCCCCTCGACCCGTGTCCGCCGATCCTCCAGCGCGCGGCTGGCGCTGGCATAGAGGCGGCGGCCGTCATCCATCACCTGGGCCAGCAGCTCCGCCCGCACCGGCACCGCCATCTCGGCGGCGGCGGTAGGGGTGGGGGCGCGGCGGTCGCTGGCGAAGTCGATCAGGGTGGTGTCGGTCTCATGTCCCACGGCGGAGATCAGCGGGATGGCGCTCTCCGCCGCGGCGCGGACCACGACCTCCTCATTGAAGGCCATCAGGTCCTCCAGGCTGCCGCCGCCGCGCGCCACGATCAGCACGTCGGGCCGCGGAACTGGGCCGCCGGGCGCGATGGCGTTGAAGCCGCGGATGGCGGCAGCGACCTGTCCCGCCGCCGCCTCCCCCTGCACCGCCACGGGCCAGAGCAGGACATGGCGGGGAAAGCGGTCGGCCAGCCGGTGCAGGATATCGCGGATCACCGCTCCGGTGGGAGAGGTCACGACGCCGATCACCTGCGGCAGGAAGGGCAGGGGGCGCTTGCGTTCGGTGGCGAACAGCCCCTCCGCCGCCAGCCGCCGCTTGCGTTCCTCAAGCAGCTTCAGCAGCGCGCCTTCGCCGGCCAGCTCCATGGTCTCGATGACGAGCTGGTACTGGCTGCGTCCGGGATATGTGGTCAGCCGGCCGGTGCACACCACCTCCATCCCCTCCTCAGGGCGGATGGCGAGGCGGCCGGCAGTCATCTTCCAGCAGACGGCCTCCAGCACCGCGCTCTCATCCTTGAGGCGCATATAGAGATGACCGGAGCTATGGCGCTTGGGCTGGCTGATCTCGCCGCGCACGCGCACATAGGCGAACCGCTCCTCCACCGTCCGCTTCAGGTCGCGGGCCAGTTCGGAGACGCTGAGTTCCGGGAGGTTGCTGCCCGTGCGGGCGGCGGCAAGATCGGCCTGGTCGTTCATGGCCGCGGATCATACAGGTCGCCAGGGCTCCAGCGAAACCCCGGCGTGAAGGGCGGCACAATCGGTCACGGGCAGGCCATCATGCGTCCATTCGCCAGTCGAGCTGCCAGATCGCCGCATTCTCGGGCTGATCCATGTCCAGAATCCGCGCCGTCAGGCGGTCCCCGGCTTCCAGTGCTATTCCCGGCGCTACCGGCCAGAACCACAGGGGCCAGCTGTTGTCGGGGCGGTGCAGGCGGTTGGAAAGGCGGTTGCCACGCGAAAGATCGGCCTCGAACCAGCCGAGGAAACCTTCCAGGCGGGCAGGGTCCGGCAATTCGAACCGAGCAGGCCGGGCGGCTGCACGGTCCAGCCCGTAGGCGTTGAACTGCAGATGCTCCACGCGGGTCGGCGGCGCCAGGGTGACCCAAGGCCGGACCGGATTGATGAAGCGGGCGTCCGGCCAGCCGATATAGCGGTTGCCGGCCGTGAGATTGAACCCGTAGGAGTCCTCCCACCATAGCCCCGTCGCCTCATCCTCGAAGCAGACGGGAGCGAGATAGGTTGAAATCCGACGCGGAATGGCGACGCCGTCAGGCTTCAGGTGACGGGAGCAGAAGCCGCCCAGGATGCGCTCGATTCCGGCATCGGTTCCGAAATTGCCGATCAGGCCGCAGATGACGGCATCGACCTTCATTCCCGGATCGAATGCCGACGGATCGCCTTCCACCACCTCGATGATGCCGTCGTAATCGTTGTCGGCAATGATCTCGCGTGCCAGGGCCGCAGCCTCGGCGCATGGCTCCACGGCGATGACGTGGGCGGCGCCGGCTTCGGCGGCGAACATGGAGAGGAGACCCGCCCCGCAGCCCAGATCCACGACGATGTGCCCCGGACGGATCTGAGCCCTGATCGCCTCGCGGAATCCATGCATCCGCTCACGGTCAGCCATCATACGCTCAAAGAACGTTGCAGCGCTGCTGCGCTGCATCAGTCCCGTATCCATCCTCAGCCCCCGCCCAACGATTTTTAAAACCGATACGGCCCTATGGTTTGTACAACTCGTTCGAGAACGCAAGAGAAGGTTCTGAATTATTTCTAAGACCGAACGAGTGAATTAGATGGTATGCAGTTGGTCTAGACAATATTCGCATCGCCCGGTATGCAGATGCCCTTGTTGAGGATTTACGAAGGTGACCGCTCCATGTCTGTGAAGCCTGATCCCGCCCTGCGCGACCGCTGCCGCCGTTTCCTCTCAGGCCATGGGCGTCGATCGACGAAGCAATGGCTGGAAACGGTTGCAGCCAGCCCGCATCTTGCCCTCGCAACCGACGAGTACAATGCAGGTCCGGCGATCACGTTGCTGGAGGATCGGTTGGCGACACTCCTCGGCAAGCCGGCAGCGTTGTTCTTTCCCAAGGGCGTGATGGCGCAGCAGGCGGCACTTCTGGTGCACGCGGAACGCACCGGACGCCGCATCGTGGCGCTGCACCCGAAGTCGCACATCGCGCTGGACGAGGAGGACACGATGGACCGGCTGGCCGGGCTGTTGTCCCGCCGGATCGGCTCGGACCATGCGCCCTTCGGCATGGCGGAACTTGAAGGAGTTCATGAGCCGCTGGCTGCGGTGACCGTCGAGCTTCCGCTCCGCCGGGCCGGATTCATTGGAACGCCTTGGAAGGATTTGCAGGCCGTATCGGATTGGTGCCGCAGGCACGGCGTGCCTTTCCATCTGGATGGCGCCCGCCTGTGGGAGGTCCAGCCCTGGCTCGGCCGCGGACTGGCGGACATCGCCGGGTTGGCTGATACGATCTATGTCAGCTTCTACAAAGGATTGGGCGGTATGGGAGGAGCCGTGCTGGCCGGGGAGCGGGAGGTGATCGAGGCCGCGAAGGTCTGGCGCTCCCGTTATGGTGGAAATTTCTATACGCTCTTCCCGTTCGTCCTGACGGCGCTGGATGGGTTGGATCGGCATCTGCCCCGCATGGGCGAGTATCATGAGCACGCTCTGCGGATCGCCGCGGCGCTGGCGGAGGTGCCGGGCGTGCGGGTCCATCCATCCATCCCCCACTGCAACAGCTTCCAGATACATCTGCCGGTGCAGCCGGACCAGATGATCGCCGCGGGCAACGAGCGGGCCGGAGAGACGGGGGAGTGGCTGTATGGGCGCGCGGTGGCCACCGCCGTGCCTGGAACCTCCATGGTCGAACTGGTCGTGGGCGACGCCACCACGGGCTGGACCGCGGCGGAGGTAAGAGAGGCGACGGCCGATCTGCTGGCCCGCGCCCGCAACATGCCCGCCAATCCCCGGTGAGGCCGGGCTTCTGTTGAGGGATGAAGGACCGGGCAGCCCGTGCTAGAAGGCCGGCCGGACGGTTCAGACCTGCGGGAGGACGCGGCATGGCGGGCGGATTGAAGGTTCTGGTGGTGGGCGGCGGCGGGCGCGAGCATGCCCTGTGCTGGGCGATATCCCGCTCACCCCTGCTGGGGCGGCTCTGGTGCGCGCCGGGCAATGCCGGGATCGCCGAGGTCGCCGACTGCGCACCCATCGCCGCCGACGATGTGGACGGGCTGGTCCGCTTCTGCGGAGAGCAGGGGGTGGACTTCGTGGTCGTCGGGCCGGAGCAGCCGCTGGTGCTCGGCCTCGTGGACCGCCTGCAGGCCGCCGGGATCAGAGCCTTCGGCCCTACCGCGAAGGCGGCGGAGCTCGAGGGCTCCAAGGGCTTCATGAAGGACGTCCTGGACAAATGCGGGGTGCCCACCGCCGCCTATGGCCGATTCACCGACCCCGAAGCCGCCAAGGCCTTCATCCGGAAGATGGGCGCTCCCATCGTGGTGAAGGCCGATGGCCTCGCCGCCGGCAAGGGCGTCCTGATCTGCATGAGCGTCGAGGAAGCGGAGATCGCCATCAATCAGGTGATGGTGGAGAAGGCCTTCGGCGACGCCGGGACCGAAGTGGTGGTGGAGGAGTTCCTGGACGGGGAGGAGGCGAGCTTCTTCGCCATCTCCGACGGAACCCGCGCCGTGGCGCTGGTCGGCGCCCAGGACCACAAGCGCGCCTTCGACGGGGACCAGGGGCCGAACACCGGCGGCATGGGCACCTACAGCCCGGCTCCGGTCCTGACGCCGGAGCTGGAAGCGGAGGTGATGCGCACCTGCATCGACCCGGTGGTTCGCGGCATGGCCGCGGAGGGGCGGCCCTTCACAGGCGTTCTGTTCGCCGGCCTGATGATCCTGCCCGGCCCGGAAGGGCGGCCGGTTCCGAAGGTGCTGGAATTCAATGCCCGCTTCGGCGATCCGGAATGCCAAGTGCTGATGAAGCGGCTGAAATCCGACCTGCTGGCCGCCCTTCTGGCAGCATCGGAAGGCCGGCTCGATGAGGTCGAGCTGGAATGGCATGAGGATGCCGCCCTGTGCGTGGTCATGGCGGCGGATGGCTATCCCGGCAGCTACCGGAAGGGAACGGAAATCCGCGGGCTGGAGGCTGCCGCGCAGGTGGAAGAGGTCACGGTCTTCCACGCCGGAACCGCCCGGGCGGAAGACGGCCGGATTCTGGCCACCGGCGGCCGGGTGCTGGGCGTGACCGCCCACGCCCGCACGATCATCGACGCCCAGCGCCAAGCCTACACGGCCGTGGATCTGATCGACTGGCCGGAAGGCTTCTGTCGCCGCGATATCGGATGGCGGGCTATCGAAAGGGGCTAATCCAGCCGCGAGGCCGCGCCGCCGCCGTCCCAGACCGTTACCGCGGAATTCCATGCGCATTGGAGGTGTGCGCACTTTCTTCGGGCTGAGCTCCGCTGTGAAATAGCGGAAGGTTTCCTCCCGGAGATGGTCGATCATGCGACGGACAATCATCCTTCCCTTCATTCTTCTCGGCTTGGCTGGCTGCCAGGTTCCGATGCCGGACGAAGTGGCGGTAGCCAGGCCGCCGACATCGATGCAGGTCGCCTCCCTCTCGCACGAGGATGTGCATCTGGACCTGGAGAATCGGGCGCGGATCGTCGTTGGGGCTGTCGGGCAGGCAGCCGCCGAGGGCTGGCCGGAGTTCGAGCTGCTGGTCAATGGCCGCTCGATGGGGACGGTGGCCGCCGCCTCTCCCGATCTGACGCATTATGTGTTCGAGGCGGACGTCCCGGCGGACGAGATCAAGGAGATCCGTGTCCGCTATTTCAACGATGTCGAGATATTCGCCCAAGGCCACCGGAAGATCGGAGACCGGAACCTCTTCGTCTATTATCTGGACGTGGACGGCGCGAAGCTGCCCGCCGGGCGGCGGACCCACATCGTGCACGAGGACGGGTCGGTTGCGCGCGGGCAGGAGAGCCTGTGGTGGAATGCCGATCTGGTCTTTCCCATCGAGGGATGAGCCGGCAGTCACCTGGCCCGAGAAAAAGCACGAATAAATCCGAGGCCGGATGAATTGAGCCTTGACCCCGCGTTCGGAATGCCCAACTGTGGTGTCATTGGCGCAACCAACTGAAAGGAGGTGATCCGATGTCTCGTTCCCCTATGCGGACCCGCACGGATCTCTCCGCCGTCGTTAGCCTCGGCTGAGGACATAAGCGGAGCGCTCCGGTGCGGTGCAGACCGCAAGCGGAAGCGTCTACGGCTACCGTGGAGGACGGGGCCGGCATCCAAGGGGGAAACCCCGCGGGGCCGGCCCCGTTTCGCATCCGGAATACCCCGAAGGCCGCTGGGCGCTTTGCCGACGCGCCCGCGCCTGCTATCAAGGGCGCCTCGCTTCCATCCATCCGGATAGTGTCCGCCCATGAACCGCCGCGACCGCCGCCGCCATATCAGCACCATCACCCAGCGTCCCGACGCCGGCCAGCGCTTCGCAGCCGACATGAAGGTGGCGACCGGGCTGCACAAGCAGAGTCGGCTGAAGGATGCGGCCGCCCTGTACCGGAAGATCACCAAGGCCTATGAGGACCTTCCGGAGGTCCGCGTCGCCTGGTCGAATCTGGGCGCCGCCCTGCAGATGGACGGAAAGCTGGAGGAAGCGGTGGCGGCCCTGAAGAAGGCTCGCTCCCTCGCTCCCGATCATCCGCCGCCGCACCATAATCTCGGCATGGCCCTGCTGGCGCTCGGCAAGCGGGAGGAGGGACTGGAGAGCCTTGCCCGCGCCATTGTGCTGGAGCCTCGGTTCCGCGACGCCTGGGTCGGTTTCGTGAATGCCTGCCGCGAGACGGGCGAGATCGGGCGGATCGAGGAACTGTGCCGCACCATCCTGTCCCGGCAGCCCGACCAGCTGGAGGCGATGCTGACCCTGGGCGACGTGATGCGCAGCCAGGGCCGGTTCGCGGAGGCCGAGGATCAGTACCGGAGCTGCATCGCGCTGGACCAGCGCCGGATCGAGCCGCATGTCTCCCTGGCCGGCCTGATGGCCGCTATTGGGGAGCCGGCTGCCGGCGCCCGGCACCTGCTGCCCATCATCAAGGAGATGCCCAACGCCGGCCCGGTGCGTTCCGCCCTGCTGGAGCTGCTGCTGCAGGTCCGGTCCGCCGCCCCGGACGATGCTCTGGCAATGGCGGAGGAATGGAAGGCGTCCTCCCCCGGCGACGAGGCGGTGTCGAAAATCGTCGAGAGCTTCCGGACTGCCGGTGCTGCCGAGGCCGCCGCTCCGACCGCGTGAGGCCGGTCAGGTCCGCCAGAAGGACGGGCTCAGGAGCACAAGGACGGTGAACAGCTCCAACCGGCCGAGCAGCATGGCCAGGGAAAGGAGCCACTTCGCCTCGTCTTCAAGCGGGGCGAAGTTGCCGGCGGGACCGATGATGGGGCCAAGTCCCGGCCCCACATTCCCCAGCGCCTGCGCTACTCCGGTCACCGACGTCACCAGATCCAGCCCGGTCAATGACAGCAGCACCGTGAAGACGAAGGTGATGCCGATCCAGACGGCCATGAAGCTCATCACCGAGAGGATGACATCGCTGTCCACGGGCTTGCCGGCATAGGACAACGGCATCATCCGGTGTGGGCTGAACAGGCGGGTCATCTGCGCCTGCAGGGCCAGCCACAGGATTTCGAATCGCAGAATCTTCACGCCGCCCGCCGTCGATCCGGTGCAGCCCCCGGTGAAGGTCAGCACGAAGAACACCGCCACCGCCGGCGCGCCCCAGAGCGTGTAGTCGGCCGAGGCGTAGCCGGTCGTGGTGACGACCGATACCACATTGAAGGTGGCGGCGCGAAACGCGGTGGCGAACTCCATCTGCTGGGTCGTGACAAGCCATGCCGTCAGGCCAAGGGAGCTGGCGGCCAGCAGTCCCAGGAACGTCCGGATCTGGCTGTCCCGCCACAACGGCTCCGCATCGCCGCGCATCAGGCTGATGTAGCGGACGAAGGGCAGAGAGCCCAGGATCATGAAAAGAGCCAGCGTCCAGTGGATCGCCGGTTCGCTCCAATAGCCGACCGAGGCGTCCTGGGTGGAGAAGCCGCCGGTAGCGAGCGCCGTCATCGCGTGGTTGACGGCATCGAACGCACGCATGCCGGAAAAGCTCAGAACAAGGGCGCAGGCCACCGTCAGTGTCAGGTATGCCCAGCCAAAGGCGACGGCCAGATCGGCTGCGCGCGGCACGACCTTATCCGACTTGTCGGAGGATTCGGAACGGAAGAGCTGCATTCCGCCAACCCGCAGGAACGGCAGGATCACGATTCCCATGCCGACAATCCCGATACCGCCCAGCCACTGGAGCAGCGATCGCCACATGAGTAGACCCGGCGGCAGCTGGCCCAGGCCCACGATTACCGTGGAGCCGGTGGTCGTCAGCCCCGACATCGCCTCGAAGAACGCGTCGGCGAAACCCAGCCTCAGGGAGGAGAACATGAAGGGCAGCGCGCTGAACAGGCAGGTCACCACCCAGGCCAGCGTCGTAAGAACGAAGGTCTGACGCAGGTTCAGGCTGATCTGCCGCGCCCGGTTTGTGAGGGCCAGCAGCACTCCGAAGAACAGACACAGTGCGGACGATACGGCGAAGACCTGCCAATCCTCCGACCCCACTGCGAGGTCGAGGATCATCGGCACCTGCATGGCGACGGCAAGCACCAGAATCAGCCAGCCGATCACATAAAAGATCGGCCGCATGTCGAAAGCAGACATTCTGGACCGGAAACTGCGAGCCGGAAGACGGCACAACAGCCGCGGAGACTACCTCAGGCAGCGAGGAAGCGCATCCGGCGATCTCGCCGGAATGCCCTGCGAAGATTGCGTATAAGCTTCACATACCCGCGACCGTCATGCCGTCGATCCGCACTGTCGGCGCGTCCACGCCGTGGCGGAATTCCAGGTCGCTGGCCGGCGTCATCTCCATGAACATGCGCTTCAGATTGCCAGCGACGGTCACCTCGCTGACCGGGTAGGCGATCTGGCCCTTCTCGATCCAGAAGCCGCTGGCGCCGCGGGAATAGTCGCCCGTGGTCCCGCTGACGGCACTGCCCATCAGGGAGGTGATGTAGAAGCCCTGATCGATATCGGCCATCAGCTCCTGCGGCGTCAGGTTGCCCGGCGCCAGATAGAGGTTGGTCGGAGAAGGGGATGGCGGGCCGCCGGTTCCGCGCGAGGCATGGCCCGTCGTGGCAAGGCCGAGCTGTCGTGATGAACGCAGGTCCAGGAACCAGGTTGTCAGCACGCCGTCGTCGATCACGGCGCGGCGGCTGGTGGCGATGCCCTCTCCGTCGAAAGGCTTGGAGCGCAGGCCCCGGCGTACCAGCGGATCATCGATCACCTGGATGCCCTTGGCGAAGACCTGCTGGCCCATGCGGTCCTTGAGGAAGCTGGTCCCGCGCGCGATGGCCGCGCCGTTGATCGCGCCGGCCAGATGGCCCAGCAGTCCGCCGGACACCCGCGGATCATAGATCACCGGCACGGCCTGGCTTTTCACCTTGCGAGGCTTCAGCCGGGCGACCGCCCGTTCGCCGGCGCGGCGGCCGATCTCCTCCGGCGGCTCCAGGTCGCTGCCATAGACGCAGGAATGGTAGTCGTAATCCCGCTCCATCCCGGTGCCCTCGCCGGCCAGGACGGAAACGGACAGGGACCGGCGGCTGATGCCGTATCCGCCGGAAAAGCCGTTGCTGGCGGCCAAAGTCACACTGGTGCGGCTCCAGCTTCCGTCGGCGCCGTCGGAATTGGTGACGCCGGGCACGGCGCGCGCGGCTTCCTCCATCACGCGGGCCGCCTCGATCAGGGATTCGGCGCTGGGTTCCTCCGTGTCGCACAGGTCCAGGTCGGCCCACTCGCGGGCAATCTGGTCCGGTTCGGCCAGACCGATGAACGGGTCCTCCGGCACGGTCCGCGCCATTGCCACCGCCCGTTCCGCCAACTCCTGAAGCATCGCCGGAGAGCGGTCGGTGGTGGAGACGATCGCCATGCGCTTCCCGACGAACACCCGCAGGCCCAGATCGCCGGATTCCGACCGCTCCAGCCCTTCCGGCTTGCCCAGACGCATGGACAGGGACAGGGACGCGCTGTCCACCAGCAGGGCATCGGCGGCATCTGCCCCCGCCGCCTTCGCCCGGCGGATCAGGTCGTTCAACAGATCTGCGGCGGCGTCGCGTGACTCAGGCATGGCGCTTCCTTGTTCGGGCCGCTCTTGAGGGCGGCGGTATCGGCTGGGCACCGGGCGGTCAGGCCCTGCCGGACTCGTCTAGCAGAGGTCTTCCGGTGGTAGAAGCCCCCCGGAAGGAACAGTGCTTCCCATAGGAACCGGTGAAGCTACTGCTTGTTCTTCCACCATGAGCGCCGTCCGCGACCATACGCGGCCTCCGGGCCGGGAACCACCCCCCGATTTCAGGGCGGCGCTCGACCCTATGTGGGCGGGAACGGACCCCCGGTTCCGGGTCTTCCACGCCCGGCTCGCCCTTCTACGTGTCCTTTGCCGCGGCTCCCGCTCCCGCATCCTCGACGTGTCCTGTGGCGGCGGCGACGATCTGCTGGCGCTCAGCCCGCTGGTGGCGTTCGGGGTCGGCGTGGATGTGTCGGCGCCACGGGTGCAGCGTGCCAGGCTGGCAGCGCTGGACCTGCATCTCGACAATCTGCGCTTTGCTGTCGGCGATGCCGTGGCCTTCCACATGGATGGCAGCCTGCCGGATACCTTCGACCTGATCCTGGTGCGCGGCTGCCTTGGCGGAGAGACCCGGGCCCTGCGGGTTCTGCGGGCTGCCCGCCGCCGGTTGGCCCGCGGTGGCCGGATCGTGGTCATCGAACCCCATGCGCATCATCCGGCAGTGCTGTGGCAGCGCTTCTGCACCGGCGGACGGCTGGGCCTGCCCGATCCGACCGGAATGACGCCGGGCTGCGTGCGCCGGCTGGCAAGGGCCGAAGGGCTGGAACCCATCGCCTTCGAGCTGCTGCCCTGGGTGCCGGAGGAGGAGGACATTGCCCGGTTGGCCATGCGCGGCGCCTGGGTCCGGGCCATGGCGCGCTTTCCGCTTACCGCCCACGCGAACTTCGCCATGGTCCTTCGGGCTGCCTGATTCGACCACAATGGCCCCGGCGCACTGGCCGGCCCGCGCCCCGGTCCTACCTTGCGCGGCGGCACCATGCGTGGAGGCGGGCATGCGCTTCGTATCGGCGATCCTTTTCCTGTTCCTTCTCGTCACTTTTCCGGCTGCGGCCGATGCTGCGGAAGAGGAACTCTGGGCGCTACTCCGCAATGGCGGTGCTATCGCCATGATCCGCCATGCCGAAGCGCCGGGCGTCGGCGACCCCTCCCACTTCGAGCTTTCGGACTGCGCCACGCAACGCAACCTCTCCAAAGAAGGGCGCGCGCAGGCCCGCGGCCTGGGAGAGGCGTTCCGGAGGGAGCGGATTCCGATAGCGCAGGTCCTTTCCAGCCGCTGGTGTCGTTGCCTGGACACCGCGCGCCTTGCCTTCGGCGAACTCACGCCATTCGCGCCACTCGACAGCTTCTTTGGACAAATTGAATCAGGAAATGTCCAGACACAGGCCGTCAAAGATCACATCATTGCGTGGAATGGGAAAGGTACCCTGGTCCTTGTCACGCATCAGGTGAATATCACTGCCTTGACGGGAGTCTATCCCAGGTCCGGGGAAGTGATCGTTCTGATGCGGGATGGCGGGGATTTGAAGGTCGCCGGAAGGCTGAATCCCTCCTTCGATTTTGCCGCGGAATGAAACATTCGAAACAGGTTGCCGACATCTTTCAGACACGAACCATTGTTGTTCTTCGACTATCGGAAACGCTCGACCTGATGGAGGCCGACCATGACCAAGCACCGGACCGCACTGATCCTTCAGGCATTGATCCTGATCGGATTGCTGCTGGCTGCGGTCATTTCCGCCCCGTCGCGCGCCGCCCCGACGGACCGTCCGGTCGGCGAACTCGGTCGTGAGGATCATGTCGCCAAGGCTCCGACCGATTATGTCAGGGTGACTGCCGCCGGTCGGCACTGAACAGTACCCTGCACAGCTTCCAACACAGGGGCGCCGCCGCTATCCTGGCTGTCCCGCAGACAAGCATACGGAAGCGCCCATGCCCCCGGTCGTCAGCTTCAAGGACAGCCTGCCGTCCCCCGACAGCTACCGCCCCGATGCCGAAAAGATCGTAACCGGCGACCCGGTCCAGACGGTGGCGAACGGGTTCAGCAGCACGGATGGACGCTTCAACTGCGGCGTCTGGACGGGGCAGGTTGGCTCCTGGCGAGTCTCCTTTACGGAGAACGAGTTCTGCCATCTGCTGGAGGGCAAGGTCATCGTGACCGACACGGCCGGCGACGCCCGCACCTTCACCGCCGGCGACGCCTTCGTCATGCCGGCCGGGTTCGTAGGCACCTGGGAAGTGGTGGAGCCGGCAAAGAAGCTCTATGCGGTGTATGAGTAGGCGTCGCCCGCTTACCCCAGCGACACGTCCAGAAACATCATCAGCGCCAGCCCGACCATCAGCCCGCCTGTTGCCTGGGTCTCGTGGCCCTTGCGGTGGGTTTCGGGGATGATCTCGTTGCTGACCACGAACAGCATGGCGCCTGCGGCAAATCCCAGGCCCCAGGGCAGCAGGGGCTGCGACAGGGTGATCGCCGCGGCCCCGACCAAGCCTCCAATCGGCTCTACCAGTCCGGTGAGCAGAGCGATCAGCACAGCGTGGGACCGCTTGTAGTCCAGCCCGATCAGGGAGGCCGCAACGGCCAGACCTTCCGGCATGTTCTGCAAACCGATGGCCAGGGCCAGAGAATTGCCGCTGGTGACGTCGCCAGCCCCATAGCCGACGCCGACAGCCATCCCCTCGGGGAAGTTGTGCAGCGTTATGGCGATGACAAACAGCCAGATGCGCCACATCTTGGACTGGCTGTGCCGATCATTGCTGCCGCTGACGAAGTGCTCATGCGGGGCATAACGGTTGACCAGATAGAGCACGACGGCGCCCAGCAGCACGGCCGCGGCAACTGTCGCCGCGGCCGCGCGCGGCGTTCCGCCATTCTGCTGAAGATTGTCCAGCGCCGGAATGATCAGGGAGAAGAAGCTGGCGGCCAGCATGACGCCGGCGGCAAAGCCCAGTAGCCCATCCTGTACCCGTTGCGGCACCCGCCGGACCAGCAGCATGGGCAGAGCGCCTACACCCGTTGCCGCGCCCGCAGCCAGACTGGCCAGCGCGCCCAGGGCGACCGGGTTGCCTTCGAACCAGGAAATGAGCGCGTCCACTGGTCGCCGTGCCTCAGCGGCTCACGGGCATCGCTCCATCGTGGCCGTGGCTGGGTCGTCGATCACTGTGCTGCGCGTCATCATGCTTCCTCCCGTACAGGGCGGTGAACGCCAGGAGGGAGCAGGCGGTTCCGTTCCCCTGCCCACGGAATAGCCGCGGGGAGGTGGGCTCAGGCCAGAAGGTCGATCTGCCGGTCGGTCAGGTTGCCGGGTACGACAACCAGCGGGATTTCCAGCTCTCCCGCCAACTGGCCGGCCAGCCAGGAGATCAGCTTGCCTCTCCGGACAGAGGGAGGGGCGGCGCCCACGACCAGAGCATGGATGTCGCCATCCTCCTGGATCGCAGAGAGGATCTCCTCCCCGATCTGGCCGCGCCGGATCTGCAGTTCGGGAATCAGGCCGGTCAGCCGGTTCACCTGACAGGCCATGTCGTGCAGCAGCAGCTCGGCCTCCTCGCGCTGCTCCATCTCCATGGTGTCGGCGATGCTCATCCATTCGCCGAATTCGACGGGCTCGACCACATGCATCAGGGCGAGCAGCCCGCCAACCTTGTGGGCGCGCATGGCGGCGAAGCGCAGGGCGGCGGTGGATTGCGGGCTGCCGTCCACGCAGACGAGGAACTTGAACCGCTCTCCCGGTTCGGGCCGCGCATCGGCCGCGGGGAAGGGAGCAAGCTCGGGGCGGTGGACCGGAGTTGGCTGCATCAGGCGTTCGAAATACATGGCATGCCTCCGTCAAGGTGGGCCGGGCACGTCAAGGCAGGTTGCGCGCACCGGGCCGTCAGGCCCGATGCCACCGGTTTCGCTGAAATCACAGGAACCCGTGCTCTGGCGGCCGGTCAGAGGCCGCCCGACACGTATTCGCGCAAGGATTCCACCTCCTGCGCATATTCCTCCACCCGGAGCTTCACTACGTCGCCGATGGAGATGAA